>JACPBQ010000002.1 GCA_016180235.1 Candidatus Woesearchaeota archaeon | reverse complement strand
ACTAAAGCGAGATAAAAGAATAATTCACACCCATTTAGTCAAATTGAAGAATATGGGTTTAGTAGATTATACCAAGGTTAAAAGAAAATTTGTTTATGAGCATCTATGGTCAATCAACAGAACAGGAATGCCCTCTTCCTCTTGAAATGGTCGTAAGGAAGATGCTCGGGCCATAACTGCACCCTTACCTTGACCTGTGTTGTCTTTTCCTGGTAGAAGCCCGTCTTTTCCCACAGTTCCTGGTACATTGTATTTATTTTTTCAGTACTGTATTTATATTCTTTATCCCGGGCATTTATCTTATTGTCTGCGTAGGTTATGTTTTCGTCCTTGAATTCTTCCCTTATTGCGATGTATTGGCTTGTTTCCTGCTTTTCCTCATTGCCTTCTTTTATTGTTTTGCCTATCTGGCCTTCAATTCCTGCTATTTTAGAATCTTTTTTAGGCATCCCGTGTTTTTTTGCTTTCGGCCTTACCCTTAATTCAAACCGGTACATCTTAGATATTCTTATAATCTCAACAATATACCTATCAACACCAGCAATAGAAATACCATCAACAGCTGTTTTGTTATTGCCAATGCCTTTTTCATCTTGTACTATTCCATCCAATGCCGTGTCAGCATCCATATTGCTTTGGCGGAATAGCCTCTTAAAATAGTTATTTGTAGAGGCAATTTTACGGCTGTTGTTATGATAAAGCGGCAAAATTTGCCTATAAACCGCTAAATTTATATAAAATAAGCCATTTTACAGGCAATATGTATTTTGTGTATTCAAACAAGGAGCTGGAACTGGCAAAGCAGGTAGCAGGCTATCTAAAGAAAAAAAAGCTTGGCATTGCCCAAGATTTATCGAAAGCAGAGGTCATTTTTGCTGTTGGCGATGACAACACTATCCTTAATGCATTCAGGGATCTGGGGAAGAATGAGATTCCTGTTTTAGGCATAGCTTCCGGATCCAGTTTCCTTGCGCATTCTGACGCGAACAATTTTGAGAGGCATATTGACTTGATTGCCAAAGGAAAATACAATATATTCAGGAGGGCAAGGATAGTTGCAAAGACCAATAATGTTTATTATCCTGCTTTGAACGACATAGGGATTTTTTCATCCAAATCTGCTTCTTTGATGAGATACAACCTGAATGTCAATAATGAGCTTTTGTGGAAAGACAATGCAGATGGTTTGATAATTGCCACTCCTACCGGAAGCACCGGGTACAGCTATTCAGCGCATGGGCCTATTATTTTGGATGAGCCTAAAGTATTGTCAATAACCCCTATTTCCTCAATAGAGAAGAAATCGTCTTTGATAGTGCCAAATAATTCTGAAATACTTGTAGATAATATACAGACAGATAACCCTATTGTAATAATGGATGGGGATGTAAGGGTTAAATTGAAAAATGATTTTGTTGAGATCAAAAAGTCAAAATATGATGCATGTTTTGTCCAATTTTCGAAGGAATATGCAATCGAAGATAAATTGAAGAAAAGGACAATAACATTAACGAGGGGCAAAACAAAGAATCTTCCTGCTTCAGCCAAATTAATTTACCAGACATTATCCTATGAAGGAAATTTAACCCAGAAGGAAATCATTAACCTGACTTATCTCCCTGAGAGGACAGTGAGGCATGCACTTGAGATATTGTTAAAAAAAGGATTGATTACCGTACAGCCTTACCTCAATGATGCAAGGCAGAGCGTTTATGGGGTTTAGAAAGAGGAAATGATAACATTTTTATTGGATAATTTTGTTATGGGTAGAAATAGAAAATAACTTTTTTCTTTTAAGATAAAATTTTATTGTAGTAAACATCAATAAGCTAAAAATTAAAATGTTCAAGAGGCTTACATCTATTCTAAAATCATAAGATATAAATCTAGCTAATGCCAATATTGATATAAGCAATGGCCACCACTCTTTGATTAAATTTTTTGGTTCAAAACTTTCTTTACGCATATGTTTTATTCTTTTATTTAGGAAAAATAAGCCCAAGATTAAAAAAATTGTATTTATCAATACAAGAATCTTATAACTGGACTTTCTTTCAAAAATTAAATTTATTTCATTTTCTTTGAAGTAAGCAGTACCATAGAAATTTATGGATTCGTCCAAATCAATTGCCGTACTATTTTCTCTTATTCTTGGTGGGCTAACATTATACAATCTGGCATAAATCTTATCGTAAGGGAAAAATAAACCATAATTTTTTTCTAATATTATCTTTTCATTGAAAATAAAAAGTGAATCTTCTTTTTCGATGACTTCCGTATTGAAACCCTGCAAATCAAAATAATTAACTGATAACTTGTTAAACGATGGATCCCCTTCGGATTTCAATATTATTCTAGGTTTTATTTGTGGCGAACTAAAAAATAATGGATCTATATCTCCAATTAATTCTACTTTAGGTTTTTGAGGTAACAAAGAGTAGAATCTGTTATACATTTCAACCAACATTTTATTAGAATTTGGGTAAAAATCCATCATTGTGGTTATTATATCTAAATATTGATGTGCCCTTTCATAATCTTTTAAATCTAAATAATTTCCAACTAAAAGGAAGAGGCTGCCTGTTAGGAACCCTCCCTTATCATTCTTCTCATAATCCTCTACAGTAAGATTAGACCAAGAAATATTAATAACTTCAAGTAAATGTTCATTTGACTTATTTATCAAGAGTAATTGTCTTTCTGTAGTTATAGCTTCAAAAGGGAGTCCTTCTTCTTCTACATTTAAGGCAATTTCACGAAAAAGCATTATATAATAGTAGCTGAGATTAAAATGACATTGAGCAGCTGAATACGAATTTGTTAATGGATTTACACATTTACCTTCTAATCTATTAATCTGGTCTTCATAATTCTTAACATTAGTTTGATTTGGAGTCCATCCAATAAATAAAATTTCATTAGCATTAACAGTATTGATAGTGAGTAATAATAACAAAAATAATATTAAAATTTTCATATATTATTCAAAAGGTAGATTTATTTAAAGATTTTTCTAGAACTATTACCATAGTAACCAAAAACTCAGGTATAACCCACTTTTACAAATATTTGTGTAAAGGAAAAGATTTATACAAACTTTTTCTTTCAAAACACCAAACCTTTTTATATAAATATTCTTAGCCTGTTTTATATGCAGGAAATCTTCAACAAAATCATCTCATTGGTAAAAACCAGCGCTTTCGACTCTAAAGACACCTGCGTAAAATTCTCTGACCCTAATTACAGGGCTTTTCCCTTTGACAGGAATAATTTCCATTATATAGGGAAGGCAAATACCAATAATAAAATAGCCTTTATAGATGGCGGAAGCTCCGAAATAATAAAATCAGCCAATTTCTCGCTGAACATGATAAGGGTTTATTATTCAATATTCCAGAACAACAAGAGGATAAAGTCAAATAAAAAAGAATTCTATGCCTTCACCAATGCAATTGAAAAGGACAATGAGATTTATTACAATACGGAAATAATAAGCAGGGAAAATATAATCCCGGATAAGAATGACTTGTTGCTTAGCTCTTTTGATGAAACAATAAAACAGGGAATAACAAGAGCCAATATTTCAAATGTTTCTAATTTAATAAGGAGATTTTCAGAATTAAAAATAGCGGAAAATATCATTGATACTTTAGAAAAAGAGGATATTATTGTCTTGGACGGAAGCTTGCAGTGCACATTCACCAATGAGAAAAAATATATGAATGTATTATTTGAAAAAGCAATAAAAAAAGGAATAATAATATCCGGATTAAGCAAAACAACTACCCTGATGACCGACAAAGGGAATTCGATAACCAATGCGCTGAATAATTTTAAAATTGAGGGAAAATGGCACTATAATCCTGTTGCAGAGATAAAAAGCAATGAACATAAGGCAGACATGTCTTTTGCCAAGCTGCATGAAAAGGCAAGGCATATCTTCAGGCTTGAAATCTATAAAGAGCAAAAAGACAAATTAAACGAAGTAATCTCATTATTGTCAGACAACGCCAAAGACCCCGTCTTTATAGGCTATCCTTACGGATTGATAGATGCGGACAAAAATGCAAGAATTTCCAATAACGAGAAGGATATGCTGAAAACATTCTTTTCAGTCAAATTCGGAAAAGACTGGGAAAAGATAGCGGAAACTTTAACTTCTATAGATGCGCATGAGGTTTTGGATAGAGTAGAAAGGTAAAAATGAAAAAGAAAGAACAAACAATGCATGAAGTTTATGGAGAACCAGCTGGTAAATTAGGTAAACATATTTGTTGTAATGAATGCGGTTTTTGCAGAACTTGTGGAGATTGCAAATGCAAATTTAAAAAATTACATCACTCAAAACTAAAAAAAAGAAATCAGTATAGCATTTAAAACCAGCAATAACAATAAATTATTTAAACTCTTTATTCTAGGAAACTCTTATGTTTGATGTAATAACTGTCGGCTCTGCAACTGTTGATGTTTTTGTAAGGACGGAGTTCTGCGAAATGCTAAAGGGCAGGGAAAGATGCGTTGCTTACCCTGTCGGCTCAAAAATACTGATAGATGAACTAATCTTAACAACCGGAGGCGGCGGGACAAACGCTGCTGTTGCTTTATCCAGGCTTGGGCATAAGGCTGCTTTTTTGGGGAAAATAGGAAAATTTGAAAACTCGCACAGGGTGATGCTGGACTTGCAGAAAGACCACGTAAACACTTCTTTGATAGTGAGGAAAAAAAATTCAAGGACAGGCTATTCGGTAATACTGGACAGTGTGAAGCATGACCGAACAATATTGGTTTTCAGGGGCTCGAACAATGATTTAAGGTTCAATGAGATAAAGCCAAGCAAGCTGAAGACAAAATGGTTCTATTTCTCTACAATGATGGGAAAATCCTATGATACACTGAAAAAACTGGCCGATTACGCCGGGAAAAAGAAAATAAAAATAGCGTTCAACATAAGCTCTTACCTCGCAAAAAATGGAATACCCTATCTAAGGCCGATACTGAAAAGGACAGATATTTTAGTCTTAAACATGGAAGAAGCAATGCTTTTGGCAGGAAAAGGAAATATCCCTAATTTATTAAAAAAACTCCATAAGGCGGGCCCGAAAACAGTTGCAATAACGGATGGCGACAAAGGAGTCTATGCATTTGACGGCCTTTTTTTCTACCATGCAAAGCCGCATAAGGTCAAGGTTGTTGAGACTACAGGAGCAGGAGACGCTTTTGCCTCGGCTTTCTTATCGGCAATCACGAGGAAAAACGATGTTGGTTTTGCAATAAAGCTGGGAATGACGAATGCGGAGTCTGTGATACAATATCATGGGGCAAAAAACAAATTGTTGACTTACAATGAGGCTTTAAGGCAAATGAAAAAGAGGCCGATTAAAGTCGTTAAAAGAAAATTATAAAGCCAATAAAAAGGGAAAATAACAATAAAATTAATTCAATAACATAAACCAATAATAATCACCTAGAAATTCCCTTTGGATAAAAACAAGAATTAAGCATTCCTGAATGACTTGCTTAAATTCTCCGACCAAAATGAAGGCAAAGAGTATTTCAATATTCCCTGGAAATCATCGTCCCAGACATAGAAATGGGCCTTTTTCTCCTCCAAATTTTCAAATTTCGGCTTTATCTTCGTGAATATGTCCATCAACGCCTTTCTTTCAAACTTTGACTGCAATAATGATGGCTCCTTGAGCAATAAAGTGTCTGCCAGCCTCAATACATTCAGGTCTATCATGGCAGAGTTCTGCGTTATTAAAATCAAAGTCAGGTTTTTGTGCCTTGCTATGGCCATTATTTTCCCTAAAATCTTGTTTATCTCTTTCATCGATTCCCTGGCAGAAAACAATATGGCGCCTTCATCGAACAATGCTATGGAATTATTAGGTATTTTTTCTATTGAATCCACTTTCTTTAGCCACCATGGCAGCTTTGCATTTTCATAGCCTAAAGTATAGCACTTCCTATTTGTTTTTTTGTGGAAAAACTCAAGGAATTTCATTCCCAAAGAGGTCTTTCCTGAGCCCCTTTTTCCCACAATCAGGAATATCAGGCTGCTGCCCCTTAATTTGCCATAGAATTCCTCGTAGCTGCCCTTGTCTTTTTTAACAACCTCAAAAGGAATGTAAGTGGCTTTGTCCTTTTTTTCAATGGCTTTTCTGAATAAATCTAGGATCCTCATTATAATAACAAACTACCCCTAATATAAAAAGATTTTTACAGCAGTACAAACATTGCTAAGTAATTTGTCACTTCTAAATAATAGTAAAATTTATAAATAAAGTTATACTTATTGTATACATGTCAAATTTGGACACTTACGGGATTGATGAATCTGTAATAGCACACCTTACTGAAGTCTATCAAGACAGGGGGTTAGAGAGTATTATGGGTGATGAAGATAAAATAGAAAGCATGCTTCGAGGCATAGCGTTTTCTAAGGGACTAATCCATGCCCCCGCCAGAATCCAACATATTATACAGCTTCTTTCATACGTAGGATTTGGACCAGGAAAAACTATGGTTGATTGGGGAGTTGGTTATGGGCCGGTTTTAGCAGTTGGTAAAATTATGGGAGGAGAAGTAAGTGGACCAGAAGCACATTGTCAAACTGCCATGGTAGCACTCCAAAAATTTCAAGAATTACGAAGAAGGGGAGTTCCAACGCCTCCCGACAGTTCTATAAAGATAGGAGCAGATATTATGGAATATGACATAAGCAATGCTGATGTTGTTTGGTTATATGCTATGGCTAAACAACAGCCAAAATTTGTCCAAAGATTTTATAATTTTGGAAAATCCGATGGCAAACTTATAGTATACAGGCCAAGTTTGGAATGTTATCAGACAGTACTTAAATTTACACAGAGGGCTACTTTTGAAGGAAGTATCCATGATGTTGCGATGATACTTAATAAAAATTAAAGAAATATTTATAAACTAATAACAAAATGTGAGGTAATAATGAGAGCAAATTCCTTTTTCGGGTTTTGGTTTTATTTCTAGATAGCTTATGCTCCTGATAAGTCCTTTTATGCTTGGTCTGAAAAACCTTTAAGTTCCGGATGAAAACAGGGGCTTTTTCTTAAAAAATTGAGTGATAATAAGATTCAATGATAAAATTTGACGGAGGTTAATGAAATGTACGCATCTGGTGAAAACATAAGTGCAAGGGTTAGTATTTCGCCAATACGTTCTGCGGAGCCGAGTCACATAGGAAATGTGCTTGAGGGAATCGGGTTTAGAGAAGTAAAAGTTGACAGGAATGTAAGGCTCTGGGAGCAAATTGTAAGGCACCAAGGCACATCAACTCCTATTATAAGAAGAGTAAGTTATTCTGGCAATGGGCATTATAATGCTTTCGTGCTGGTAGAAGGATCTACACCTACGGCCGTTAGGGCAATGGCTGAATTCGGGGATACTCCGGAAGAAAGATTAAGGAAATACCTTCAGCATAATCTTGAGGGCTTTGTTGTTGGTGTTTTGGCGCATTATTTCGAAATAGAAGACTTGCACCAATAATAAATAAAAATAGCCGACTGGATAAAACATAATCCAAAAACATTTAAATACCCGTTCTTTTTTATTTTATTATTCAAAAAGAGTGTGCTTGATGGAAAAGAAGAAGGCTTTCATTCTGTGGTTTAAAGAGCTTGGAATAGAGGACGTTCCTTTAGTAGGGGGAAAAAACGCTTCCCTAGGGGAAATGTACCGGAATTTGACAAAAAAAGGAGTCAATATACCTAACGGCTTTGCAGTTACAGCAACTGCTTACAGGTTTTTTCTAAAAAAGGCAAGAATAGAGGAAAAAATAAAAGAAATACTTTCTGACCTGGACACGCACGACTTAAGGAATCTTACCGACAGGGGAAGGAAAGTAAGGGAGCTGATTCTTGATTCAGAGATACCGGAGGAGCTGGAAAAGGAGATAAGGGAAGCATACAAGAAGCTTTCAAAAGAGTATAAC
This sequence comes from Candidatus Woesearchaeota archaeon, assembly GCA_016180235.1. Taxonomy (GTDB): domain Archaea; phylum Nanobdellota; class Nanobdellia; order Woesearchaeales; family GW2011-AR4; genus JACPDF01. The sequence continues at coordinate 209,085 of JACPBQ010000002.1, read as the reverse complement.
ACTCCGGAGACGGATGTTGCTGTAAGAAGCTCGGCAACTGCAGAAGATCTTCCGGATGCAAGCTTTGCAGGGCAGCAGGAGACTTACCTCAATGTTAAAGGAGAGCACGCTTTGATAGAGGACTGCAAGAAATGCTTTGCCTCATTATTCACCAACAGGGCAATTTCTTACAGGGTAGACAAGGGATTTGACCATTTCAAAATAGCTTTGTCAATCGGCATACAAAAAATGGTAAGGTCTGACTTGGCAAGCTCAGGAGTCATGTTTTCAATAGACACAGAATCAGGATTCAAGGATGCAGTTTTGATAAATGCGGCTTATGGCCTTGGGGAAAATATCGTACAAGGCTCTGTAAACCCGGACCAGTTCTATGTATTCAAGCCGACTTTAAAGAAAGGATTCAGGCCGATAATAAGCAAGAAACTGGGCGCAAAGCAGGTAAAGATGGTTTACAGCCACATAGGGGAAAAAAGCGCAACAAAGAACGTTGATGTTTCTGAGGCTTTCAGGCAAAAATTCTGCATAAATGACAATGAAATCTTGACACTCGCAAAATGGGCTGCAATAATAGAGGACCATTATTCAGGCAAAGCAGGAAAGTTCAAGCCAATGGACATGGAATGGGCAAAGGACGGCAGGAGCAACAAACTGTATATTGTCCAGGCAAGGCCAGAGACAGTCCAGAGCCAGAAAAACGTGAAGATACTGGAAAAATACGAATTAAAGGAAAAAGGAAAAATAGTTGTTGCGGGATTGAGCATAGGCGACAAGATAGGCCAGGGAAAAGCGCACATAATCCACAGCGTAAGGGATATAGAGCATTTTAACAAGGGAGGAGTTCTAGTCACGGAGATGACGGACCCCGACTGGGAGCCAATAATGAAGTCTGCTGCTGCAATCGTTACAAACAGAGGGGGAAAAACTTGCCATGCAGCAATTGTAGCCAGAGAACTTGGCATACCGTGCGTTGTAGGAACAGGCGACGGGACAGAGAAGGTAAAGAACGGGCAGAAAGTGACAGTAAGCTGCGCGGACGGAAGCCAGGGCTTTGTCTATGATGCCCTGCTGAAGTTCCAAATCAAAAAAACAAACTTAAGCAAATTAAAAAAGCCGAAGACAAAAATAATGATGAATCTGGGAAATCCTGATCAGGCTTTTGAGCTCAGCTTTATACCGAATGATGGCATCGGCCTGGCAAGGCAGGAGTTTATAATAAGCTCATACATAAAAGTCCATCCTCTCGCATTGCTGCATTTTGACAAAATAAGGGATGAAAACACAAAACAAGCAATTTTGAAAGCGACGAGAGGGTATCACGACAAAAAACTAGAGTTCTTTTTCATCGACAAGCTCGCTGAAGGAGTTGCAACGCTTGCAGCAGCTTTCTATCCCAATGATGTTATTGTAAGATTGTCCGATTTCAAGAGCAATGAATATGCAAACCTGATTGGGGGAGAGGAATTCGAGCCGAAGGAAGAAAACCCGATGCTCGGATGGAGAGGCGCATCAAGGTATTATTCTGAAAAATACAAGGAGGCTTTTGCCCTGGAATGCAAGGCTCTCAAAAAAGCAAGGGATGATATGGGATTGACCAACATCAAAGTCATGGTTCCTTTCTGCAGGACTGTGGAGGAAGGGAAAAAAGTGATTGGAGAGATGAGCAAGCATGGGCTAAAGCGGCATAAAAACGGCCTGGAGCTTTATGTCATGTGCGAGATTCCAAGCAATGTGATTTTAGGGGATGAATTTTCAAGAATATTTGACGGGTTTTCCATAGGGACGAATGACCTCACGCAATTGACACTGGGTTTGGACAGGGATTCAGCCTTAGTGAGCCATATCTATGACGAGAACAATCCGGCTGTGAAAATATTGGTAGCTGATATAATAAAGACAGCGAGGAAAAACAAGAGGAAAATCGGCATATGCGGAGACGCTCCAAGCTCTAACTCAGAATTTGCAAGATTTTTGGTTAAGTGCGGCATTGATTCCATGTCTTTGACGCCGGATGCTATTCTAAAGACCATAATAGCGGTTTCAAAAGAAGAAAAAAGATTGAGAAAATAATTACCAGTTTATTCTCTTAGCGGCTTTACGGGCTGGTTGATTTTGTAAAGTTCAGGGTCGATTGTGCGGCTGAAGCAGACATGACCTTCTTTGTGCTCCCAGTTTTCACCGAATCCACCAAGTGGTGTGGCTCTGGGTGCTGTAGCTGACAATCTAAAATCGGGCAAAGAGAAATCGGCACAAAGCTCAAACGATAAATTACCTATTATTTTGTAATCATACGGCTTGCTTGTATCAGGGTCTACTGGTGGGGCAAATCCGGAAATGCTGTCTTTAAGATCATCTAGTGATTGTGGCAACTTGTCTTTCTGCTGCCAGTGGTAAACTATCTGACTTTGGATTGTCTGGAGGTCATAGATGCGCTGATTGTCGAACCTGACCATGCGTTGCTTGAACGGCGAGCCAGCAAGATAGAATCCATAGACAATAACTATGACAGCTACTATAATCGAACCCCATATTATCATTTTTGCCTTCGGAGAAAATTCTCCTGGCTTTTTTTTAAGGTCGTAGAGGTAATACCAAAAAACCACTCCCCCTACTATGAATACGGAAATAACTTTAAGGACAAAAGGCAAAGTCAAATCGCCATTCAAAAAGTTGTATATAAGTGCTACTAAATCACCAATGAGTAAAAGCGCTGCTAAAAATATAGTCAAGTAAATCAGCCACCTTCTTATTTTCAAGTCGCTTTTGCTGGGATTTTTTGCAAGGTCTTTTCCCAAAAATCTCGATGTCCAAATGAAAACGCCGAAAATTATTATAAAGAGGGAAAGCATCCATCTTATAGCATCACCTGGATTATAGTACGGATTGAGCTTGTCCGGAAAGATGGCATTGATGTACTCAAAAACAAGATTAAGAATGCTGAAAGCGCTTACATAGAGGGCTATCGTATTCAAAAGATACATGAATACATCCCTAGGATATGTTTTTTGGGTTTGGTTGTCCATATTGAAAGGAAATCTTGAGGTTAAGTAGAATTCTCTCTTTATATATTATTTGTTTTTTCTAATAGCACAGCTTTACATTATTATTCCCTGCTATCTTTTGTTTATTTCTACTTATATATTTGTTTATTTCTAATTATATATATGTATATTATTATTTTCAATATAGAAAGATATAAATATGAATTATAATACGATATTGTTATGCCCAGAGGAAGACCCATAAGATCGGAGATAAGGCAGAATGTTATAGAAATCCTTTTTTTCATGAAAGAGGGCTATGGTTATGAGATTTACAAGGCTTATATTGCCATTTTTCCGAAAGTGACCATGAGGAGCATTTATTATCATCTGAAAAAAGGGCTTGCTCTTAATGAATTCAAAGTGAGCAAAGTGGAAAGGGAAAAAGGCGAATATTCCTGGGGTGGTGAAGCCGAGAAGACTTATTATGGATTGGGAGGAAATGCAAAGCCTATTGGAAATGAGAAGGTAAAGGTGTATTTTGAGAAGAAAGCCAAATAACTCTTACTTTCTTTTTGCTTTAATCCTTATCATTTCTTCTGTGCTCTCTTTGTTTAGAAATTTGGCTAATCCCGAAGGAATCGCAAAAGATTTCTGGCCTTCTGGAATAAGTTTTCTGCCTTTTGACAACACTTCACCTTCTGCTGGCACTATGAGGACCAAGCCAGAATCTGTGGTGAAAATTGTTGAGTAGCCAATGTTTCTTTTTCCACCATCTAACCCTATTATTTGCGGACTTACCTGCGATGCCATAAAATTCAGGGAGTCTATCCAACTGTCCTTTTCAGATTTAGGCATATCAAGATTTTTTACCTTTTCCATTTCATTCTGGTATAAGTCTCTGGCAGCACCGGCAGCAGTGCTATGAAAACGCGTTGCTAATTCAGTCATTGTGCCATCTACAATGGTATCATCAGGCAATCTTATTTGAACATTAGTGAAGTAAACCCTATTGTCATTAAGCGGATTAAATTTATTAAGCTGATTTGCGTCCGGGGCAAAACTCATAATCATATTTTTGGTATTTATTGCCGGGCTTGCCACAAAATAACCATCCTGGTTTGGAATATCATTTATTACCATATTTCTGTCTGTTTGCAGAAAATCAGCTTTTTGCTCGAACTTGCCATCATTAAATTCAAATGCCATTCCCCCATTCCTTATATCTATATTATTGCCAGAAATTCTGTTTATGATGTCATGTTGGGATTGTTTAGAAATTCTCACTTCAGCATTGTCTGAATTAACATTAATTTCCCGAGTATTATCGGAAAAAGAAATATACTTGCCACCAACTTTGGGCTTTCCAAGGATAATATCTAATTTTTCATCGCCATTGTTTTTAATGAATGTCCCCTTATACTCAATTTCAGAGCTAGGCAGCAATCCAATTTCATCATTGCCTTTAATCGTCGCACTGCTTCCCTTAACCAAAACAAAATTATTTTGCTCTAAATTCACAACTTTATTTTCTGTTGCGGCTTGGTTGCTTGTTATGGTAATAGAGCCATCATTGTTGATCTTGACTTGCCCGTTAAAATTTTTGTATTCATTAAGATTAAAATTCTTGATTAATACGGTGCTTATAACTCCATTATTTATGTTTTCTATTTTGCCATTTGTATCAACACTTACAACAGTCCTGTATTCATTGCTCAATAGCTGGGACTTAACCATATTTGTAGCTTTTTCTGACATTATTGCCTGGTCAAGGGTTATTTTTCCATTTTGGATCGCATCATCTATGCTGCCAGCAGAGCTGAAGTCTATATCTCCATTTTGAGCAAATACCATGGTTGAAACTACCAAAAATAATACCCAATACCCAAATATTTTTATTCTTTTATTACCCATATTCATTTGCAAACATCCATGTTATCGGAAAATCTGTCTTATTCTGGAAAAAGGAAAACAAGACCGTTTTTTCATCAAAAACCTGCATATCTATCTTTAGATCATATTTTTTTGAAATATCCGATAAGCAGCTCCAGCACAGGGCATCAGGCGTTTCTTCTTCATCGTTAATAAACTCTTCTATCGCTGAATAAACATAGTCGACTTCAGCAGGAACCTCAAATCTGTAGGATTCTCTGGACTCTTTTTTATTTTCTGTTCCAATTGTCACCGGGTAATTTATTCTCAGAATAACAGAATTTTTCGTGATAAGTGCCTCAGAATCTATTTTTCCCAATTTTATTTCCATGGTATTGTTTTTTGCATACAATAAATCATCATAGCACTGCACAGAAACCTCATTGTACGCTTTTTCCAATTCACTGCTTATAGTTTCCCTAGGCGGAAGATAATTCTTTCCCTCAACCAAATAAAATGGATAAGAAAAAAATATTATCTGCACATACGGTTCTGGCGCTTTTAAATAACCTCCATTCAGCATAACCTCTTTAACAGAATCTTTAGCCTTATCTTTTAGGCAGTTCTCAAGGAAAAAAAAGTACGGCTCGAAATTCGGCTCCGACAATACCATATTAGTTTTTTCCAGATTTTCATTTTTAAAGAATATTAAAATACCAGCGGCTATAATAAAAACCAAGGCGAACAGAAGAAATATGCTTAATTGCCCTCTTTTTTTCATATTCTAATCACTTTCCTTGTTAATAACAATCATTTTTTCAGCATTCAAACCCTTCCAAGCTGCATTTCTGCATGCTCTGCTGCAGGAGCAGTAGGAATAAGCTTTCTCAGTATCGCCTCAAGGACTGATATTATGATATAAAGAATTACTAAATCTATAATAACCCATAAAGTAATTGCAAGAAGATCATTAATCCATAAAATGGCTATTGCAGAAAGATAGTAAATAACTGTGGGAGAAGAGACAAGGAAAAATATATTTTCCTTCAGCTTATGGGTAAAGGAGACAAATATGATAAAAATTGAGTAAATGGCGATAAAGACAACAAAAATAAGCTTATCTATGCTGAACAAGCCAAGAGCTTCATCAAAAAGCGATTTCAGGCTTATCACCACAATCCAGAACATGCTCAAGCCGTTTCCCAGTGCGGTATTCCATCCGAGCTTTTCTTTTTTGTACCTCCCAAAATAAACTTCGATTATAAGCCAGAATAACAATATAGGGGCGAGGAGCCACCAGATGGAAGGGTCTTTTGCAAAAGATGAAAGAATTTCGCTAAATCCATTAAGGATTTCCGCCAATATGTCTGCCATGCAATATTTTTGTTAATTATTTTTTATAAATGTTGTTATTTTATCAATTTTCTAAGGAATCCCATGACAGAAAAAGCTTCCCTTTTTGTCAGCATGGCCTTGCCGATAACCCTTTTCCATACTTTTTTCTGCGTTTCTTTTTTTTCTTTTGCCGAAAACTCTAATTTGTCCAGTATTTTATTGATGTATTCTTGAATAATCTCCTTGTCTTTTTTTGCCGCGAAATTGATGCGGGAATTCGACTTTTCAGCGCTTATTTCCCTAAAAAGCTCATACAGCATTATTGCCGCAGAGTGGCTTATATTCAATGTCGGATATTTTTTAGATGAGGGTATGGTAGCGAGGATATCGCATAAGTCAATCTCTTCATTCTTCAGGCCGATGGTCTCCCTTCCGATCAGCAAGCCAATTCTTAAATCCTTATTACTTTTTGTTTTTTTATTAACGGCATTTTTTCTCTTTATTATTTTTGATAATTTATTGCCTAACTGCTCAATGCTTATTGCATTCCTTGGAATGTTGTAGTCCGTGCCTAGAATGGCGGTTGTTCCAACCAAATAATCATAATTTTTCAGATAACCAGATTTTTTTATTTTTGCCCTGTCAAGAATGTCGTTGGCGTGCTTTGCCACTTTCCTTGCCTTTACCCCTATTTTGCATTTTGGATTTATCAGTATCAGATTTTCAAAGTCAAAATTCTTCATTGCCCTTGCTACAGCTCCAAGATTCTCCTGTTTTCTCGGCTCTATAAGTATTATCTCCATTATGTTTATCCCAGAAATAACAGCTGCTTAAAAATTTACTTGATAAATGCTGCCCCTATATTGGCCACAACAATAAGCAGGAAGACCATGCTGACATAATACCATACCTTGTCTGCCTTTTTACTCTCAAAAAACCTGTGCAAAACCAACTGCATCATCCTGCCGCCATCCAATGGGCCGATAGGGACCAGGTTAAAAAGGCCAATGCCCAAATTGAGGATTACCAGCCAGCCAAACAACCCGGCAATCCATATTATTGCTGCAGGGACAAAGTTGCCGTATTTATCCCTGAATGACTGCCTGACTGATGAGTCCTGCTGCACATAGACACCAAGATAAGCCAGGCTCTCGTCCTCAGGATTTTTTCCAAGCTTTATGTTATATGTGCCTTTGTCAGTCTGCAGCCTTATTGCATTCCCGGGATTTTTTTCCTTTAATATCTGCGAAAAATCATCCAGTTTCCTTATTTCATTACCATTTATGCTTTTTACAATCTCGCCTTTCGCAATCCCGGATGCCTGTGCAGGATAATTGCCTTCGATGAATCCCGTTATCTCGACTCCGCTGTATTCCATCATATTATCCACTACCGGAGACAAAATAAAAGCTGAAAGGCCCAGCACAATAAATGCCAGGATTATATTGGAGAACGGACCTGCGGCAAAAATGCTGAGCTGCTGCTTATGCGGCCTTTTTCTCAATATCTTTTCGTCAGGCTCGACAAATGCAGCAGGAATTATCGGTATTAAGACCCCTAAAAAAGCAAAGCCGCTTGACTTGACCTTAATCTTATGGGCGCGGGCTATGACGCCATGCGCATATTCATGGACTAATGCAATTATAAAGATTGAGATTATCCAGTAAAAGAACGGAACGAAAAAAGCGCCCTTTACCTTGAATGGCAGCACCAGGCCAACGCCAGGCTGCGCTTCCGGCGCCACAATAAGATTATACAGGTTCTGCAGCAAAGAGAACGACAGCAAAACCATCCCCAGGAAACCAACTAAAATTCCCGCATAGCCCAGAAACTTCATGGTTTTGTTAAATTTCCCTGCCAACTTATCCATGAATCTCAAACCAATCCTGGTCTTGTACATTGAGAAGTAAAACAGCGGGAAAATGCCATGAGTAGTCAATTTTTTCCTGCTCAGAAAAACATAAGCTGACAATAGAATCAAAAAAACAACTGCCGCTATTGCCTGGAAGTCAAAACTCATTTTTACTTCTTCCTTACAGAGCGGAATTTATTGCTTTTGCACCTTCTGCATTTTATCCTGCCCTGTATGATCTTCATGTTGTTGGCCCTTATTTTAGTGCTGCAGTTCTTGCAGACAAAAATGCTCCTGAATTTCCTTGCATCGGCTTCCGCGAACTTAACCATGTTATTCAATCCTTTTTTATCTTATGATTCCCAATTGTTTGTTTGTTGTTTTTTTCATGCAAATTTTAGCTCGTTCGGCAACGAAAATTTTCAATTTTCTGGGTTTCATGGAAATTTAAATTTCCAGGACACAAAAAATCTTTGATTTTTTCGTGTTTTACAAAAACCATTGAAAAAATAATTATTATAAACCGGAAAACTGCTATTGTATTTATAAGCTTTAATGTTACTAACCCTTTACCTGCTTCATGACTTTATCGGTCAATACAACCCAGTAAAGGACACTTATCCCTTCCGCAACCTGCCCTTTTAACTCCTCGGGTATCTTCAGGTCAAATGTCTCATATGTTTCAGAGTCCATCACGTTTGCTGTATCTCCCTGCATAGACAGGACCTGCGCTGTCTTTTTCTCTATTATAGGAACTTCAACATTATCATGGCCCGGCATGACAACAACCCTTTTTTTTTGATCTACAATCCCAACAGCTGTCAGCCTTACCTTTGCATGGCCGTGCTTTCCTGGCCTTGAGACCTGTGTGTCAACAACACGGCAGGCAGCGCCTTCCAATACTATATAGCTGCCTTTTTGCAAATTTCCAACAGACTCCAACTTTGTTGCCATAATATCACTTTTTTGCAGAAACTTAAGACAATAGCCCGATACATGCCTTATAAACTTAACTAGCTTTTAGCTGCCAGCTTGACATCCCTTGCCTTTATGGTCTTCCTTCCTGCGTGGACGGCAAGCTGTATTGCCTTTACAGCTATCCGGTCTGCAATTTCCTCGACAACCGCCTTTAAAGCTATTTTTGCCTTGTCCGAAACGCGGTCAGCGCCGCACTTCTTAAGCACTTTTTCCATTGCAGCTAAAGGAAGAATCTTTGAGCCCATTTAATCACCAAATAATATATCTGAAAAAAACAGGGCTATATTTAAATGTTTCCTAGCCAAAAAGGAGAAATCTCCTTCTTATCCCGTGCCTAGCAATGCTTTTCAGCCTTTCTTCCATCTGTTGGCTGTTCTCAAACCTCTTTTCCATCTCCCTGAAGGCTTTTGTGTGGTGCCTGCAGCTTCCGTTGCTGCTGTCGAACTTCAATTTTTTGTGCAGCATCTCATGGTGCATCACATAGTCCAGCGCATCAAGGTCCTTTTCCAGAACTTTGCTTATCGAAATCGTGTCAGAGCCGTACTCATAGCTCCCGAGCCTTCTTATGGAATTGTGCCACACCAGATTTGTCTTCTCAACCATCCCAAGAAAATATTTTTCATTTACCCTGTCGAAAGACTCCTCAAGAAAAGAGTCTATTCTTGTCTTTGGAGCGGCTATATGGATCTTTTTCATGAAGCTATTGTAAAGGTCAATGTTAAACGTGCTTTTTTTTTCCTTGAAGGCCTTCAGCAGCAGCTCCTGCATCAATCCAATCTGAATCTCACGGCTTACATTTTTCCATTTTTTGCTCAAATTAAAGACAAAAGAATTTCCTGTGTATTTCACGTTGGCATTATACGGCTTGAAGCGGTCATTATAATTCACCCTGAAATTAAAATCCTCAAAACTTTTTTCGGGAAACAGGTCCTCAAACGCGTCATTTATTATTGACATCACTTCACCTCATACCTTAAAATAGAGGCAGCTTTGCCTATTTCCGTAAGCTGGGCGCCTTCCCTTGTCTCTGTGGAGATTATCTTCACTTCTGTCCCTACTTTTGCAGCTTCCTTTTCAAATTCCTCAATCTTCGCGTCTTCCAGGGTTTCTGAGATTAATAAAACGTCAACAGTCCCCATCTTCAGGTTTTTCATGACCTCTTCCACTCCGTAAGCCACCATTCCAGGCTTTGTCGAAAGAAGCTCAAAAAATCTGCCAACTATCTTCTTTTCCTCTATCACGCTTTCTTCTGCAAGAACATCCCCGCTTTTTTCCAGAAGCTCCTGCAGGCCGAATTCACCGGTATAGCTCAAATCCTTTATCGCTATTACCTTGTTCCTGACTTCAGCTGTTATGTAGCCTGAGTCAATGAAATCGTACTTTGTCGGCCCTGGGCCCCCAACAATTATTCCCTTCAGATTTTTGTCTCCGAGGAACTTCTCTTTCAGGTATTCAGCCACTTTCTTGAAATGGTCTATTTTGGCGCCTTCCCTCAGCCTCTCGAATCTTGCTGCGCTTTGGCCACCTGCCCTTGTCTTTCCCGGAACTTCAGAATGGGTCTTCAGCAAGGGAATTATTGTTTTCCCCTTGAGATGGGCTATTATAGCGTCCCTCCTGTCCACTATGACCAGGCCATAAACTTCCTTGGTTTCCATCATGTCCCTCAAAAGGTCAAGGACAAATTCCTTGTCGCACCTGTATATTCTGGTTTTTAGCGGGATAGGAGGCTCAATGCTCCAAACCTTGAAATCCTGCTGGCCTTCCCTCTCCGCAACATTTCCTGAGAAAACAGCAAGGCCGTTTTGAGGCGTCCTTTTGAACAGGCGCAAGTGCTGAATCATCCTCTCCAGTGCATCTGTGACATTCTTTCTTGTAGAAGCTGATTTTATGTTTGTAGCTGTCCCCTTTTCCTGGTCAAGATGATTTATGATCTTCACAATGTCATAATCCTGCGGAACATACACGCTGACCAATTCTGTATGCCTGCCTTTATACAGCTCAAGCTCCTTAATCAGCTTTTTCAGCTGGTGTTTTTGCTTTTCTGTTATGCTCATTTTGACCACTAGGTTTTCAGAGTTATAGCTACCTAAACCAAGAATAAGTCATTCAGTCCTGCTATTTTCCTGATATTTTTGCATATTATAATAGAAAACCTATATTTTTAATAATTTTGTTAGATTTTCTAAACATAAGGGGGTTATTGATGATTAATTATTTACGCCCCCGTTATATATACGGAAACAGACTCATTTATAAATATTTTTATTAAAGAGCCAAAAGCTTTAAATACAATACAAAAAACACAAAAATCAGCAAACATCATGAAAATTTGCGAGATGCGAGGCTCGGTTTTTTTAGAGCATCGCTCGCCATTTCACATTTTTGCGAACCCGCTCGCAATCCACTAATTTTCAGGATGCAAAAACCAGGGGTTTTTTAGCATGGCCAAGAAATCTAAGAAATACGAGAAGAAAAATGACAAGGCTGAGCAGCAGAAGACAGATAAAGATGGACCCATGCAGGAAAAGGATGCTTTCGACAAGCTGCCAAAAGACGTCCAGGAGAAATTAAAGGCGATAAAGACAAAGCTGGACAAGTTCCAGAAACAGGCCCTGGAGAAATTTGACAAATATATTGCGGGCATAACCTTATTGCCGCCGCCAAAGCCGGAAGAGCAGAAAGAGCAGAAGCCGGAAGACAAAGACAAAATAAATGTGCTGGTTTTGGTTGATGATTCTGACAGCAGGAAGATGTCCAAGTTTGAGCTGAAAGACAAGCTGACAGCCATTATGGGCAACATTGCGCAGGAAATCGACAAGAATCTTGTGCCCCAGACAGTTATTTTATCGGAATTGTGGCAAAACTGCTATGATGCAAAATATGAGATGCTGCAGCTGATAGCAATGTCTGCGCCCATTTTTGACAGGGGCATGTTAGCTGCTATCAAGATAGCGGAAGTCCACAAGACAATGGTGCTCAAGAAGTTTGAGAAGTACATCATAAGCTACGTCCTTGCCGGATCTTTGGTACAGGGAAAAGCCACCCCTACATCTGACATTGATGTGTGGATTGTGATTGATGATACCGATGTCAAGAAGATGACAAGGGCAGAGCTCAAGGATAAACTAAGGGCAATAATCATAGGGATGGGAATTGAAGCAGGCGACTTAACAGGGATAAAAAACAAGCTTAACATCCAGGTATACATACTGACTGATTTCTGGGACAGCTTAAGGGAAGCAAACCCGATAATATTCACTTTGCTCAGGGACGGTGTCCCATTTTACGACCGCGGGATTTTCATGCCGTGGAAATACCTCCTCAAGATGGGGAAGATAAAGCCAAGTGCAGAAGCAATTGACATGTTCATGGGCTCCGGAGAGCAGATGCTTAAGAGAGTGGAATTAAAATTAAAGGATATAGGCATGGAAGACATCTATTATGCTATCTTAACCCCGTCCCAGGCTGCCCTGATGCTTCATGGCGTGCCTCCACCTGCACCTAAAGAAACTGCTGCTTTGATGAGGCAGATTTTTGTACAGAAAGAAAAATTGCTTGAGGACAAGTTCATAAAAACCCTGGAAAGAGTGATAGACACCAGAAAAGCAATAGAGCATGGAGAGAAGAAAGACATAACCGGGAAGGAAATTGACGAGATGCTGAATGAAAGTGACAAGTACCTAAAAAGGATAAAGAGGCTTTTCACGCAGATAGAAAAGATCAAGGAAGAGCAGGATATGGTGAAGATTTATGAGACTATTGTGACTATAATAAGGGATGTCCTGAGGATGGAGGGCATAGAGAAGATACAGGACGAAGAGGTTGTCAATCTTTTTGAGAATGAGCTCATAAGCCAGGGCAAGATACCTGCAAAATTCCTGAGGATACTGAATGAGATAATACAGGCGAAGAAAGATTATGACGAAAAGAAGCTTACGAAGAATGAGGTTGACAGGGTGCAGAAAGACTCAAACGAGCTGATTAAGTTTTTAGTGGAGTATATGCAGAGGAAGAGGGGAAGGGAGCTCGAAAGGGCAAAGATAAGGGTAAAGCACGGCAGCAGGTACGGGGAGATAATATTGCTGGACAAGGACGCTTTCATAATACATGACATTGACCATGAGGAGAAGGAGATAAGCAGGGCAAGGATAAAAGAGGATGGAAGCCTGGGGACTGTACAAAAAAGCTCCATGGAGGAGCTTGAGAAAGCGCTTGCCACAGTTGAAATACCTGCAAAAGTCTTCATAAAGCAGCCGATGTTTGAGAACCTGAAGGATATTTTCGGGAAAGATGTGGAGATTCTGATTAATTACTAGATTTAATTCCTATATACAATCCTCTGCCATTCATAAGACCATCTTTTAAATATTTAGCCTCAAAATTATTTTCTTTCATTATCCTTAGAAATTTGTTAATATCGAACAGCCCTAATTCATGATAATCCCTTAAATATTCAACTCCTTTTTTTGTTGCAATAAGAAAATGGAAATCCACTATCGCAATATCTCCTCTCCTTTTGCTCAGGTTCATACGGGCAATTTTAACATTTGGCTTATCAATAAAATTCGCCCATGGAATTCCAATTTTGTAGTCTTTCTTTGGCACAAAATCCTCAATTAAAACCAGACCGCCTGGATTTAAATGCTTTGAGAAGTTATTAACTGCTTTTTTCAGGTTATTGTAAGTTTTCATATATCCGATAGAGCCAAAGAGGCAGATTATAATATCAAATCTCCTTTTCAAATCAAAAACAGCCATATCTGCTTTAACAAATTTTATTTTCGGAAATTTTTTCTTTGCAATGCCCAACATCTCTTTGTTCAAATCAATGCCGACAATCCTATAATGATGCTTAAGAAATTGAATATGGCCACCTGTCCCGCATGCAACATCCAACAAATCTTTTCCAGAAGTTTTTTTGTATTTTTTTATGATATTATGAATTTTTTGGGATTCCTTTTCATAGTCTTTCCACCCGTAAATTAAGTCATAATATTTTGCAAGTTCCGAATACATCCTATCTTTTTTCATAGAAAATTTAGTTATAATGACACTATATAATTTTTTGTATTTTATAAAATGATTTCAAAATTAATACTCCAAGATATATAACACCATGATTGTATTGCAGCAAGCCTTTAAATCAATAAGTTTATAAATCCTTAAACCAATTCTATAGTTAAGATGAAATCCGGAATTCAGGTTGCGGATGCCATGACGATAAATGTTATTTCTGTTACGTCCGAATTTACTTTATCAGAGTGCGCTAAAGTAATGGATTCAAATCATATAGGTGCAGTAATTGTAAAGGACAATGGCGCTTCTTTAGGCATTATAACCGAGAAAGACATTGTAAGGAAGGCGGTTGCAAAAGGCGTCAGTGTAAAAAAGGCAAAAGTAAGAGATTTCATGGAGACAGAGCTTATAACCATAAATCCAGATGCTGATATCTATGATGCCATGATAAAGATGAGGGACAATAACATAAGGCATCTTCCAGTTGTCCAGGATAATGAAATAATGGGGTTGCTTACAATAAAAGATATTCTAAAAATAGAGCCACAGCTCTTTGAGATTATAGTTGAGAAATTCGAGCTGAAGGAGGAGAGCAGGAAGCCAATAAACCGCATCATACCGACTGAGGGAATATGCCAGGAATGCGGGGAGTATTCTGAGAAGGTCAAGGAAGTCAATGGAGTTATGCTGTGCGATAGCTGCGCCAGGCAGGAAAAGATGCTTGCCTGATTATATATTAATCATTAATCCGAGCGTCCAATAAAAGTTTGCATAGTAGAAACATTTAAATATGTTCTATACGAGATTTTTCTTATGGCAGAGCCGTTCCCCAGAACTCACAGAGAAATGTCCGGCCCCATGGACATAACTTACCTGCAGTACAAGGGGGTATGGGACATGCAGGACTTGTACGAATTCGTTGCTTCTTTTTTCAGCATGAACAAGTATAAGTTTTATGAGAAGAGGTATATTGTGAAGCATCCCGGGCCTTTTGGCCCTGAGACATACCATGTATGGGAAGCGAGAAGGGACGAGGATGAATATTACAGGTTTTGGATCAACCTTTTTCTGCATACATATGACACTCAGGATGTGGAAGTTGTCATGAAGGATGGCACCAAAAAAACTTTTACAAAGGGGAGGCTGTGGGTACAACTCAAGGGAATGGTAGAGATGGACTATGACAAGAGATGGGAAGAAAGCGCTTTCTACGCCAATTTAAGGAATTTTTACCACAAATATGTCGTATGGAAAAAAATAGAGGCAATATGGTGGGACAAGATGCATTACAACGTTTTCCTGAAACTGCAGTCTTTGATCAAGGAAAGGCTGAAAATGGAAGCTGACGCCTATGAGCACAGGTACTTCCACAAGATGAGGTAAATCCATGAAAGCCGAAGATACTAAAGAATCCAAAGGTGAACTTTTAGCATGTCAGAGCTAAGGCTTACTGTAGACCATTTAAGGCTTAATTACGACGGCCCATTTGATGCTAATGCCCTGTACAGGCATATACTGGGCTTTCTCAAGGAAAGGGGATTTGATTTATGGATACACAAGGAATTTGAGCATGACACAAAAACAGGAAAGCACATTGAATGGCTGGTGAAGCCATGGAAGCAGATATCTGATAACCTAAGATATTTCGTCAAGGTGAGAATACTTATATACAACTATAACAAGGTTGATGCTATAGTGGACAAAAGAAAAACAAAGATTGGAAACGGAAAAGTGCATATTTATTTTGACGGCTATGCCGAGATGGACCAGCTCAACAGGTGGGAGTTTATACCTTTCTTCCAGTTTTTAAGGTCAATTTACCTCAATTTTGTCTTTAAAGCATATACAGAGAGGTTCGAGCAGCAGCTGACTCATGACATGAACCATCTATATTCCACTGTAGAGCAATTTTTTAATCTATACAGGCATTACAAGGTTATATCGGAGGTAGCGCCTTTCGCATCCACATCACAATAAAAAATAATTACTAAAAAAACCAGAGAAAACATAAGCAAAATGCCAACTATGAAAATCCGGTTTCAATAAAAATAAACAATGATAGAAACAAAATAAGCATTGCCGACAACAAAAACAAAACAAAAAACGATTCAAAAACCCGGCAATAATGAGAAAAAACCAACCAAAATTAAAATTTCCATAAAGGCCCAATCATGGTAGAAAAAAAACATGTAGTTGTAGGATTGATGCTGAAGTATAATGGTCCTTTGTCAGTAGAAGATTTCTATCGGGAAGTGGACAAATGGTGCAAAGAGAAAGGCATGGAGAAGGAAATAAAGAGAAAATCAGAAGAAGTAAAATCGAAAGGCAAAAGGATAGAGTATGTTGTGGAACTATGGAAAAATCCCGTAAGGGCTGTGAAGCATATGGTACAGCTGAGAGTCTTGTTTGATAATGTGACAGAAGCCAGCAAAAAAAGCAAGGGCAGAACTATAAATTTTAACCAAGCCAGCGTTTTTGTCAACATAGAAGGCTGGCTTGAAACGAGCCTTACATCAAGATGGACCCAGGTAAATCCCTTGTATGCTTTCTTAAGGACAATGTATGATAAATACATATGGGGGATAGGGCAGAGCATAACGGAAAGATATGAAGGAGGCATTCAGGCTGATTCTTATGACCTTCACAAACGCCTGAAGAGCTTTTTTGAACTGTACAAGATTAAAGTTAGTTGATTTTTTGATTTAAACTTTAAAAAATACAATTCCTTAGGATTCTAGGCTCGCTACATAACGAGCTCGCAATATTGGGATTTTCCATATTAAGAACTCGCTGGCAATGTTTGCGAGATTAGTTATTTTTGCTTTCTGAACTCGGTACAAAGCAGTTATAGCAACGTTTAAATAGGGTTTTCTTTTCTTTTTCCATGCCGGGCAATTTGCGGGGGTAATCTATAAGCAATGGCTTTGGAATCCTTAGAGCGAAGCCTGGCCAATGGGAAATCGGAGATTTTCGAGGTCGTAAAACTCCGTTTTCCGACCAAACGCGCAGGACTTAAGTCTACAATGGAACACTTCTGTGTAAAGAAGATATCCTGTTCCTTAGTGGATTCGTGGGTTCAAATCCCATCCCCCGCACTTTTATTTTCAATAATATTCTTAGATTTAACAATATAGAAAAGATTTTTAAAACAGCTTGAGTTACAGATTATTATGCCCCTGTAGCATAGTAGCTATTGCGTTAGATACCAAAAATATCCGCGAAGCCTTGGTACTATGTTGGCCTAAACCTAAAAGGCAAAGGTCGCGAGTGCAAAACTTAAAACTGCGTTAAAAACACAGTTTTTCTGCATGTCTCGTCAGGGGCTTTTTTCCTTTAAGAAATATCCCTATGAGTCTCGTACATGAAAGCCGCATTCTCGTCATGCTTTTTCATAGCAGCTGCCACTTTTTTGAAAATCTCCTTTGAGTCTGCATATTTCTTTTTTATTGCCCATGCCTTAAGCTCCCTCGAAACTTTCTCGCAGATTTTCTCTGCTTTTGCATGCCTTATCTGCGCGTTTAAGCAGGCAGCATAACAGCTTGCATAAACCTTTCTTTCGTCAAATTCCTCCGTATGGCCCTTTCTTTTCACAATGCAGTATTTGCATATCTTCCCTTCTTTTGCTTTTTTCATCTTTTTACCCCAGATTTATGGTGCCGTTAGCTATAAGCATCAACAGCCATCCCAAGCCTACCAGCAACAAGCCTATCAATAACCTCATGTAAGGCCTTGCTCCCTGCTTCCATTTTTTTATCTCATAAAGCTTTACTCCTGATGCCACCATCAGCAAAATTATTATCAGTGGAGCAACAAAAATAATGTTGTATAAAACCAACAATAAAAATGCGGCAAAGTCAAAATTTTGGGATAATAAGGTTATTATAGCCAGATAAGGGGCGCCAGTGCATGGCAACTCTACTGCAGAGACAAAAGCCCCCAGGAATATAACCCCGAGGATTGTGGTCTTTGACGAGTATTTGTGTATTTTTTTTGAAACCGCATATGGTATTGACAATGAAAACCACCTTCCATACCAGAAATAGTCCTTTATTTCCAGAAGGCCGGCAAGTATTATAAGGATTCCAACTGCTATTGAGATGTATTCTGCAAGGTACAATGGCAATGTAGACAGGTAATACATTAGTCCAAGACCGGCCAGGAGGTAGACTACAAGCACGGACAGCACATAAAGGCTTCCAAGCATAAGCATCCTTTTGGTCGACTGCTTCCCGGCAAGCATGACAGAAACCATCAATATCAATACGCCGATAGCACATGGATTGATTGAATCAATAGCGGCTGTCGTTACTACTGTTACCAGAGATGGGAGGTAAGCTTCAACTGCCAATCAGCTCACCTCTTTCAGTTGCTGCTTTGTATGTGGCACAAATATGCCCTGTTTTTTCCTTTTCCTCTGAAAATTCAATTATTATGCAGTCTCCTGGCGGCACATTTGAGTGAGGAGACAAAACATATTCAGGAAAATTATCTATTTTTTTCTGGTTAAAAATCCAGTTTTTGTTTTCATCCGGGTTAGCCACGTTATAAACAAAAGCCTGCAGCTTTGCCTCTTCCCCATTGCATGAATCATCATTTTTTACTTTTATAACTTCGTTTTCTGTCGGGATTTCCAATATATCTTCATCCAAATTGCCGCCTACAGTCTCAAAGAAGCTATGCAAGTCAACATTTCTTGTGTCTGCTACAACACCTTCCACATGTATCCTGTTATCCCCATGGTCGTGGAACAGAGGACTTCCTATCCTGTTCGAGAGGCCTTTTGGCCCGGCAAGCTCAACTTGCTTGCCGCATACCCATATCTCATAGTCTGCATGCCAATGCACTGGGCCCTGTGTTTCAGAAACAAGGTTTAGGTAGACTGTAGAATAAGCAAGGTAGGCAGTCGAGGCCGCAATAGAGACAGCTATTCCCAAAAATAAAAGCCATTTTGTTTTTTCATTTTTGCCTTTGATATAAAGGGAAACAATAATCAGAAAAATAGAGATAAATGAAGCAATTTTTATATATTTTATTGATGCTGACTTGAGGCTTTCTGCATCTACGGAGATTTCGTCATGGATTTCTTCCTCTTCATGGGCGTAAGCAATAGAAAAGAGCAATAGCAATAATATACTGACAATTAGAAAAACCTTTTTCCTGAACATCACCTATTTACCTCTTTTCAGCAAAACTCGCATACTTTCGGCTTTGATGTTTTTTTATTTGAGCTTTTTTTCGGGGTTTTGCCTTTTTTCCTTGACTTTTTTGCCATAATACCCTTTTATATGCTTATTTTTATTATTAATGATATAAAAATGTTTTTAAATTGCAGCGGATTCTGGAGAATAATGGCAAAAATTCTGATGGACAGGCAGGGCAGCAAATTCTTAGTCAGGGATCCCGGCAGTGATTTTCATACCAAATTCGGCTTCTTCAAAAAAGAAGGCCTGAAAGCAAAAAAAGGAAAAATCAAGACAAACACAGGCAGGGAATTTTCTGTTTTTGAGCCGAGTTTCATTGATCTGTACAGGAAAATCAAGAGGGGCGCGCAGATTATCCCCCTGAAGGATATCGGCCTGATAGTTTCCGAGACCGGAGTGAACAATAAAAGCAAGGTTGTGGATGCCGGTGCCGGCTCTGGAGCTTTGGCCTGCTTTTTGGCCAATATTGCAAAGGAAGTGGTTACATACGAGCTAAGAGAGGACTTCATCAAAATAGTCGAGGGCAATATCAAATTTCTAAGCCTTAAAAATATAAAAATAAAAAACGAGGATATCTATAACGGGATTGATGAGAAGAATGTTGATTTGGTAACATTGGATTTGCCTGAGCCGTGGAAAGCCCTGAAAAGCGCGGAAAAATCGCTCAAAGCCGGAGGCTTTTTGGTTTCATACAGCCCTACAATCCCGCAGGTTATGGATTTTGTCAATGAAATCAGGAAGAATGAGAATTTCGCATACATCAAGACTTCTGAAATCATTGAAAGGGAATGGGAAGTTGAGGAGAGGAAAGTCAGGCCAAGGTCGCAGGCTATAGGGCATTCAGGGTTTTTGAGCTTTGTCAGGAAAATCTAAAAACAATAAAACTCACAACTGAATTCACAACTATTTGATTAAGATAAATATTAATTGCAAATTATAAAAAAAGGCAATAAAAATTCAAAAAATCTTAGCCGGCGTTTTTGCTATACAACTACTGAAAACAAAAACGCAGGTAATTATTATTTTGATTTTAGTGCACAATGAGATAAAGAGTGAAATCAAAAAACGAATTAACAAATAATTGTTGGCATTGGATAAAACCAAAATTTACTGAAAATGATTTTCGAGCAGATTCCTGTCGGGCAGATGCAGAATTTTGCCTATGTTATCGGAGATGAAAAGACAAAAGAGGCTGCTGTGGTTGATCCGGCATGGGAACTCAGCAAAATCCTTAATATAGCCAAAAAACACAGCCTGAAAATGAATAAAATCCTCATAACCCACGCTGATTTTGACCATATAGAAGGCGTAAAGGAAATATTTGATATTACCAATGCAGCTGTTTATGTCCATAAAAACGGGGAAAAAGACATCAGGAATTTAGGCATTAAAAAGATAAAAACCATAGACGAAGGGGACGAAATAGATGTAGGCAAAATAAAAATAAGCGTTTTGCATACTCCCGGGCATAAGCCCAGCTGTGTTTGTTTTTTAATAGGCACTGATAAGCTTATTACTGGTGATACTTTGTTTGTGGAGGGCTGCGGAAGAGTGGATATGCGCGGGGGAGATATAAAAAAGCAGTGGGAAAGTCTGCAGAGGCTTAAGGACATGGATGAAAACATTAAAGTCTATCCGGGGCATGATTATGGCTCTATTCAGCATTCTACAATAAAGCATGAGAAAGAGAACAATCCTTTTTTGAGGTGCGGGAGCTTTGAGGAGTTTGGTTCTGTTAGACAATCTTAAACTAAAAGCGGAAGGTTTATATAGAAGTTTTACTATTAAATTGTAGTTACAAATAAACAAAACCTAAAAACCAGCTTTTTTAAAGCGAAACATTTATATTAACAAAGTTTAATGATTGAGATACAAAAATGCCGACTAAAGTATTAAAAGGCGAAGAAGC
The DNA here is from genome assembly GCA_016180235.1 of Candidatus Woesearchaeota archaeon. Lineage (GTDB taxonomy): Archaea > Nanobdellota > Nanobdellia > Woesearchaeales > GW2011-AR4 > JACPDF01. The sequence continues at coordinate 187,944 of JACPBQ010000002.1, read as the reverse complement.
TGTAATAGATCCTATAGTAGATTTTGAAAAATTTAGAGCTAAAAGAAAAAAATACCATGAAGAACAGCTCGATAATTATGCTGATATGTTTGGTCCTTCTGAGGACAATAATGGTGTAATGTATAAGGGCAATAAGGGACTTGTCAAACTTTTAACAGCGCCGATACATGAAGAGGACAAAAAAGGCCTGGGTAATTTTTTAGCGGATGTTGATGCTTATCGGGCAAAATATAGGGAATTAGGAAGGCATTTGGAGCAAGCCTCTGCAAACAGTGAATTAGACAATGAAAGTGAAAACGGATTACAGGAATTCCTGAATGAGATAGCAAAGACAGCAGAGCATAGGGAGTGGATAGACAAATCACCGCAGGATTTATACGGCAAACTTATCCAGATTGGAGCCAAAAATAAGCTGAGCGAGGAGAACATAGGGGAATTGTGGTATGATGCCCAGAAAAATAATCCTGATGGAAAAAAAGCAAGAGCTCTTTTAGTTAAACTTATGATAGGCGACTTGGTAAGCAATTTAACCCAAGCTTCATTGCATTATAACACAAGACATCTGGAAGATGCTGATCTTGACAGGCTTGACTCGTATAAAGTAGTTCTTGGGCAATTAGGCAGGATGGCGTCTGGGGGCCAATATGCACCAAATTTTGATAAGATGCGTTCTTTAAATGACTTGAAGGGAGAATTAGACAATATCCTGGGCCAGTATCTTGACAATCCTGATGCGCCTCACCACAAGAATCCTAAATCTGCAGTATACCATAGGGAAATGCCTAAGATATTGAAAGGCAATAAAGTTAAGGTTGGTGATATTAGAGACGCTGCCAATGACAATTATGAGCTTAGACATGCAGCATAATTCCAATTTCTGGCAATAAATATTCTAAAAAACCGAAAGCTTTATATACTACTTTTACCACTATAAGATAGTTACATAATAGTATTTTGGGTGGAAAATGGGATTGCCTGATAGTTTTGGGACCTATGGGATATACAGTGATCATTATACTGGGAAGCCCAGCAAAGAAAATCCGGCAAACTTTATTACTGTTTTTGGCAATAAGGCAAGCAAAGGACCATGGGCGCCTTCATTCTCCTGGAACAACACATCAGCTGCACAGACTTTTGAGGCTTTAATGGCCCATACTATCCATTATTATTCTGTTGCAAACGACAACAGCAAGCTGAGGGTAGCTACCTGCTATAGGACTACTGAAGTTGACAAGAAAGACCTGGCAGCTTTAGGGCATATATACTCATGGGAAGACAAGGCTAATTATTTTGTTCCATGGACTGCCGGAAATCCTATACTTACAACCGGCCATAAGCCGCAAACTCACGGAATTATGACACTCGGCCCTGAAATAACACCGGAATACAGCAGATTTTCCACTATGACTGATGTTAATGTGCCTATAAAGCTAATGACTATGTATGGCAATATTGCGAATAATGATTTTGGCAAGATGACAAGCCAAGCGGCAACAGCGGAACATAGTTTCAGGAAATACCTGTTTTCAGAAAGGCTAAATTATGTCCCGGGCTTAGGCTATGTGCCTTTTACTGACAGGGCAATGGAGTGGAGAGATGCACTTTTATCTGAAGGTTTTGACCAGGATAGGCAGCTCAAAGGAATTGGAGCAGGGGATTTGGACAGGATGCATGCTCACGCAGTAACAATCTACAGGAAGCATATTGCTTTGTCCAATAAACTAGTATCTGAAGCATGGAAACTTGCACATGCCCATGGATATAAAGGAATATCAGCACAGAAATTTGTGGATACATATATTGCGAATGTCATAGAGCACGAGACAGCGCATCTTTACGAAGAGGAAGGGGTATCTGAAAAAGACTCTGAATCTGGCATTAGAATGATGCACGGAAGGGTAAATGCAAAAAGGGCAGCTTCAAGGGAGGGCACTTCACAGGGAAAGATATACGATGTATTATCAAGGCACTGGTATGCGTCAGCAGAGGAATTTCAGGAAGGAAGGGCCAGAGGAATGAGCAAGCTGGAATCCATAGCGCTGGAAGCTGCTAAAGAGGCAGAGGACATGGGGCTGGAAGGAGAAGAGGCAGTGGCTTATGTCAGCGATAAAGTAAATGAGTATGACAAAAACAAGGAAAGTGAAGAAAGCGATTCCGGAGAAAGCAGGCTGGAAGAGGCTATAGAAGAATCTGCAGATGGAGAGCCTAATCCTGATGGTGCGGGAAATAATTATGAGTCAAATAAGGCTGAGGCGTCAGAGACAGCAGATGACCAAGGACCGGCAAACGACAATGCCCAAGAATCACAAGCCGCTTAATTTCCTGATAATAACAGCAAAAAAGATTTTGCTCCAGGCAAAGACGAAAATTGACAATAAGACAGAAGCCAGCAATAAAAACAGATTTAGTTCTATAAAATAAAAAATCAAAAACAAAGAGGCCATTATAAAAATTAAAATTATCAAATAGGAAATTATTACCGGAACAAATTTTTTTGCTCCCAATCGAATTATTTTTTTTGGCGTTTCTTTAAGCCTGATTTTATCAAGTATCGGGACCGAAATATGGATGAAATATATGGCCATTACAACTATCAACAATAACGGAATAAAATCCATAGGTTTTACTGAAAGGTAGCCGCTGAATGCAATATTAACAAGGTTATAGGCCAATAAATAGATGAAAAATGACAAAAAAACCGACATAATGAAAAATTTCAGCATATAAGGAAAAATGCCCTTCAATGAAAACAATTTTTTCCTTTTTTCCGCTATATTGGATGCAAAATACCATGCCAGGCCATTGACAACGGCAAATATCAAAAAAATAAGAACCAATAAACTAATGGAATTTTTAATAATTAGGCTGTAATTTCTGCTTATCAATAATGGATCTTCGCCGAGGGGGCTTTTCTGCTGCAATATGCCGATATCCCCAGCTTCGGGATTTATATTCAGCGCTTCCGCATAGCCTATTGCATCCTGTATGCTCTGCAATATCCGCGGCACGTAGTATGCATTGGCCGCAATTACAAATGAAATGAATAAAACCTGAAGAATAAAAACCAGCAAAAAAATCCTCTTGTTTTTTTTGATTATTAAAAATGACTCTTTCAGCGAGCTTATAATTTTATTTTCAGAGGCCATTTTCAACCCTGGAACCTTCTGCAGCACTCAAATCCTGTCTGGCAGTTGCCTACATCTTTCAATACATTGCTACACCTTCCTCCCTGCATGCACACCCCATAGGAATTGTCAGATGAAGGGCCGCATAGGACCTCGATTGTCGCTTCCCTTGTTGTAAGATGGGATATTTTATCCTCATCAGGCACTGTTACCGTAACCCTGTATGTCCCGGGTATATCAGCATCAAGCTTGCTGCCGTCAACATCTATCAGGCATACTTTGCTGTCCCCGCTCCCCTGCAAGGCATCCGACCTGCAAAGGCTTTCAAGCTGGCTGTTAACATTATTCCAATTGGATCTAAATGCTCCGGGCTTTGTCAACTCAAAATTGATCTTTCCCAGCTTTGTTTCATCAGTTGCCTCAACAGTCAATCTTGCTGTTTCGCCTGTTTGCTTAATTTCTGCAGGAAAAACATTTACCGTTACCCTGGGAGCGTCTGCATCAAGGCTTTGGCCTGCAACCCTTATTGTGTATGTTTTTTCCTGCTTTGTCCCCTGGTACTGCACTAATTCACCTGCATTATACCTTTGGCAGAGGAAAGTATTCTCATCTGCTTCAAACAGGCTTAACCTTAAGCGCCATATGTTGTCAGAGAGGGTATTTAGATTAGTAAAAGTATTTATGCCAGTTGAGCTTATGCCGGTCTGACTGCCGGTTATTGAAGGTATCAGCTGCGTATACGTCGCTGATTTGACTTCAGATGTAAAAGGAGGAACGCTGTTTATCTGCAGTTTTATGTTGTATTCCGGCTTGTCGATAACAGGCTTTTTCCTGCTTTCATCATACCAACCACCTTTTCCCAATACTTTTGAATCAACAGCGCTTCCCAATATACTTACCTGCATTATATCCTGGCTGCTTTCACTTGTGTCGATCCTTCCATCTTCGGGTTTTTCATCAATGAAAGTTACAGCCAAATCAATATCCTGAATATTTCCTCTCTGCAAAACCCCGATAGTTGGCCTTTGCCTTGACATTATATCCTGGCACAACCTTGATGCCTTGTCTACTGATTCGCATCCATCAAATCGTGCTGACGGCAAAATCCCCAGATTCTGGACTGGCTGCACATTCTCATCCAGCGTTATAGGGGAGTACTGGTATGTGCCATCAACGTTTATGGTCTCTACCTTTGGATAATTTATCCCTACTCCCTGCTTCTCAAGCTGCATCACCAAACATTTGCTCGGAGAACCAGGAGTCTTGAAAATTGTCGGTGTCAATATTAGAGGATCTCCCCTGAATACTGTGAATGAATTGTCTTTTGGCTTTTCCCCGTTTATTGTGACATCCACTATATTAGCCAGCCCTTTCTTGCTCCAGAAGTCAAGAGCACCAGTGCATTGGAAAACTCCCGATATAGGCTCCAGCTTGCATGCAGCTATGTCCCTGGCTGTCTTGTCGCTTAACGGGAAATAGAATACCCCGTCCTCATGCCCCGGCGGGAAGCAGGTGCTTCTCAAATTGCCTTTCAGCTTAGGGCTTGGCCTTAAAGTAAACTTGAGGTGGTCATACCTGTATAGCGAGGAGACAATCTCGTCCTGGGCCTGCTGCACAAACTTGTTCTGCAGCAATTTGCCTTTTGATGTGAAAAATGTCCTGGTCTGCTCCTTGTCAAGATTCAGGCAGTCACAGTTATTCCCATCGGGACTTCCTACTGCATCGCATCTTATACCTCTGGAAGCTACTCCAATAGAGGATAAAGGATCAACAAAGGCTCCTTCCCTATTCAATTCATTCCTGCTTACGCATGCCAATTCCACCCTATAGCTTTCAATTTCACATCCCGGATTTATTATCCATGAAGACCTGTAATCGTATCTTGCCTGGCCGCTTGTCGGATCTATCGTCAAATACTCTCTTGTTCCTGTTGTTTTTTGCACAAGGGTTTCAAATGATTGGGAGTAAGCAGCATCAACAATATTCTGCAGGCTCAAGTCCCAGTCATAGCCGAATGCTGCCAAGCAGACTTTCCTTGCGATCTCTCCTGTACCCGTCCCCAATAAATTATTCAATTCAGCATTTCCATATTCACCTGCAAGCTCTGATTGGGAATCTGTAATGCTTTGCGTCACAGCCTTAAAGCCGTCGCTTATTGTAGCAGCATAATCTTCAGTTGCATTTGCATCCAGCGCGATAGGCGATAATGAGCATGAGTCTGTAAACAAGCTTTGGGCGAAGTTAATTGCCTGCCATACTGAAGAGCATACATATCTTGTGAAGAATTCCTTGCATGCAGCAGCATCCGAGGTCCCTGTTTGCCTGACATCTATGAGGCAGCTTGCCAGGGCGCTTTGCATATTATTCAGCATGACAAGCCGGTTCTGTATGCCAGCGATATTGGCGCAGAAAAATGCGCTTTCAAACTGCTGCCTGGAATCTATCATGACCAACTTTCCAACATCGCCTTCTGCAGGCCCGGGGCTGAGCAAGCCGCCATCATACAGGTAATTATTCTGGCCAAAACATGCAGGATAATCCCTCCCTTCTATGTACCTGTTTGGATTGTACTGGTTGTGCTGGATATTCCTTCCTGATTGTGTAGTCTGTTTGGATAAAGTAATATACCCTTCTTTCCAGTACCTGTAGCTCCACTGCATGTCATTAAAACCAGCAGGAACTCCCTCACCTGACTTTGATTGGAATGAACTCTGCTTTGCGCCTTTGTCATCCTCGTACCTGTTGAAATCATCATAAAGATAATATACTGTTGGAGCAGTTTGGCTTTTTGTGTTTAAGCAGCAGCATTCATACCTTTGCTGGGGATTGTCGCTTACATCTGAAAACTCAGTTTTCGGGGGAAAGCAGTCGCTTGTATAGCCCTGCCTTTTTGCAGTGTCTATATTTACTACCACTTCTTTGCCGGAATTATCAGAAAGTACAATCTCTGCCTTTTGGCCAGTCTGTGCAGCCTGCGCAGCCCATTCATTGCACCGTGCAGCTGTTTCACATACAGGAATAGCTTTCTTATTAGGATCGGTCGGGTTTCTTGGATCTTTTTTCAGGTCTTTTATAGGGTAAGTGTTATAAGTTTTACCGTCCATTATAGCAGTATCTTTCTGCAAGCCAGGCGCGCTTCCAGTGCATAACTGCTCGCATGTTTCCGGCCTGTTTGTGAGGAAGCTTTTTTCTGTCTGCTTTATTGCATACCTTACTTCGGTAGAATAGCCTATTTGGGTTACTCCTGTAATCTCATAAATATTTTGAGTCCCTTCAACGAGCTTGCCTAACTGGAACAGCTGATTGCCTCTTTGGGCGCTGCCTAATTGCCCGGTGCCTATGTTGCTGATAGGGACTACAAAGCAGATATCATCCACTCCAAAGCGATCCTGGTTCTGCACTGCAAAAAACTGCCTTGCGAAGAATTGCGGGGCAGCCTCGCTGCATTTGACAGCCTGTATCGGCCTTCCATAAACACTTTGATCATTCGGGCATTGGCTGCCTTCCAGAATCCTCTGGTATATCCTCTCATCATCCAGGTTTTCAGTCCATGCTGATGGAGTCTGATGCCCGAAAATCCTGTCGCAAGTGTACCTGTATGCAGTGTATAATGATGCCTCAGTATCCCATATGCCCGCAACCTCCGGGAAGCATCTTTTCAAGTCATTATCGCTGAAATATTTCAGCTTTAAGCCAAATAATGCATTTTTTTCTGCGCCTAGCTTGTACTGGGTTTTGACGCTGTTTGCAACAGCATTGCAGTATTCCTGGTCCTGCTCAGTCTTAACATTGAATTTTATAAGGTTGTTGGACCCCGGGATGATGCTTTTGCTTATATCCTTAAGCTGGAATATCTTTTCCTCGCTGAAGGTTATAAGGCGCCTGTAAAATTGCACCGGTATCCTCAAAACGAAGCTTGAAACGCAGCCCACAGTCACAAAATCAACTACTTTGCTAAGCTGCTCGTTGATATCATTAACTGCCTTTATTGAGTTCTGCAGGAAATCAACGAAATCATACAAAAGCCAGTCCGGAAGAATCTCTCTTGGGTCTATTATGCTGTTGTCCATGACATAACTCACTTCCTGGCATGTTGTCTGTGTCTCAACAATCTCTTTCCCGTCTACTGTATGCCTGTACCTTATGGTAAACTTGAGGGGGAATGCCAGTTCATTGCTCAAAGAATTGAAGAAGTCATTCCAGTCGTTCTGCAGGAACTTGTCCATATTCTCGACCCTGTTCAGCTTAATCTGGGTGTATGTCACAGTGCCTTCGGGATTCACTGCAGTCGAGAAGCCTCCCGATGGGAGTATCTTGCAGCTTGTGTTAAACCTCTTATCGCCTAAAACTTCTGTGCCTGAGCAGGCTTTTTGCAGAGAGACGCTGTCTATTTTCCCGTCTTTGCCGCGGCCGATATAGGAATAATTAAAGAAGAAATAAATGCTTTCCTTGTTTTCAGCAAGCCTTTGGGGGCTGAGGAATGTCGGGCTCTGGAATTCTGACAATGGGATAAGGTCCCAGCTCTGGTTCCCCGACCAGCATGTACCTACCCTTACCGTATGCTCTTTTGCATTTCTTAATCCCACTGGGTCAGTCGCTATAAAAATAAGCCTTGAGGTTTTCGTTGTTTCCGGCCTGATCTCTTCCATAAGCCGGGTTCCGGGAACCTGCTCTATGCTTAAGCCCGCAGCTGCAATGCTTGTTATATCCACATTGTCAAACTCAAAATTGCCTGCGCTGTCCGCTGTGGTGGAAAAATCAGCTGATTCCGGGCAGAAATTTTTCCCGCCAATCTTTAATGCGCAGTCAGCGTCAAGCTTAGAGTCATCAATATTGAATATGTCGTCAGGCAAGCCAGCTATATCTGCTGATCTATTTAACGGCCCCAAAGGAGTCCTTTCTATGTATAAATGAACCTTTGCATTTGGCTCTGTTATGCCTTTGATATCAATCTCATTTGCATAGTTTTCAAATATCATCGTGCCTGACGGGGGATTTGTAATCTTTATGTCGGGTTTTTTTGTGTCCAATGTCAATGTTCTCTGGACGGTAACCCTATTATTTGCCCTGTCAATTACCTCCATCAACAGGGTGTAATCGCCATCTTTTTCAAGCTTTAATGACCCTGAAAAAGAATTATTCACGCTGATATTTAACTCAGGCTTTTCTATGATGAGGCTGTCTATAGGCTGCGGCTTTGGTATATCCTGCCTTCCTTCAGTGACTTTTACTGCAACAGCATCAGACTTGTCGCTTTCCTTGCCGAATTTGTCTATTGCGGTAATCCAATAGGAGTATTCCTGCCCCTTGTTGACGAGCAAGTCCGTATATGTATCGTATGATGCCGGTTTTGCAACCGCTATCGGCCCGACATCTTTCCTGTAGACCACATAATGGCTGAAATCCCTGTCTTTTGTCTCATTCCATTCCAGCGTTACCGAATTGTTTTTTGCAGCGCCCTTAAGCCCTGTTATCTTCTCCGGCTTTTCTTTCGAGCCGAACCTCAGGAAGAAATTTATGAAGACAGGCTCGTCTACTGTTCCTATAATTGTCAAATTCTTCTTTGATGTCATTCCCGGGACCTGGTCAATAATAACAACGGGATTTTCCGTATCGACGCTTACCCTGAAAATGGCCTCATTCTTATTGCCTGCCTTGTCCGTGGCAAGAAGCTTTATAACATTCTCCTTCTGCAGCTGCACATCCTGGAATTCAAATGTGCCTTTTGAAGTTTCCTTGCTGTCCAATGCCCTTGCAGGGAAGTTCAAGTCATTTACAAAAAGCTTAACTGACGAAAAAGGCTCTATCGACCCTGCTATGCCAATCTCTTTTTTGTTTACAAACATGGGGATTGTTGCATTGATTGACGGGGCTATCGCGCCAAGCCCGGCTTTAAAGGTTGATAACGAAGAATTTGCGCAGTTATTGTCATTATCGCATGAGCCTGCAATAAAACTGTAAGAAGCGCCTTTTTCGAGATCTTCAAGAGTTACGGAATGGTTCCTTGCCGGCTGCTTTATCTCTTCCACCCTATCGAGTGCCTGGTCAGCCCCAAAGAAAACAATCGAGGTGCTGTTTTTGCTTGTCAGCCACGTTATTGTTGCGCTTGTGTCAGTTATTTCCGCTATATCCACATCGCTAATCACCGGGCTGGAAAGGCCTGATGCTTCCGTTGATACAATCACGGTGTCAGACTGCGCACCTTCATTTCCTGCCGCATCAACTGCCGATACTTTATAGGAAAAAGACGATCCCGGATTAAGGCCTGTGTCTGTGAATGTCGTGCCTGTTGAATTTGCAATCCTTATGCTGTTCCTGAAAATATTATAGCGGCTTAAGTCCTGGGCGCCTGATGCCTGCCATGCCATCGTTATGGAGCTTTTGGTCTTGCCTGTTACTGCAAGCCCTTCCACTTTTGCAGGAGGAGTGATGTCTTTTGTGGTGAAAGAATACATCTGGCCGTTGTTGTTGTCTGCTTTAATGTCTCCATTTACGTTTGATGACTCTATCTCAAGGAAATAGGTCTTTTCCGAATCAAGGCCCTGCAGCAGCTGGCTGTGCTCAAAAATAAAAGTGCTGTGCCTGGAAGTAAACCCAAGGTCTTTTGTCGGGCCGTACTTTACCTTGCCATCCGCAACCTCATCCGTAAACCACTTTATCCTTGCAGAACTGGAGCTTACGTCCGTTATCTGAACATTTGAAATGTCCAAGGCATGCACAAAGCTTACAGGATACAATATTATTATCTCTAACAAAAGCAATGCAATAAACTGGATTAATGTACCTTTTGATTTCATCCTATACCAGCTCCGGCTGCGGAACTTTTTTGGAGTATGAATCAAGCCCTGCAACAAATAACGCTGCTTCATCTTCGCTTCCTTGCTTTTCCAGGACGTGGAATCTTATTTTTTTTGCGCTTGCCACCTGCTCAGGGGAAACTTTCCATATTCCCTTGTAGCCGCCAATGATGCTGTCTTCGTCTGACAGGTAGATCGTCACTTCATATTCCTGGTTATCATTGAGCAGCCTTATCGGGAAATCCCTTTCAATGGGATAAACCCCAAAAGATTCAAAATTATCCTGCAGGGATTTTATTGTTATTGATATTCTCTCATTTTCCCTCAATCCGCTTTCTGCAATGGGATTGTCAAAGTCATGCTTAACGATATCATAATACTGGAATTCCTTTACGGGCTTAAGGTGAAGGATGTATGTACCCGGAGTTTCTGTGCGCATGAACATCTGGCCATCCTCAAACCCCTCCCTGCTGCCTCTAAGGATCCCGTTTACACAGTAAGGGAATGCTTTGGTAAGGCCTGCTGCAGCGCCAAAGCTGAGCCAGTCTGTTTCCCCCATATTGCAGCTAAATACCCCGCAGACGAATGTGAGGTTGACATGCGCCACATCCTTCTGTACTGTTGTGTTTTCCACGGTGTATACTGTAATGTCATTTACAACATCGTTGCAGTATTCTTCCTGATTGCCTAAATCCGGCTGCTCGAATAATGTCGATGCAAAATTTTCCCTCCTTGGCTGATTGTGGTCAACGCTTACCTTGAATGCAAAGTTAAACTGGTAGGGCTCGGATTCAGGAGCAATGTCTGTTATGGTAATCCTTACAGGATATACCGCATCATAGGTAAAGTGCCATATATGCAGGCAGAAGAAATCGAGGAAGCCCTGGCTTTTCTGGGCATTTGATTTCATTATGCCATTGCTGCTCGGCCTTGCGTTAAACTGCATTGGCCAGCTTTCCTCGTAGGCGAATGAAACCTTCAAACCAGCATAATCCTTATCCGATACCTGCCACTTATAGTGCTTCTCATAGTAAGAGTCCTTATAGGTGTCTTCCCCGAATGGGTTTGGCACATAGGCATTTTCATTAAAGTCAGAATTAACTATGTTGATATAAGGCAGGTTTACATTGAGGAGCCTCTTCAGCTTTTCCTGCACCCGGTCAACGCGCCATGTTTTCTCCCTGCAGGATGTTTCTATGCCAGTTGTGGGTATGCTCTCATCCATGGATATAAGGTCTGTTGTCTTGAACTCCAGGAAAAAACTCCTTTTTTCAGACTCATAGATGTCTTTTGCCGTCTCATAGGCCTTCTTCAGCCTGATTGGCAGGGTTTCCTTAAAATTTTCCAGCATTATTGTGGTGCTGTTAAGCTTGTTTGCAAGCTCCAGGGGATAATTCACATCTACAGTCACATCATTCTCGTTAAGCGTTACCTTTACCTCAAGCTTTCCTTTTTGCTTTAAATCAAGCTGGTTAAAGGCTGTAAAGCCGCTTATGCAGCTGTCAAGGTTTGAGGCAATATAGCCCTCTATCTGGCCTGCAATAAAGCTTTCTGACGGGACGCTTTCAATGCCGTCATACCACCAGTATGGGTTTTTTATGCTGCTTACGGGGCCAAGCTGCAGGTAGCTCCTTGGGCTTCTTTCTATCTCATCCGGGAAATTTATATATCCCCCATTCAATCCTAAAATTGTTATTCCCTGCCTCGCAACATCTGTTATGCACGTGTCTATGAAGCTTTTTACAGGCGCTGTTTCAGGGCTTATCAATTCGGTTTTTTCCAGAGAAGCCCTTTGGGCAAAGAAGAAAAAAGATCCAAGAAGCAATATGATTATCGCCATTACCATAAAAATAGTTGCCTGACCTCTTTTTTTGGACATTTTATTTTTCAATTAATTTATCTTAGGTAATTTTCACAATTATTTGCTAGCTCATTTCTACATGCATGCTTTATTTCATTAGGGCATTGAAAACAATAATTCATAGCCTGCGTTTTTGCTATTATGGCTAATTTAAGGCAAAAACGCCGGGAATGATTTTTTTTATTTTGTATTTTTAATTTTGAATCACCTTTTATCATAACCCAATAATTGTGAGCTGTTTGTGAACCGTACTGGCATTTTTTTATTTTGATTTTTTGTTTAATTCTTTGAGGTCTATTTTTGTCAAATCAATCTCAACATAGTCTTTATCTGTCAAATTAAGGAGCTTTACAATATCTGCTGGAACCCTTACTACCAGGCCTCCAGAGGTTTTGATTACCTTTTTTGTATATCTCATATATGTTTTATATTTATATTATATATTTTTTATATCTAATAAATATAATTTTAATATATATGCTATATATGGATATTTAAGGCTTTTGGTGAAATTGCAAGAATCCGCTTTACCCGGCAGTTTATAGCGTAATTTATAGAAATTTATCATGCTTACCTCTTTTTGAGTAATCCCCCTATATCATAATATATATAGTTTTCTGTAGAAAGCTATTTACTCAGGCTGCCAACAATCTCAACAAAATAGTACCTAGCCCATGCTATAAAGACCAAAAGGATTCCGAAGAAAACATTCGGGTTTAGGCCAATATTTGCCGCAATCAGACTGTATGCCTTTGAAATAATATAAAACAAAACACCTATGACTGCATAAGGCACGATAAAATAGTGTATTTTTTTAATCCCAAGCTTAAACGCCTCTTTTATTTTTCTTAGCTTATTGTCTCTTAAGAATAATGGGTAGAGTATATTGGTGAAGTAGAATGCAGTTATTACAGTTATTATCATTAATATCGGGGCTGTTGCGGGGTTTATTATCACGGCAAAAAGGAATATCAGCAAAAACCAGAATGGCAGCCATACAAGATTCAATAAAAAGAATTTTTTCAGGAAATTAAAATTGAATTTTTTATTTGCTGTTATTGTCCAAATCAATCCCTTGAAGATGCTCCAGTTTATTACCATAAGCAGCAGAAATAAAATTGCTGAGAAAATTAGGAAGAAGAAAAATCCCCTTACAGAGCCCAATAAGCCGGCAGCAGCCTGCTGGTTCAACCCAAGAAGATTCTGGGTTAAATCGACATTTGCCGCCTTTTTTTCTATGATTTTAATGAAAAAATTCCCTATCTGCATGAAAATAAAGTAAAAAAGAATGTCAAAAGCCAGTATTAAAAAGAACTTTAAGTTTATTTTTTTGAAGGAATTTATGAATAAAACATAATTTTGCTTTATGAAATTATCTTTCATCTTGATAATTTTTAATTCCGGATTTATATAAATGTTTCTTTTAAATCGGTATAGAATCAGTTAAATGTCAAGAATATCCCCTTCTCCGCTTTCCTGCTGCTGGGAAGGCTGCTGCTGGGCTGTTCCTGCGCTTGTTGGCCCTGAAGGCCCCATTATTGTGTTGCAAAGCTCGTCATCATCCAATCTCCATGATGACGGCGTAGTTTCAAACTCTATGCATATCTTGTCATAGAAAAAGCGGGAATACTGCACAATAGCAGCTCTTCCAATATGCCCAAACCGGTCCCCTTTTTCAACTTCAACGTCATTCCTGAATAATTTAGCAGTCCTGTCACCTTTTAAGAATATGTTGAATCTCATTATTTCCAACGCTTTTGGATCGGACTCATAATCACCGTTCTTTACGTTAAAGGTTATCTTGTATAAGTACTCTCTTGTAGGCATTACTATCCCCGTGCTGTTGTCTTCTGTTCCCGGGCCTATAAGCTGCTCGCTCCTTGAGGCTTCAATATGGGCTGCTACCGCCGCCAATCCCAGTTTTGTGTCAACATATGCAACTCCCTGGCTGCTCCTGTCAATGTCCGTGGAAACGGCGCATATGTCAGAGGTCCAGTATTCTGTCCCTAAATATAGGGTTGCAAATGTCTTGTCTACATTTTCCCTCCAGGCATCAAGGTCTTCATCTTCAAAGAAAAGGGTTGCGTAATAGCCAAGGCCTGCATAATCTGTAAGGATTGATTCGAATTTGGCGAAGTATTGCCTGGAAGTGTATTGGGTTTTGAGGATTTCTAAATCTTCTTTTTCTTTACCAAATCTGGGATGATTTTCAGAATATTTTAATTGTTTTGGCTCTCCTGTCTTAGAATTAGTCATAAGCTCTTTATACTGGTCATCTTTTTGCTTACCTGTTTTTTCATCAACTTCATATGTGCGAACTATCCTTTCTTTATTTATAGCATCTTCCTTAATCCATTCTTTTGTTATAATATACTTTTCCTTTATCGGCTTTCCATCAGCATCTTTTTGTCCAGTTTCAATTTCCTTAGATTCCTTAATTTCTTTTAGAGTCACTTTTCCATCTGGGCTTGTCCTAAAGATATTAAGTGGCTGATCATCAAGGAATTGACTCTCTATTTTGAAGCCATTAATCTCATCGCCTCCTTCGCTGGTTCTTGTAATCTTACTTACAACTCCTTTTTCGTTCGATATTGTGAGTGCATTCCCATCATCATCTAGACTTCCTTCAATTGTTGGCTCCTTTCCAGCGCTTTTAACGGCGCTGATTACCTGTGCCTTGACAATAGGGGATATATCAATAGGATTTGAATCACCGCTTTGAATCTTGGTTGTAGTAACATCTTTTCCCACTTTTCCCTTATCAACTTTTATTGTTTCCAAAATTCTTACATCAGCCGATATTTTTTCTACTTTTGTCACACTATCAGTTATCGCCTCGCCTTTTTGATTATAAAGTGTGCCATCAGAGGTTTTGTAAACCGCAAACTCGTAGTCTGTCATTTGCAATAAATTTTCAACACGTTTTGCTTCCTTGTTGTTTCCAGCTTTTATTGATTGAGGATAGCTCCACAAATCTTCCAAAACTTCTCCCCTGTTTGATATGGAGTAAAGGAAACCATTAGCATCCTTTGCCTTGAATTCATTGCCAACGGCAACAACCTCTACTATTTCTGAACTAGTTTCATCACCATAATCTACTTCCTTCCCTATTATTTGTCCCTTTAATTCTTCTAATTTTTCATTAGCCTTTTGCCCAGTTGCAGTTGTCGCTACCTCTATTTTTTCTCCTGTTTTTTTGAAAATAGTTCCGGTTGTCCCTGCTGTTGGCTCATATACATTTCCTTGCCTATCCACATAAACTTGATTGGTGCTGTCATATGTAAGGCTCTGAGCTTTTGCTGCTTTGTCTTCTTCTATACCGATTTTTAGTTCATTATATTGATTTAGATAATCTCTTTTTAAAACATTCTCAAGGCCTTTATCCCTTCCAATAGTCCTTGCCAAAAGTTTTTGCCCTTCTCCAGATTCTTCATCAAACAGATAAGTGATAGTAGCACCATCCCTGTTTTTTAATTTCCAATCAAGGGCATTCTGCGCAAGTGATTTGTCTGTTCCTTCTTCTCGTGTAATATCAAATAAATCCTCAGGAGACTTGGTTCTGTACTCAAATTTTGTTTTTTCATCATAATATTGCTTTTCTAACTGTTCGTAATTCCTGCAGTCATTTGGTCTGCTTAAGCATTGTGTCCATCTACTAGCGATGTCTCTAAATCTGCTTATTTCCTGCGAACTCGCCATTTTTGAAGTGCCAGTGGGCGTGGTACTACTGGAAGTTTTTTTATTAACATCTTCAATTATTTTTGCGATTGGGTCATTAGGATTTATATTGCTTGTCGCATGTGGTGGTGCAGATGCTGCTGGTGCTGGAGCCGTTGTTGGTGGTTGATCTTCAGCCATTCCACTTATCTTCTCCATCCCAACAGCAGCCGCAGTAATTTTGTTTTGATTGTTTTCATTATTCTGATTATTATAATTTATTGAATTATTATTCCCGGTATACAATCCAAAAGCGAAAATGGACATAATCAAAATAACAACTATCAAAGCACTTCCAACACTGTGGGCTTTTTTCGATTTGCTGTTTTTCATTTATCCGAATAACCCTCCGCTTTCTTCGCTGTCCGAATCTTCTGCTTTTTCCAGCCTGTCGCAGAAGTCTTCCTGTATTGTCCATGTGTCTGCGTCAAATATCGAGGTTACTTCCTGTATTGTTACACCAAGCAATGATACTATTTTTACTCCTGCACAAACATTATAGCTGAAAGGTTCACCTACAATCTTTGGATCACATGCAACTGCTATTCCTGCACCCAATATCTTGAACGGATTGGCTAAAGTTGATTTTATCAGATTTGCGTAATAATCAAATGCCGCTGTTATTGGTATTACTTTGAATACTTCCCCAACAACATATTTGCAGGTTGCATAGCTCTTCTGGTCCTCGCATGCAAACACAGGCAATCCCTGCTTGCCAACTCCTGTTTGCAAGCAATCAGCATACATGCATTGAATTTGCCTGTATTTGTCCAGGCCGTAGATAATGCCGGGAATGCATGCAGTCAAAGATGCAACCACTATGCTGTCTTTTGGATTCATGAACCTGGTTGGATCTGACTCTTTTCCTTTTTCACCGACATATTTGCTTACAATGCCGCCAACATCTAAGGTTCCTAGTATGTCTTTTCCTCCCTGCCTCCATTTCCCTAAAATAGATTCAGGACCTTCAAAATCGAAAGTTATTGCATTCTTATCTACAACGGATTTACAGTTGACAAGGTTGCATGCTTTTGTGATTAATGGAAATTTTCCGAGAGTTTCCTGCCTTGCTTCTTCAGTCAAAGTGTCCCAGGATATCCTTTCAGCTTTGGCTGCTGCATTTGCAGGGGTTCCTGTAGTTAACAGATCAAAATCTGCCCAAAATATGCCTACTGCCTTATATAAAGCGACAATATTTACAACGATATTCCCAACATTACATAGCCTTTCCCCATAAAAGAAAACAGTTTTCATCCAGGCAACATAATCCAAAATGCCTTCGGAATCCTCAACTGCATCATCAATCTTCTTCTGTACGTTAGCAGAGACTTCTCCCAATGGCTGGTTGTAGAGCTGGAAATTAATGTCTACATTCTCTTTTTCCGGAGTTGTAACGATATTATTGCCTTTCCTGGATATTATGTCAACAGGGCAAAGAAGATCTATCTTGTCAACCCTTGCATCCTGCCTTTTGAAATTTATCCTGAGCAATGGCTCCTTGCTGAACTGGTTGTTTTCCAGCTTGACAGAATCAACAAAGCTCATATCGCCACTGCATTCCCCAAGTGTTGCGCTTACCGGTTCTATATCTTCAAATGCGCTGCCTGCCAATGACTTTGGAGTTAGGGAAACCAGGCAAAATGCCCTTTGGCTTATCAATGGCAGCGTTTCCCTATCAAGCAAAGACGGAGAGCATCTGACCGAGCTTTGCCAGAAGTCAGGGGTCTCGCCTCCTGTAACCCCAAGGACCTTTAGAGGCTCCTTGGCTTCCAGAGTATTGCCCGCAATATCGGTAAACTGAAGCCTTATGAAATCATCAATAAAACTCTCTATATCTATAGATGATGTTGTCCATGAGCATACAAATGTTTTTGCTCCGGTTTTTGTGCAAGTATCCGCATTCACATCCCTTGCATTGAATATAAACCTGGAGAAATCAGCAGAAGCTTTCTGCAGACTATCATCCTCAATGACTGCCTGGACCTGCAGCTTGTCTCCAGTTGTTATAAACTCTTCAAGAGCTTCCTGGCTTCCGCCTATGCCTTTTACAACAATCTGGACTAATTTTGGCTTTATGGAATCAACAATAACTTCTTTCTCGAATTTCTCTGTAACTAGGTTGCCAAGCCTGTCTTTTGAATCAGTATCTATTGATACTTTTATTTTTCCCGGATTCAGGAAATTGATATTGCTCCAGGTGCATTGCCATATATCGACTGCTTTGGAGCACGAATCTGCTTCCTTAACAACAGTATCCGCATGCAGCTTTATGTCAGAAGCCTTTACCCCAGCATCATCCCTCAAAGTTGCAACAAAGGTATTATTGCTTAATTTAGCAAAGTTCTGGCCATCCACAACCTGTGCACTGGCCAAAGAAAGGACAACAGGCCCTGCACTATCCAATCCAAAACTTTTTGTTATTTCGGTCTTTGCATTATTTCCGGAAATATCGGAAGCAAGTATTGTAACTTTCTTTAGTCCGGGACCGTCAGGAGCAAGAGCAATATTCCATGAGCATGCCGTTATGCTGTTTTGAGTTTCCCCGCAGGAAGCCTGTACATTCCCAAGGTTGGCGTTTTTATTAAGCTCGCTTAAATCAGCAAACACAGTATTTTTGTTAAGATCGGTATCCTTTATGTCAATCTTTACCGTTACCGGCACAGGAGCAGCTCCAAAAGAGCTTAAGTCTATATCCAGGCCATCAACAACCCTTAATGTGTTCAAGTCGATGAAAGGGGCGCTTTTGTCAAATTGAAATGTTGCTGATGCTGCTGTTGATACTTGGTCAAACCTGTCAAATGCCTTTGCCAGTATAACATGCTGGCCTTCTGAGAATGGCAATGCAGATGTTTCAAAAGTCCTGGAGACTGTGCACGAATCCGTGTTGAAAGTGATGGTGTCCTTGTAGCTGCTTTTGGTGTCAGAGAGCTCCACACTTTTAATTCCGGAGCATTTTCCGGCGCAGCTTGAGGCGGCGCAGGCATTATCCAAAACATCAAAGCTGAACCGCACGATGCCCGAGCTTATAAGGGCCTGGTCGACAGTGAAAGAAGTTATCTGCGGAGGAAGGTTATCGACGAAAATGCTGTCTGTTTTTGTCTGCACAACATTTCCTGCATCATTTTTTAAGGTTATTGTGTACGGGATTGCTTTTGCATCAAACAACGTCGTCCCGTTTCCAGGGAACCTTAATGTGCAGTCGAAGCCGTCTATTCCCGCCTTGCAGCTGTCAAACTGCAGGTTAGAGCCCAAAAGCACCTGGCTTGCGGTTATTGCAGTGTCTCCGGGAACTGTTGCAGTAGCCTTGAATGTTATGAAATCACTTTCCCTTATGTAGTTGTTTACATTATCCTTTCCCCTTGCCTCTATCTTCGACAGGTCGGCAAATGCCAGAGAAGAATAAACAGGCAGCATAATAACTAATAAGACCATTAAAACTGCAATTTTTTGCTTGTGATTTCCGGCCATTTTAATCATTTTATTTTTTAGTGTTTTTTATTATTGAAACTTTTTTGTCTGATTTCAAAATTCTCCGCAATTTTAGTGCTCGGCTCGCTGTCTCTACACATCGCTCGCCTCGCGATTTATTGTTGGAATTTTTTTCATTGTTTTTTTGTTTCCGTGATTTTGTTATTGGAATACTGGAGCCAACAATGCTGCAAAAACTCTTGAATACTCGTCAATATTTGCCGCCTGATTCAAATCATCAATTGACCTTTGCTGCTCAGGAACATTCTCCAAAGCCGGGCTTACCGCAAAAAATGTGATGGTGTCTTTCTTTAGGTCCTCTTCTGTTATCGTAACATTCATCCTTAAGCCTCCGGAAGGATAAGGATTGTTTGCATTAAACTCAAATCCGGGGATGGTAAATTCCTCTTCCGAGAACAAACCGGTTTTTTTCCTCACTTTCTTTTCAGGTATCCTTATGTTTTCCCTCAGGAAAGTGTTTATATTAACCTCATATTTTCCCGGAGCCAGCCTGATCTGCTCCTCGTTGGGCCCCTTTATGCTTGCAACAGCATCAAAATCCTCCTCTGTAAGCGGGCTTAATCTTGTCAGCGTCACAAATGCCTCCTCATCCGGCTTTAAGTCAGAAATTTTGTTTGTAAACTCCCAGCCTCTGCTTGTTTTTTCGAGCAGCTTTTTCTTTATTGTTATCTTCTTTTCTTTGACAGGGTCAAGCTTCGCTTCCAGAGAAAGTTTCCTGTCAGGGCTCGCGTCAAACAACTGCGATTTTGAGATATAGTCAGGCTTCAATAAGCTAATGAGTGCGCCTGCTGTCCCGGCTGGAAATTTTGCAACCAAAGTGCCATTCTCGTTTGTGCTTCCGATGTAGCAGTTTTCTCCTGCAACTCCTAAAGTAACGCTTACACCATCCAGCGGCTTTGCTTCAACTGCATCAATCACCTTGATTGTCACTTCAGCGCTGTTCCTGTTGCTTAAATCGCAGAGGAAAGATGCGGCAGGAATATCGGCTGTCTGCAAAGGCACAAACTCTGACTCCAGCTCGCGGTTGTTCCTTACATTGGCTTCCAGGAAAAAATTGAAATTATAGCCCTGTCCGTTCAATGCGTCCTGGTCAAAAACCCCGACTAATGCCGGAAATGAAACATCGTATGCAAAATCATACCTTTGCAGCCCTATAAGGGCCAGCAGGTTCGAGGAAGCTGATTCTGGCTGGCAAATTTCCCCGTTGCAATTAATGCTGAAATATATCGGCCAGAAGTCAAGATAATTGAATGTCACATCCAAATTGTTGTATTCCTGATTTGCAACGGGAACAATCATGCTGTCATAAAGCCTCTGCTTTAATTCCGAAGAGTAAAAGTCGCGATTGAAGTTCCTTGTGCCATCTACCTGGAACATGGGGATGTAGCTTGCCAGTACCTGCATGATACTGTTTTTTACATCCGATTTCCTCCAGCTTGTAGTGCTTCCGAACTCAAACCTCATGTCTGTAACCGGAGGCAGCTTATTGCTATCGACTGACGAGAAAGAAGACACAAGGTTCATAGTCTGCCTTTCGAGGAAGCGGTATTTCTGCTGCAAGTTTGTTATTTCTGTGGCAAGATTGTAGATTTTTTCCAGGTCAACCGGAACCCTCACAAAGAACTGGTCCAAAGTGGATGTAATGCCTTCCTTTTTTGCGCTTAATCTATAGTCCATGACTACGACAACATCGCTTTCCGCAACTTTTGCATTGGCTTTTATTGCGCTTAATCCGCTGATTTCAAATCCCTGCCCGGTTAAGCTTTCAAAATTATTTATGCACTCCGGCATATTTTTTTCTATATACCTGTTGAGTTGCTTTTCTATTGAGCCATCATCATCCCTTAATTCCGGTCTTTTGCTTGAAAACCTGCATGTCCCCTCGCAATTATTATTGCTTTCCAGATACCACCAGTACGGGATTTTAAATTCGCTTCCTGGTGCAAAAGCAACAGCATCGCTTTCAGTCGGGTCATCGCTTATTTTGAAATTCTGCTTTGTGAGTTCAGGGCTGTTGGTGTCTATATAGCCTCCATGCTCGCCTATCAGCTTCAGGCCGCTGACAGCCACATCATCAAGGCATTGCGTGACAAAACTGCTTACAGGGTCAAGCTGAGTTGGTATTTCCTGAGTTGAAATAAAAACTCCGGGAGCAATCTCCTCTTTCTGCCCGGATGTATTTATGTAAAACACAACTGCAGCTGCCGCTAAAATTACGATCCCAAAAATGATGAATATTGAAACCTGCGCCTTTGTTCCCATCTTAGATTTCCTTCAGCTCCTTTTGTATTAAATTTAGGTCATACAATTTTTGTTCCATTAATTCCCTGGCCAGCATTGACTTTTTCTTGCCAAGCTTTTTGGCTGCTTTTTCCAATAAGTCATTAATTTCTTTAGAAACCGTAATTCTTATCTGGATGGTTGGCATTTTTGATTAAATTAATTTTTTAAAATTTTTAGCCTGTTCGCTTCGCTCACAAAATATAGTGCTCGGTCTCGCTGTCAGTGAATTGTGAGCGAGTGAATAATTGAGTATATCACTTATAGCTTTACTACTTGCTCACTCGCATCTCACGCACACGCTCGACCTCGCCTATTATAATGGAAATCAGTTTTTCTTTGTTTTTGGCTTTTTTGATGAAATTGGAAATTTTAATTTATTTTAGTCATTAAAGCCTTTATCTATGCTGATTTTATCCTATATTTTGTCATAATTAGGATATAATTTGTATACTAGTATATAAATATTTTTATTATAAATCAGCTTTATTTTAATAATTTATACAAAAAATAGTATAATTAAAGTATATTTTAAGTATTTATAGAGTATTATTTATACAAAATTAAGTATAACTAAAGTATAAATAAGGTATATTAAAATAGTATTGAGTTTTAGCAAAATTAAAACAACATTTAAATATATAATAAGAAAAAGAAAGATTCAATGGCAAATACGAAGCTTGTTGATTACATACAAGAGCAGATAAAAAGGGGCTTTGATGTACAGACAATAAGGAATTATCTTTTAAAATATGGCTATTCTCCTGCAGATATTGATGAAGCTATAAGGTATATTTCCAGCCCTGAAGTAAGGCATATAATACATTTTTCTCCCGCTGCCTTAATAGGAATTGCAGCAATTTTTATCGGGATAGTGGCTGTCTCTTTCGTATTTTTTAATTTTGCCGGCAGCAAAGCGCCTGGAACACTGCTTGATTTAAACCTGGAAAGCGTAAAGACAACGGTTAATAGCGGTGAAGATATAACGTTTATTTCCGAACTTGATAATTTAGGCTCTGCAAGGAGGTATGATGTCAGCCTGAAGTATGAATTGATCAATATAAAGACAAATGATGTTGTTACGTTCAAGGAAGAGACAAGGGCCATAGAAACAAAAGGCTCAAATCAGATTAACATGCAAGTTCCTCCTGATGCTGCGGCTGGGGATTATGTCTTAAGGGCTATAGCGACTTATAATGGCCAGAGGGCTGTTGCAACATTGCCTGTAAAGATAGTGGGGCAGGTTGCTGAAGGGTCGGTTGGTGATGAGCCAATAGAAGAAGAAATTACAGAAGAGCCAGTTGCCGAAACTCCTGAAGAAACTGGAGAAGAACCTGTGCCAGATGAAGAAACAACTCCAGGAAATTCTGCAATTACGACTTTTGAAACCCTGGAGAAAGTCGAGCAGATAGCAGGGCAAAACAGGCAGGAAGCGGAAAGATTGTGCAATCAGCTGGAATTGCAGACTTCAAGAGACCTGTGCTTCAATAAAATCGGCGAGGTTTTAGGCGACAGGGCTTACTGCGCCAAAATAGCTGATGAAAGGACAAAGGATGTCTGCCTGAGCAATGTTGCAAAAATAGTCGGAAGGAGCGAGGTATGCGAGGAAATAAGCAAGGACAGCAGGAAAGATTCCTGCTACATGAATTTTGTCATTGACAAGAAAGATTATACTGTGTGCGATAAGGTAACTAACCAGTATCTGAAGCAGAGCTGCGAGAGCCTAAAGCAATTAAGCAAATTGAACATAACTGATGTTGCTTTCTATGAAAGCTTGATTAACCAGAGCTTATTTGAGCTGATTTAAACAACAAATTAAACCTTTTTATCTGACAAACTCCACATTTTCCATGCCTTTGAACTGATAGTCCCCTGTCAGGAATTTGGCCTTATATTTCAGGGCTGTTGAGTAACCAATACAATCTGCAAAGCTTAAGCGTTTTTTTAGGTTTGCAAGCTTAAACTCATTGGCCTCTTTGATTGTAGAATCGTCTATAGGTATTACTAACGTCTTTACAACACTATAAGTTTTGTTTGCTTCTTCTTTGCCAAAATTCTTTAAATAGTAAAAGTGCGCTTCCATTAAATTAAAAACTGTAGTTACTGCATCTTTTGAATCCAGAGCATATTTTTTGTAGTTTGGGCTGCTTATTGCTATCTCTATTATCGCATAAGTATCAAGAAAAATTACCATTCTTTCCTAAGTTCATTTTTTGCCTTTTGGGCATCTATTTTCAAATGCCTGCTTATGCCCCAAAGCTTACTTAAATCTGTTTTTTTGAATACTTCAAATTCTACTGTTTCCCCTATCCTTAGTTTCCTTTCCCTGACGAACTCCGGAGGCAAAACTAATACTGTGCTGTTCCCCGATTTCCTTACTATTGATATTGCCATTTTTAACCTCAATGTTTAGGTATTACCTACGTATTACACCAAATATATAAACTTTTCTGCTTAATAACTTAAGAACTCTAAACAACATTAAAGCATGCATAGCCATTATTTCCTATAGAAGTGTCTGACACCTGCATGCAGATGAACTGGTAATTTTTTGCATAGCTGAACTGCTTTGATTCTGACTGTGTTGTTCCCTTATTGGCAACTCCTGTTGCTATTCCTATGCTGTCATTAATGCTGTTTGCCAGATAGATAGTGTACTGGACATTTTCCTTGCATGGTGTTACTGTCCATGAAGTCTGGTAAGTAAAACCTGTTGCAATTATGGATTTCTGGGCCTGGGCTGTCATGGTTGTTTGGTTGCCTATGCAGTTATTAGTTGTTGGAGTGGTTTGCCCTGATAATAATGATTGTGTGTTTGTGGCGTAGGATGATGCTGTTTGGCCTCCCTCATAGTCTGAGCTGTCATATTGGGCTTTGCAGTAGTCTTCCACATAGCCAAATGCAAACTGGCCTAATGTGAGGTCAAGAAGCTGCCAAACTGCGTTGTAAGCTTGCGACTCTATTGCCAGTTTTTTAGTTATCAGTTTTGAAGATGTTGCCTCTTCTCTTAAAGGTTCGGTGTCTGATTTACTTACAGGGCCACCCTTTATTCCTGATACAACATATATTTTTCCGTCTTCTTTTGATAGAGCATATAAATTATATTCATTGTCTTGAAATACCCTTGAGAATTCTCCTAAATCTTTGAATTCATCTGTAATATCTGTAATATCTTTTATTGGGGGTGGTGCTGATGATACAGGCACAGGCGCTGCTGCTGGTTGTGGTACTGCTGGCACTACTGGTGTAGGCGGTGATGGTGTTGATGGTACCGGTGGTGGATACACTACATTTAAAATTTCATCCGTTATTGCATTATCCTGCTCTGAACATGTAAATAATCCGCATTTGAATACTTTATTATTTGCTGTAATAACATAAGCGTCGTATGATAAGCTATCGTCTGCTTCTGTTTTTCCTATCCAATAGCGATGGCCTTCTATTTTATTCCAAAAGCTAAGAGGTGCATGCATTAGCCCGTCTCCACGATCTTCCACTATTTTATATGTATTGGTAAGAGCAACAGCGTACCCTGTTATTTTATTTTCATTTCCAAAATAAATCCCAAAACCCAAAGACGAAATAATTAACAAAATAACTATTGTGCTTAAAATCGGTTTTATTTTTTTATGACTTATCTCTTTTTTTATTTCACTAGCATGCCTTATTATGAACAAAGAAAAAGCCAAAGACAATAAAAACCCCAACACAATCAAAGCAAAAAAAGATATATTGATGCTATTGACAAAATTTCCAATCTCCAACACAAAATTTCCGGTTATTTTGTTCCCTTTGACTGTAAAGCTCAATCCGAAGATTAAGGTGAAGACTAAAAAAAGGTAAAGATAAACTGCAATCCTTTGCTTGTTTAGGTTAATCATTTTGTATTATGGGCATCTTGGCACTATTCTGTCAAATCTTCCATCATTGTTCAGATCTATCTGCACTAAAGTACAGAACTTTGATGTTGCTTCCCCTCTCCTTTCATCCCTTATCTTGCCAAAGCCCAAATCATCACATTCCGGCTCTGAAAACGTTTCGCTCATCCACTTGAAGGAAGACTGCAGTTTTTGTATATGGTTATAGGCATTAAAAAGCGCGAAAATAGCCTGTCCGTAAGCAAAACCTGCGCCTATAAGCTCCTCAATCTTTTTGGGCAGGAAATTTTTTATTATATAATCTGCAATAAAGCTTATTATAATCTTAATCAGCATGCTGAAAACAGAGCCTTGCCAATACATGCAGGTAGCTTCGCTAAACTGCCTGTCGCAGCTTTCAACGCTAACACCGTTGGCGCATGCCTGCTCTATGCAGCAGTTATTAGTCTGGTAAATGGTTTTTAATTTCCTTAGGTTAAACAGGATTCCAACAGGGCACATGCATGCCATAGCGACATATATATTGTCATAAGGAGATAACTGGAAGAAGTCTTTTGTTTCACCTAAAGATTTTTGCACACCCTGTATTTTCTTAACTGTTTCTGGACTGGCTCCGGCAAAATCAGCAGCTTTTGTAACGCCTTTTGCCGGGCTTAGGTCACCAGGCTTAGAATTGCAGAAAGCGCATTCCTGCAGGCTGCAAAGAGGGTCAAATACAACACCTAAAGCAGTCCTTACGTGTCTAACAGCTTCGTTAACTTCACAGGCTGCTAAGACAAAAGAGTTTACACCAGGTGTTTTTAGGGCTATGGCGCAAGTGGTAACCTGGGCTGCTGGATCTGGGTTTGCAGGATCACTTACAAAACCCAGAGGAATCTGAGTTATGCTAATTGCTACATCCACTGTTGACCAAGCAGTGCAGGTAAAATGCAAAGTACTGGCAACGGTTTCCAGGGTTTTTATTGGACCGCTGTCCATGAACTCTACAAAATCCTTCCCTTGCTGGTTTTTCTCAATGCAGCTCTGTGCAGGATTCTGGACATTGCCCTGCGCAAAAGCGCTGCTTACATAGAAAGGCATAGTTGCAATCAGGGCAATCATAAAAACTGCAATGTTTTTTCTTAATATCTTGTTCATTTTTGCCTTTTATCGACGATTTGAGCTTGCTTATTATTCCTTTGTCCCATTTTTGGTACTTAAGTCCAAGATATTGGACATATTTTTTGCCATTCAGCTGAATACGGGCTTTATTAAATCCCGGTACTGCTCTTTTGCTATCGTAATATTAAATGCTTTTTCGCATGTTTCCAAATTATCATTAAAGTCCCGTATATTTAAGCCGTCTATGCCGGCAAAACTGCATGAATCAAAATTACAGCTATCGTCTGCATTTTTCCCGCATGAATACAACAGCTCGGCTTCCAGATTCCCGTCTGCCCTCAAAATAGAGTCAGTGCTGCTGTCCTCAAAGACATAAAATACAACCTTGCTTTTTCTCAAATCTTCTTTTGATACCGAAGCATCAGCGTTCAGAAATCCAAGCGAACTTGCATTTTCCGCTGTCAACTGCAGCCCAAACTTATGGTTTCCGGTGCCAATCTGCAGAGTCCTGTCTGCAGGATCAGGATAAATGTAAAATAAGCCTGTATCAGAAACTATTGTAACTTTCTCTCCAGCAATAACATCCTGCAAACTGTTTTCAATATTTAACTTATTATTTTCAAAATAATCCTGAACTAATGAAAGAATACTTACTTTCTTCATTTCCACTTTAAGGCTGTTCTTCGGATTCAGGAAATATGCAAGCTCAGACTTTGGAATTTCATGGGTTGTCAAGCCCTGGCCTAAAATTGAATAGCCCTCTTTTGCAAAGTATATCTGCCCGTTAATGCATAGCGGGAATTTTGCCTTTAAAACACCATTCCCATCGGTCCTTCCGATAAAGCAGTCATTCTGGTAGCTGCCGCAGTAATAATTTACATCAACATTCGATAAACTATTTGCAGTTAAAGAATCAAAAGTCTTTACTGTTATTTCATTGCTTATCATCTGCTCTGGTTTGCAGAACAAAGTTTGAGGCAGTAAAGTCGTATTTCCAACGGCAAAAGAAGTTACATCAATTTGAGGAAAATTTCCAGCAACGCATTTCCTGTTCTGATTTCCGCATAAGTAAGAAACCATTGGGAACTGGAAAGCAAAGCCCTGTTTTTCATAATAAACATCAGCCGCAGGGTCTATTTTTGCCGAATTTAAATCAGTAATTTTAATTAAAACT
Source organism: Candidatus Woesearchaeota archaeon (assembly GCA_016180235.1). GTDB lineage: Archaea > Nanobdellota > Nanobdellia > Woesearchaeales > GW2011-AR4 > JACPDF01. The sequence continues at coordinate 160,522 of JACPBQ010000002.1, read as the reverse complement.
GGATACTGCATTGTATACTTGAAAGGATACTTAAAAACGCAAATCTGCGGCAGCATGGGTATATTTGTCCCAACGACTTTTTCCGGAATCAATGAATTTCCGCTGCTGGGGACAATGTCAAAAGCCAGGAATTCCCAGCTGTTTTCATAAATAAAATCAATCTTCAAGTTTGGAAAATTTTCATTAAACAAGTCATAAACGAAGCTTTCATAAACAGCATCAGAACCTGCTAAATTATAGTTCGTTCCCTCTATTTTTAAGTTTGGAACATTAAAATTAAGGATATTCTTTAATCTGTTTTTTACCTCCTCCTTGCTCCAGCTGACAAAATTGCAATTAAGGTTTGTGGTAGACTGGGAAAAAGGAGGCAGCCTGTTCTGGTCAACTCCAGAGTACAATGAAATCAGATTTTTTGTATGGTCCTCAAGGTAAGTGTGGAAGTCTTCCAGAGCAGCAAGGCCAGAAGCGGTTTTCTGTATGAGCTCCATGTCTATCGGAACTGTATACACAAAATCCTTTTCTTCAAAGCTTATTCCTTCTTTTTTCAGCATAATCGGGAAATCAACATTCACAACAACAGCTTTTCCCATGGCTGCATCTGCTTTTATGCTGCTGTAATTAACTTCAAAGCCCTGATCTTTAAAATCCTTGAAACCGCTGACGCATGATTCAAGCTCTTTCACAACATAATTTTCCAGCTCTGTTTGCATGAAATCAAGCGATGGTATTGCTACGCTGTCAGCAGTGAGCCAGTAAGGGATATCATTTCCGTCTGCTGTCAAGATATTCGAATCAGCAGGAATATCTATATAGCCGCCTTGCAGGCTCATTATCTGCAAACCCTGCAAAACAGAGCTTTGCAGGCAGCTATCAACAAAATTCTTCAGTTCTGCCTGGCCTGCAAACTGGGGCTGCTCCCCTGATTCTTTTTCAATAGGCTTTATTTCTTCTCTCTGGATGAAAAATATGACTCCTGCAGTAATCAGGATAATGAGCCCTATAATTATGAAAACTGCTGCCTGGCCTCTTTTGTTTTTAATATTCACTTTACCAAGACCTCTTTCAGCCTGATGCTTATATTGCTTTTGCTGAAAAAATTCTGAAAATCAGCGAAACTGCCTATTGGGACCAGAATGACGTTAGAGCCGAGCTTTTCCGCATTGGCTTTCTGCACCAAGCCGCTATGATGGTATTCTTTGCCCTGCTTTTTTTCCTTATATCCATTGAGATCTCTCAGGACCTTTACTTTTTCTTTCTGCGGGATATACTTTAAAGTATAGAAAATAAGCATGCAATGGTTAAGGTCCTCTTTTTGCATTTATCATTATTTCCGGGCTTTCCATTTATATATTTTTCTGTTATAATTTACAGATTTTTCTGTTATATATAATAGAAATATCAAAATAATACTTATTTTTCTGATATTAATAATAGAAATAAATTAATAATTATTCTATTATTTGTAACAGATAATTATCTTATCTCTGCTCCGTCTTTTACCTTCTCTACCTTGATGCCTTCAGAACCGGCTTTTATCTCCTTGCCATTAAAATAAGGATGATTATTTTTTACAACAATCTTTAATTTCTGGAACTGTTCAAATGTAACCTGTTCATTGGAATTTTCAAAATTATCAATTCCAACCTGTGCTCCAGGCTCTGCGTTTTTAATTGTTAAAACACCTACTTCTTTTCCGTCATCTCCAGCCAACAGCATTCCCTGGCTTTCAATGCCCCTTAATTTTGCATACTTTAAATTAGTGATCACAATTATTCTCTTGTTTTTCAGCTCCTCTTTGGAATAATGGCCATTTAATCCTGCGACTAACTGCCTTTTTTCCCTGCCTAAATCAATCTGCAGGACATAGAGCTTGTCTGCATCCGGGTGGTCTTTTACATCAAGAATTTTAGCAACTTTCAGGTTTAGCGGAAAGACCTCTTTTTTTTCTTCCGCAATCTTCTCAACCAAAATCTTTTCCTTTCCAATCTTATGGTTTTTTAAATCAAAGTTAATATCCTTCCATTTCAGATTTTTGACATTTAGTTGCTTCTGCAGTTCTTCAGAAAATTTTGGCAATACTGGCTGGATCAAAATACTGAGGTCTTTCGCAATGTTGACGCATAATGCGCATATTTCCCGGGTTTTTTCCTTGTCTTCTTTAATCAATTTCCAGGGCTCATTTTGCTGGAAATACTTATTTCCAATATCGGACAATAATAATGCCTCATTGACGGCAAAATTAAAGTTGAACTCTTCATAGTGCTTTTTTATTATGCCCACTTTTTGATTTATAGCACCAATTATATCCTTGTTGCTGTCAATATTTTTTATTTTTCCATTGAAATTTTTATTTACAAAGCTGATTATCCTATAGCAGAAATTTCCCAAATTGCCAACAAGCTCATTATTTATCCTTTCCCTGAATTCACTGAAATTCAAGTCTATATCTGCCAGTTTCTTTGACAGTACGTTGCCGTAATAATACCTTAGGTGCTCTGCATCGTATTTTTCCAAAAATTCCTCTGCTGTAAAGAATGTGCCCCTGCTTTTGGACATCTTTTCGCCATTTACAGTCAGGAAACCATGGACAACAATGTCCTTTGGCAGCTTGAATCCTGCGCCATGCAGCATAGCCGGCCAGAACAACAAGTGGAAGTAGGTTATATCTTTTCCAATGAAATGTATTATTTCTGAGTTATTCCATTCTTTCTCTGCTTTTTCAACATTTCCGACTAAGTTTGCAAAACTCGCTATATAGCCTATCGGGGCATCAAGCCAGACATAATAGTATTTGTCTTTTTCTCCGGGAATGTTGAAGCCGAAATAAGGGCCGTCCCTGCTTATGTCCCAGTCTTCCAGGCCTGTCTTGATCCAGTTCAATACAAAATTCTTTATTTCCGGCTGCAGATTTTTGTTATCTTTTATCCATCCCTCTAAAAATTTTGAAAATGAGGATAGCCTAAAAAAATAATGCTTTGAGGTTCTCTTTACCGGAGCTTTTTTGCATAGTATGCAGTAAGGATCAATCAAATCAACTGTCTTGTAGGCTGCGTTGCATTTCTCGCAGACATCGCCGTATTGGTCTTCCGCTCCGCACTTAGGGCATTTTCCCTTTACATACCTGTCCGGCAAGGTCCTCTTATCATGCTCGCAATAAGTTACTTCAATATCCTTGGTATAAATATGGCCTTTTTCATTTAACCTAGAAAAAATCAAGTCAGAAAAATGCTTGTTTTCCTTTGAGTTGGTTGTATGGTAGCTGTCAAACTTTATCAGGAAATTTTTGAAGTCCCTTGTATGCTCTTTAAAGACCCTTGCAATGAGTTGCTCAGGCTTTATCTTGAGCTCATTGGCCTTCAGCTCTATTGGAGTGCCGTGGGTGTCGTCAGCGCAGCAGTAAACAACATCTTTTTCTGTTAATCTCAAGAAGCGCACAAATATGTCTGTCTGGATGTACTCTACCAGATGCCCCAAATGCAAAGGCCCATTGGCATATGGTAGTGCAGAGGTTACAATTATTTTTTTATTATCATCTTTATTTTTGAATTAAACCACCTATGCTAAGAGTAATGTTTTTGTTTAAAAATGTTGTCAAAAAAGCCAATTATAAGACTCATGCCAATATAAGACAATAACCAACAAACATTAAAGCCAATAACAAACAATCACTCAAAATAGTAAAAATTACCTAACAACTAAGAAATCACTCATCTGCATCATCAGCATCTGCCTTGCTTGCTTTTTTCTTAGAGCCCTTTAATTTTTTTGTTATGCCTATATTTTTGCTGCATTTTTCGCATTCAAAGACATAGGCAGGGACGCCCTCAAAGCTTTTCCGTTTGTATTCTGTTGTCGCAAAGCCTTCATTGCTGCAATGGGGGCATTTGTATTCTACCTCGACTTTTAACTCTGATTCAATTTTCTCATTCGGCTCCTGGTACTTGCATGATGGGCATTCATAAACTGCTGCTTTCTTGTCGGCCTTCCCATTTTTTTTTATTGGTTTTCCTAATCGCGCATTTTTGCATTTTGGGCAGGGCTTCCTGTAAACCCATGCTATTGCATACCCTTCGTTACCTAAAGAGCGGTTTGTAAAGTACAGGCATTCTTCCATGCTGCCGGGCTTTTTGAGTTCCATCTTACCCTGTCTGATTTGCCTGATCTTTGCAGAGGCTTCTCATGATTCTTGCATCCCTTGCTGCTTTTTCTTCCATTGTGAAATATTCTGTCTTTAGGATTAAAACATCCTTCTGGGATATATTGAGGCTTTGGGCTTCAGCTTGGTAGCGGTCCACAAATTCCTGCAATATTGCTACTGCTTCATTGCCCTTTTGCGCGGATGCATTCCTTAACTTTGCTGATTCTGTAATCCTTGGGTAGCCTTTGCTGCATCCAAAGCCGTAATCAGTTGTGCTTGCTTTCCCCCACTGCCAGCCTTCCAAATCAAGCTTTGCAGATTCCAGGAATTTTACCCTAAAGTCTATTAGGAGTGCAAGGGAATCCGGAATATCCGGGTTTGCAGCCTTAAAATCATTCAGCCCTGCAACCAGCCCGGTAATCTTATCTGCATTATCCGGAGGAGATTTTAAGCTTGCACCATACTGATTGTCGAGCTTGTCCATTTTTTTTACTCCTTTCTCAAAAGTCAGCTGGAAAGAGCAGCCATATACAACTGCCAAGCCAAAAATCAAAATAAAAATTATTGTTTTATTCAATCCTCTTCACCTCTATGCTTATTGCATTTTCATTGACTCTTATCATCTTTGGGCAAACAATGAACTCGTATTTATTCTTTTCGCAATAGCTTATTATCCTGCTTTTTTCGTCCTCATCTGCAAATTTTGCTATGACATTAACACCCTCTTTGCTTTTATGCAAAATATTGAAATTTTTTAATTCTTCCTTGATTTTTTTATTTGCCTTTCCGTACATTTCATATCTTCCTTTAAGGCTTTCCAGTTTTTTGCATAATTCCGGATAGTATTTTTCATCAAACTCCAGACTTTCCAGCATATTCTTATCTTTTTCAGAAACTTCCCTACTGGCTATCGAGATAAAGCCCCCATAACCGTGGTTTACAGGCTTCCACCTTCCAAAGCTGCAGACAATGATGTCAGCAAAGTTTCCATGATAAAAATCAGAGCCGATGCAGCCGCTTATGTCCATTATCACCAATACCCCGTTTTTCCTGCAAAAATCGTAAATCTCTTTTACAGGCTGCTCGGCATAATAGCCGGCGGGGTTTGAGTAGATTATGGCAGCGGCATCTTTCATGTTTTCTTTTAATATATCCAGCCTGATGACGCCATAATCTGTATCAAGCGTTTTTATATTGAACCTTAAATCTTCTGCATATTGGATATGGGTAATCCAGCCGCCCTGGTCTGGGATTAAAATGGAATTTTTTGGGCTTGTTTCCCTGACAAGCCTCAATGCTGCAAAAATTGCCTTATTGCCCCTGGGAGAAAGGAAAACGTTGTCATGCCTTGTATATTTTTTCAAAGAGTTTATTATCTCGGCTCTTAACTGTCCTTTTTTCATGTTTTTGGGAAAATTCCCGCAATATTTAAATCATTTGAAACTAATTAAAAATATTAAAGTTTATAATATTGCCTAAATTAATCAAAAAAATGGACTTTTATAAAATAATCTCAGCAGGATATGATGGGCTTTATGGGGAGGAGCAGAGGATAAAAATAGGCATTATAAAAAAGAATTTCAGTATAACAAACAATGAACTTCTGCTTGATGTCGGATGCGGTACTGGGCTTTCTTCAGATTTCAACTGCAAAGTCATTGGAATAGACCCATCGATGGATATGATTGTGCAGAATGATAAATCAAACAAGATACTGGCAAAAGCGGAAAACCTGCCATTCAAGGACAGGACTTTTGACAAGATAATTTCAATCTCTTCAATGCATAATTTCGATGACTTCAAAAAAGGAATGGAAGAGATCAAAAGGGTCGGGAAAAAAGACTTTGCTTTCAGCATCCTCAAAAGAAGCAGCAAATTTGGAGCAATAGAGAATGAAATCAATAAAAATTTTGAGATTTTAAAGATTATTGACGGAAAAAAAGACTGGATCTTTATCTGTACCTTATAATTAGCAAAATTTAAATAATATTTCTGCAAAGAAAGCATAAATATGGAAGATCAGAGGGTAAAACAGCTTGCTGAGACGCTCAAAAAACAGGGCTTGGCTGCATCTGCGTATGAGGCTACGGAGAAGGCAAAGAGCATTCTGAACATAAAGAGCCAAAATAATCAGGAGAGGCGCGAAACAGCAAAAGAAATGCCAAAACCAAATTCAGATTCAAATATTGGTTTTGAGCCTCAGGCAAGACTAAATGAAGAAAATGATCCATTAGAAGAATTAAACAAGTTCTCAAATAACGATTATGACATAACACAGGAAACTGCTTCCCTGAACGAGCTTATGCAGGAGATTGGCGTAACACCGGAGCAGGTAGCAGAGCAGGAGAAGCAAAAAATAGGAAAGATGATGCAGGAAGTCAATGAAATAAAAGAAGAATTATCCGAGGCTGAGCAGAATCCCAATAAGATAGCAGGGGCAATGGAAGAAATAGCGCACGTCAATGAAGAGATAAATGAAATAGTTGAGGAAAGGGATGAAAATCCGGAGATGCATGCAGAGCAAAATCAAGATGGAGATTCAGAAGATATTTCCGAAGCTGAAGAAAAAAGATGAAAACAACCATAAGGGAGATGGGTTTGAGGAAAAGGGAAATATCGACTTTACAAAGATATTCAATTACAAAAAAACAATAGATATTATATTCCAGATTTGCCGTTAAAACCATAATATTTATATATGAATTAACTACTCTATAATAATATCACTTGTGGTAAAAATGAAGAAGCTTTTGTTTTTGTCAATATTTGTTCTGGCATTGTATTCCCTTAGCGCAAGTGCTGCAGCCAGTGTAGCAACTGTTAACAATATAGATCTGGGGACATCGGCGCTTGGGACTTCAAAAGTAAGAACATTCACATTGACTAATGACGGCAATGTCAACCTGACTGGAGTTACATTCACTTTCAGCGACAGTGATTTTACCCTGAGCTTCAACAAGACAAATTTCAACCTTTCAGCTGGCGCAAGTGAAAATATAAATTTCACATTAACAATACCTGCGCTTACCTCTACTGGAAATGTTACTTTAGGTTCTGTAAACCTTGTTTCTACAGAGCTGAGTAAATCACCTTTATTCAGCATAAGGGCTGATGTTGTAGGGGGATTAATAATTGAAGACCTTGATGTTTTCCTTACAACAAGGCTAACCCACCGGTCAGACGGAACTATCTCATCAGGGAATGAGGCTGATACGGATGTAAGCGACGGAGGAAGGCTTGATTTTGGCGAGGAAGATGTAGGACCGGGCTCAGAGTTAAGGTTCAATTTTAACATCGAGAATACTTTTGAGGAGAATGATGACATAGACATAGACCAGGTAACAATATCTGTCACAATAGAGAGCATAGATGACGGCGATGATATAGATGAGGAGTCACAGGAGTTTGATGTTGATTCCGGAAAAAGCCAGGACGTCGATGTTTTTATTGACATACCTCTTTCGGTTGCTGAGGGAGCATACGACATAGTTATAGAGGTGGAAGGGGAAGACACCAATAACAATGTGCATACAGCCACAATGAACCTGGAGATGACTGTCAAAAAAGAGCCAAGGGAGGTTGTTGTAACACATGCATCATTGTTCCCGGAAAAAGTGGTGTGCGGAGGAACGTCAACCTTAACTGCAACGATAAAGAACCTTGGCGCGAGAATAGAAGAGAATGCGGGCATTGAGATTGTAAATTCAGATTTGGGGGTAAGCTACCTTCAGAGAAATATAGAGCTTGAAGAGGATCCTTTTGACGATACAAATGAGTTCACAAAGAGCCTGGCAATAAGCACAGACAGGGCCAAAACAAAATCCGGGACTTACCCTATAGATGTTAAAGCTTATATCCAGGACGATATTGTCTGGGAAAAACAATCAGTAAGCCTTGTGGTGGAAGGCTGTTCTGATGCAGCTGCGGCGGAAGAGGCTCCTGAAACTGAGGCAGTGGAAGAAACAGAGGAGGCAGAAGAAATTCCAGCGCAGGCTGAGGAAACGCAGCAAGAAACCATGGAAGAAGGGGTTAAAGTTCCTGTTTTAAAGCCTGAGACAACTACTGAAGTTCCATTGACAAAAAGGTCCGGATTCTGGTTTTCAATAATTGCACTGAATGTTTTGGTTATTGCCGGCATAGCTTATCTTATAATCAAGGCTACCGGAAAAAAACTGCAATAAATTAACCACCTTTCTATGACGAATTAAAATAACCACTTAAACACAACAATATTTAAATAAGGATACGGGTTCTAAACTTATTCTCAGGATTGGGGGTTTAGTAAATTGAAAAATAAGGGTGCCAAGAGCTTATTATTAGTAATTCTTATAGTCATACTATCTATTTCTATGGCTTCTTTTGCCAAAGGAGAGATTTTGATTAATGAGTTTTTGGCCGATTCTAATTTTACAGGTAGTGCAGAAGACAAACTTGGAGAATGGATTGAAATATATAATAATGGAACTTCCGAAGTTAACCTGAACAATTGGGTAGTTGAAGTTTCCTCTGAACAAAACTTTACCATTGACACTTTTTTTACTATCTCTCCCCAGGGATTTGCAGTATTAGCGCATAACTTTTCTTTTTTTAACAATACCAACCCGGAAGTGAATGAGAGCGGTGTAAGGATTTTTGAATATGGCTCACAAAATTCTGGTTTTATATTGACTAATAGCGATGACTTTATAGTGCTTTTTAACAGTTCTGGAAATGTTACGGATAATGTCTCCTATGGTGGATCAAATGCGAATATTTCTGCCGGCCGTTTCCCTGATGGCTCTGCAAACATAATCAACCTTTCCGTTCAAACCCCAGGCGCGGCTAATGACAATCTTCCCCCAACATTCAACAGCTGGCTTAACGGCCTTAAAAATAATTCCAACATAAGCAGCATCGTCAATATAACCGTAAATATAACAGACCAGATTTATACTGTAAACACCTCTTTCCTCAATTTCAACAACTCAAATTTCTCAATGGATAAGGATGGAGACTTGTGGAACTTCACATGGAACACTTTGCTTAATACTGATGGGAAATACAATCTCACTGTCTCCTTTAATGATAGTGTAGGATTGGCTTCCACTTCGATACTATATAACATAACAGTAGACAATACAAACCCTTCCGTAAGCTTTGTGACCATCTCCAGCGGAGCAAATGTCTCAGGAATGCTTAATATAACAATAACTTCTATAGACACAACAACAGGAACAAAAACTGTTACTTTGAAGAACGGTGCTAACAGCAGCAATATTGTAAGCATGTCCTTATTGGGCGGAAATCTTAATAACAATAACTGGACTTATGTAATTAATACAAGCGCTCTTTCAGACGGGAAATCAAACTTCACAATTAATGCTACAGACTTTGTTGGCAATTATAACTTTTCTGAATTTGTCGAGATTACAATAGACAATACTGCCCCAATAGTTTCAATAAACTCCCCATCAAACAATACCAATATTTCAGGGACTTTCGTCATTAATGTAACTGTAACAGATGCTGCAACAGCAGTAAATTCAGTATTTTTCAACATTACAGACGGCAGCAGCAATATAATCTTATCAGCAGGCAACAATAATGCGAATGATTGGAACGCTTCTCATGATAGTGCAACATTATCTGATGGAAGCCACAACATAACTGTTTATGCCACTGACTTTACAGGAAACCTCAACAAAGAGAAATTCCTTACGGTTGTTTCAGATAACACTAATCCAACAGTATTTTTCATAAGACCGCAAAACAACACTAATGTCAGCGGCACTATAAACGTGACAATAACCGCGAGCGAGGGCACTGCTGGAGTGAAAACAGTCTCGCTCAGGAACGGCACAGGCGGAAATCTTGGGTCTATGTCTTTGCTTGGAGGCAACATCAATGCAGGAAACTGGACTCTGCAATTTGACACTTCCATCCTAACTGACGGAAACCATAACCTCACAATAAATGCAACAGATTTTGCAGGAAATTCAAACAATGAGCTTTTTGTGACTTTAACTGCTGATAATTCAGGGCCTGCGGTAACATTCATCACTCCTGCAAGCAATGCAAACCTTTCAGGAATCCAGCCTGTTAATGTTACAATCTCTGATGCTACAACCTCTGTTGCTAATTTTTCAATAACTTTAGTGAACGGCAGCGGCATTGTGCTTAATTTCATCCCAACCCAAAGCGGAAATGACTACAGCCAAAGCCTTAATACCTCACAATTCTCTGACGGCTCATACAACATAAGCGTGTTTGCGAATGATACCGTAGGAAAAACAACAAATTCAAATTTGATAATAACTATAGACAACACACTGCCTGTAATAAAAGTAGTAAGCCCATCAAATAATTCATTCGTCAACAACGGCTTCCAGCAAATAATCTTTAACGTAACTGATGCCACAAGCGGAGTAAAAACAAGCTCGATAAACTCAAGCACATTCAAATATACCTTTTCAGGATTCACTTTTTCAGTCAACTCAATAACATTTGATTCAATATCCAATGGGTTCTTTGCCAATGGAACAGTGGATTTGGGAAGCAACGAAGCCAAGGTAAATATCACTGCAACTGCGCAAGATAATGCAGGAAACCCCCTCTCAGTATTCTGGACCTATACTATTGACTTGTCAAATCCAAAAGTCACAAGCCTGAACAAAAATGACACGGACAGCAAAGTAAAGAGCTCAACACCCCTTAATATAACTGTAAATGTAACCAACGGAGCCGCGGGAATAGCAGCTGTCAATATCTCAAATTCAAGCACCGTGGCAATGTCTCTGCTTTCCGGAGATATTTGGGCTGTAACAACCAATGTTTCACAGCTTGGATGCACAGCTGACGGAAACTGCACAATAACAGTTAATGCAAGGGATGGCGCAGGCAACCTGAACCAATCGGTAACCCTGACCTTGCTTGTCGATAATTTAAACCCGAACGTTTCAAACATTAATATTAGTGATACAGACCTCAAGGTAAGAAGCACTGATTCAATTAGAATAAATGTGACAGTAAACGACACCAACTTTGATTCAGGCTCAACAGTAACTGTTGGAAACCGAACTGCAGTTCAAATGGTCCTTAATTCGACAGTAAACCAGACAACGGTATGGTCCTTATCAACAACTCCAAGCGCGTTTAATTGCTCAAGCACCGATGCAGTATGCACAATAAGATTTACAGCAACAGACATAGTTGGAAATGTAAACAACGCTCAAACCTTGGCATTGACTGTTGACGACATTCCGCCTAATGTAAGCATAAGCATAAACAGCTCAACAAACGTCAATAACATAACTGTACTTAAGATAAATGTTACCGCTGCTGACACAAACACAGTTTCCAATGTAAGCATTAACGGAACTCAGCTGAATAACACCGGAGGCAATGTATGGCGCACAGTAAACGCAACTTACCAGCTATGCCCCGGAGTCCTGGACAGCTCATGCACCCTGCTGGTTACAGCATTTGACGAAGTCGGAAATTCAAACAGCTCCCAGGCCTTGACATTATCAATAAGCTCATTCAGCCCTGTGATAACAGGCATTCCAGACATAACTTTCAATGAAGATGGCCATAACGCAACTGTCAACCTGAGCCAGTTCATAACGGACCAGGATACACAGATAAATGACATAACCGTAAGCGCTTTCGGCAACAGCAGCGTAAAAGTAAAGATAAACCAGACAACAAAGATGCTGAATGTAAGCGCAGCATCAGACTTCAACGGGCAGGAGACAATAATATTTACCGCTTCCGATGGGGTAAACACGGACTCAGACACTGTTGTAGTCACTGTAAGCGCAGTGAACGACGCTCCGACAGCACCAACTTTAACGTCTCCGGCAAACAATTCGAATGTGTCATCAACCACAACAGCGCTTAACTGGTCAGCCTCTACAGACCCTGAGAGCAGCAGCATAATCTATTACGTATTCTTTTCAAATACTTCCGTTCCATCATTCAATGCAACAACTTCCAGTACTGGAATAACTGTCAATAATCTGACTAAAGCAAAGACATATTACTGGAAAGTTATAGCAAGCGATGGAAGCCTGAACAGCAGCAATTCGTCAACATTCCAGTTCCTTGAAGTTTCAAACAGGGCTCCGGCAAATAATGGGACTATAGCTAATGTGACATTGACAGAAGACACGGCAGACACTTCAATAGACCTGGACAATTATTTTTCAGACCAGGATAATGACGCACTAAGCTTTACATCAACAACACCCTCAAATGTTGCGGTTTCAATAAACTCTGCAACTCATGCAGTAACTCTTACTCCAAGCTCTAATTTTGCAGGAACAAACACCATAACATTCACGGCAAGCGACGGGACAAACAGCACGTCGAGCAACCAAGTGACTTTAACAGTATTAAATGTAAATGACGCGCCAACAATAACCTCATTCTCCCCAGCGCAGAACAAGACAATAGCATCAGGCACGGGAAGCCAGAGGTTTGAAATCACATTCGCAGATGTGGATTCAGGAGACACGCCTACTGCATCGTGGTTCAGGAACGGCACGTCAATAGGGCCTTCAAATGCCTCCAATGTAACAGTTACAGGATTAAATGTCGGAATTTATAATATAACCGCTATTGTTACTGACAATGCAAGCGCAACCGCAAGGAACAGGTGGACTTTGACTGTCAGCGACATCATCAATTCAACAGAACTGACAAGCCCAATATTGAATTTGAATGAGACAGAAAGGCAGTCAGCTGCAAATATCACAATAAACCAAAGCACATCCGGAGGCATTGATTTCGGGACTAATACGCTGAACTTCAGCGGTGTAGCAAACCTTGAAGATGCTTTCAACATAAGCAATGGACTCATATCTGTTGATACAAATACATATCCTGGACTGAACAAGTCAGCTTCTTTGCTGATGAAAGGGCTTAATTTCACAAAAGCTCCTTTAATATTCATGGCATCTGGATTCGAGAGCACCTCAAACGGAGCGCTATGCCCGGCAACAATATGCACAAATATAACTTATGACAACACTAATGATATCCTAAGATTTAATGTTGCGCACTTTACAACATTCTTCACGCAGCAGAACGGAACCAATGGAGCACCGGTGATAACCTCAACAGCATCAACTTCTGCAACACTTAATCAGCAGTACAGGTATGACGTGGAAGCAGCGGATCCTGACGGCAATACTCTAAACTTCTCCCTGACAACCGCACCTTCGGGAATGAGCATAAGCTCAGGCTCCGGACTGATAACCTTTACCCCTGCATCATTAGGAAATTTCAGCGTTTCAGTGCAGGTATCTGATGGAAACCTAACGGATACACAATCTTATAGTCTTATCGTGGGAGAGGGGGCAAGGCTAAGGATAACTGACTTGGACATCAAAGTGGGAAGCAAATCAGACAAGAATGTGCAGAACAACAGCAGGATAAAAAAAGAGGCAGCACCGGGAGACAAAATCAGCTTTGATTTAGAGATAAAGAACTTCTTTACAAATGATGAAGACCTGGAGATAGAAGACATAGATGTGCAAATCACAATAGAAGACATTGATGATGGGGACGATCTTGACGGGGATGCCAGCGAATTTGACCTAAAAGCGCAGAAAGACGATAATGTTAAAATTGACTTTGAAGTGCCTCTTGAAGTTGATGAAGACACTTTTGATGTTTTGATAGAGGTTGAAGGAAGGGACGAGAATGGGACCAACCATGAAATAAGATGGGAGCTTCAGCTTGATGTTGAGAAAGAAAACCACGAGATAAGGGTATTAAGGGCAACTGCAACCCCTTCAGAAATAAAATGCCAAAGGACAGTTTCCATTAATACAGAGATAATAAACACAGGAGCGGATGACGAGGATGATGTAACATTGGAGATATCGAGCCCAGAGCTGGGAATAAACTCGGTAACAAATGCAATAGAGCTTGATTCAGGGACCGATGACAACAGGTTTACAAAAACAGCCACGGCATCCATAAGCAACGACCTCCTTTCGGGAATATATCCGATAAAAGTAAATACATACTATGACGGCAAATTAAGCAGTACAGAGACAGTAAACCTTGCGACACAGCAGTGCGAGCAGGTAAAAGATGTCAGGGAAGGGGTGCAGGAAGAGAAGCCAAAGGTGGAAGTGATTACGCCTGCGCCAAAAGCTGAAGAGCAGCCTGAAAAGCCAATAGAGATATCATTCGTAAATACGGATGCATACTACATACTGCTTTCAATAATGATTGTAATATTCATAGGAACTGCAGCATTCATCATAGGATCAGCGTTTATTGTGTTGAAGAAATAATTAAGCGGCTAATTTTTGTTCTAAATGAAACATCACTACTCAATAAACTCCCTCATCCTTCTTACAAATTCATCTGCGTGCTTGTAATAGCGGTCATACTCTTCCCCTTTTATCTCTTTAACCTCCCTGTGAGTAATCATCTTCATGAGCTTGTAGAAATGCCTCATTGTTGTTACATATTTCTGCTCAAGGAGCCCTTTCCTGACAAGCTTCTGCTCCAATAAGTCTGCAACATGCTCCGGAGTGGGAGGTATTTCACCGTGCTTCATCAAGGCTGCGTGGGCAGCATCAATGACGCCCCAGTAAAGGTCAATTGTTGCCTGCAGCAAATGCCATTTGCTGTTATGCAAGGTGTTAGGAGCCCTTATGTAATATGTCCAGATGCTTTCTGATGTAGGCCTTATCTTTCCTTTTTTCAACAAAGCCTGCAAAGGCTCAAAGAATCCGGAGTCAATCAAGGCAACACCGTCCCTTAATATGTTGATGCCTATTGGGTCGCCATTCCTTATATATTCCCAGAATGAAGTGAACCTCAAGGTAGTTATGTGCAGGTTTGTGGACACTTTTACAATGGACCTGTTGACTATGACCCTGTAAGCCTCAACAACCTCAGGACTCAGGCTTATTGTAAGGTCATCGAGAATGACAAGAACATCTATATCGCTTTTTGAAGTTGTGGTTTTCCTTGCAGCAGAGCCGAAAATAACAACTGCCCTTATAAGGGCACCCATCTCCTTATAGATTTCGTTTGCAAACCTGTGGGCTGTCTCAACAACATGCCTCTCATACTTCTCAATATTCGGATGCTCCTTCCTAGGGATGTCAAATTTCATTATATCTTAGTTTCCGTAATTTTATTTGTCAAAAACCACCATTCATAGAATGGTGACATATTTCTTAGCTAAACGCTAAGAAGTGGTTTTTGAGCATGCTCGGAAATATACTATGGTATATTTCCGACATATAAACCTTTATGACTATCTTTAAATGATAAAGAAAATTCAACATGATTTATGCTTTTGGTTGAATTTTCTATATCCTTCTCTTACTTTCAGGATAAACAAAAGGATTTTAATTATAGGCTTATTTATCAGCTTTTATGGTGAAAGAATTATTGAAAATATTCGCTAATTATACACGATCATTGGAGATTTTTTATCTTCTTAATAATTTAAAGATGGCAGTAAGGCTGGATGCCAATCAAGATGAATTAGCCAAAATCAAAGATTTTTGCAGCAAAAATAACCTTTTTTTGGAAATATCGGATTTTAAAGTCGTAAAAACTGCTGACCGGGGGAAAGGAAATTATGCCAATATAGTCAAGAGAGTTTCAATTAATAATGCAAATCCCGGGCTATATCATTTATATATATCCAGGGATAAAAACAAAGCAAACTTTCTCAAAATACTAGAGAGCAAAAATGATGACCGGGCTGTTGGAGAAATACTTGGCTACCCGGAATGCTGCATTGATTTTTTTACAAAAAACAGGAAAAAACAGGAAAAAATTCAAAATGATTACATGCTCCCTACCCTGAATAATTCTAATGGCTTTGAATTCCCATTCTATACGAACCATGCAATGAGGTATTTTGACATAACTTTATTGAGCCATTTTCCGCATGATTTCAACTGCAAAGAATCGGTAAATATAGCCAAAGAGAACCTGAGAACAATAAAAAAATATTCCCCGGAATTAGCGGGCAAATTTGAGAATATGCTTAAAAGCGCTGTCCTTTACACCGAGAATGACGGGATTTTTGCTTTTAAGGATTATAAATTAAAGGACAATATTTTAGAATACGATGAAATAATGCCAACAATAAAAAATGAATTATTTAACCAATTAAGCCAAAATAAAAAAATTGAAATAATAAGCAAAAACAAAGTGAAAATCGGAAATAAGATTTTAGATGATTCCGGATTTATGATATTTACTTAGTATAGACTGTCATCAGGGTGCCATTCACTATTACGTCCTTGTGCTTCCTAAGGTTTTCAGGATGAAAATGATGCCCGCAATGTATCAGCTTCCCAGTAAGCTCGTTAAGAAGCTTTTTTTCCAAATTCCGGTGCATAGGCTCGTCAGGATATACGAATACAGCATCAAATCCTGAGACGCTATGGCTGTAGAAATCATCATTAAAAAATGCCGCATTGCCTATGCCGAGGCTTTTTTGCATATCCAGGGATTTCCTGAACAGCTCGTCATCTATCTCAATGCCAACTGCTCTTTTGCAGAACAAGGAAGCTATCAAAACTACTTTTCCATCACCGCTCCCTATGTCAATGAATGTTTTATGATCCTGCAAATTCAGCTGCTTAAATGCCTCATAAATATCTTCAGCTGGAACATGACCCCAAAAGCCTTTGCCTGTGGACCTCAGAGGGAGCTGTCCCTGGCTTAGCAGCTCATTATAGAAAGCATCATACTCTTTTTTTATCTGCTGGAATGCTAACGGCTTCATTGTTTTTTCCCTATTTGAAGGAAGTTTTTATATGTCGGAAATATACCCTTAGTTTATAACTGATGGAAGTAATACTATAATATAAATAATTATGGTATATTTCCGAGCATGCTCAAAAACCACTTCTTAGCTTTTCGCTAAGAAACATGCCACCATTATATGAATTGTGGTTTTTGACATTTTGTTGTTTTATAAGGGGCAAAACTTAAATATGCACTTAAGTTGCTGCATTTCATGGTTGGAAACCTTCCAAACTTTACAAAGCTGGATGTCTTGAGATGCCTGTTCAGGATAGAAAAGCCTGTAAGCAGGTCTGCGCTATCTGAGAGCTTAGAGCTTGGCGAAGGCACTGTAAGGAGCATCCTTGATATATTAAAGGGAAGCAAGCTGCTAATATCGGACAAAAAAGGGCATTATCTCAGCCAAAAAGGAAAAGAGCTGCTTATAGAGGCAAATAAAAAGATAAAGACATCAAAAGCAGACTTATCTTCTATTTTTTCCCGTAAAAAGGGAATAGCAGTCCATATCAAGCACATTAAAAACAAAAAAAGCCTGCGAAAGGCTTATGAGATCAGGGATACTGCTGTAAAGGCGGGAGCTGACGGCGCTTTGGTGCTCGATTATGACGGAAATCTTAAGCTTTATGAACTGGAAGATGCCAATCAATACGATTTTAAGGGTATAGAGGCTAATTTTAATCTCTCAAAAACCGATTTGGTCATAGTAGCTTATGCTGACTCTTACAAGCTTGCGGAATATGGGGCGCTTGCAGCCGCGATAGAGGCCAGCAGCAGCCTAAAAAGGCTCATGCAGAAGCTAAAATAGATTCTTTAAAGGTATTGTTGCAGGATAATAAATTATTTATAACCGGAAATGTTCCTGCTGGATATAATATCCAATAAGGTGGTCTTGTGGGAAAAATAAATGAAACATTAGTTGAATTAATTCTAATGAACCTAACCAAAATAAGAATTAATAATTCTGGCAGGAAAACAATGAACAATAAGAGGATCCATAAGACGGTTTCAAGGCATAAATCCTCTATTGCATCTATCGTCGCAAGTGTAGTAATCAATTCTTTGAAAGTAAGTGAAAAGACTGATGAGAATCAGGGTAAAGGAACTTTAGATCATACTGCTGAAGATGAATCAGAAAACAAGGAAGAAAAGCCTGTGCATGGGGGATATGGGACCATAAAGCATTATGCCGGAATGTCCGCATACACAATCTATGCAAATTATGATAAGATGTGGGGCCATATTGGGCAATTCATTGCATATGGCTCTTACAGAATAACTGAAAATGAAAATTTAGCTGCTATGGGGAATGGGGAGAGCACAAGGCAGATGATTAACAAGGAAACAATGGAAAAAGCTGCTAAGCACTTTAAATATTTTGTCAGGGGAGAAGTTGCCGGAGATATAGGATTTGTGCCTCCAGTCGGGCTGAATATTGATTCAGGCGAATGGGAAAAATACAGGCTGATGAATATGATGTCCGTTTACAGGCCCCTGCTTGCCCTTAAACGCTCTACTGCATAAATTCTAAGAAATCATTCCAAACCTGCATATTTCTTTATCTTGTACAAAGTGGCTTTGCTTGCAACCAGTATATTGGCAACATCCTGGCTTGCAGAATGGTATTTGGTCCTGTCAAGCCTTTCGCCTATCCTGTCCATTTTTTCCAGGTGTGAGGGCGTCAAAGAGCCCGTCATGCTCGCATATTGTATATCTTTAAGCGCTGTATAGTCTCCATATAACTGCTTGATCGGGATATATCCTGAATTTTTATCGTCCCTTGGCGCTTCTTTTTTTGCAGCAGACTCAAGCCCTGCTCTCTCCTCCTCAAACAAATGCGCAATATTCACATCCCTTGCTTCCGGAGCAATTTCTTCTGCAACTGTGTCCGTCTTCATCTCTTTTTCAAAATCCCTTATCAAGTCCTCTATCTCCGTTATTTCCTCCTTCCTTTTCTCCTCAAGCTGCTTTAGCTTTTTTATCCTGTCCTGAGGCTTTAATTTCTTTAATTCCTTTTTCAGCTCCCTGATATCCTCGTTTTCTGCCATTTTAAGCTTGTTAATATGGCAAGGTTGGTGAATAGAATTTAAAGATTTATCTTAAAAATTATATAAAAATCCAGGATATAGCCAAACCTTGCCTTTTACTCCATAGGAACCGCAGTCCATAAAGTCCAGTCGTTGCTTGGCGCATATCCGCCAAACACGAAATACGGGGGCCTGTTCTGGCCGAAGTAAGAATACTGCACATCCCCCCATCTCTGCGGCACCTGAGGTCCTCCGCCGCCGGTTCCCATGCCGTAGACACTGCTGCCGAATAATCTCCATGTTTTCATCAGGCCATGGAAATCGCTTAGGTCTGTGGTTGCATCCGCTCCTGGCTCTACTGTAATGGCGCGGTCATAGCCGTATTTTTTCAAAATTGCCACAGCTTCCTTTATCGGCGCATTTCCCTGCCCGGGGCTTAAATGGTCATCCTGGAAACCATAGTTATCCGCAAGGTGGACGTTTCCGACCATTCCTTCTTTTGCCAAACTCTCCACTTGCTTAAGGTACCATTCCCTGAATTTTGTATCGTTCTGCTCTTTTGTAAGCCTCGGATCTTCCTGCCAGAACTTCTTCCACATGTTCAGATGGCCAGTGTCCAAAGTCGCTTTTATGTGCCTTGCAGCAATTTTTTCCGCTTCCTCCTTCCCCATACCCATATAATAAGGATTTTCCTGCAGCATACTTTCCCTTCCCGGAGTCATGGCATCGTTCAGTTTTTCCTCGTCCATTTCCGTCGGCATCCTGCTGACCCCCAGCTGCACTTTTGGAGAAGTAAGCATCTCAACCATCCTTTCCCTTGATTTTTTTATTACCCATTTCAGCTCTTCAAGATGGCCTCCAAACCTTTCAGGGAACAGGTTTTCTATGGCAACAACAACAGGATTATTTGGATCCTTTGTCCTCCTCAGGGCATGTATCCCTGCTTCCGCATACATCCTTACTCCGTGCTGCTCTAGCCTTTTTATAGGCGTGATGAGGTTCTCTTTTGTTTCATGGGTGTCGAATGCCTGCTGCTCCTGTGAGGTTGAAGCCTGCCTTGCAAATTCAAGGCCCTTTTCCTGGTTTTTTATTGCATCGTCAAGTATTTTTGTAGGCAGTTTGCTTTCTGAAGGCACAAGGGTGCTTGTAACTTCGCCAAAGTCTGAAACTTGCTTCATTATCTTCCATTTTTCGTCTTCCGGCATGTTTTTCTCCAGTTTCTGATAAAATTCCTTTGCTTTTCTCAGCTTTTCCAAGGTCTTCAGTTCCCTATCAACCCTTTCACCATACTGCAGCGCCCATCCGCGGGCGTGGCCTTCCTGCGTCTCTAACGTGGCCCTTAAAAACATCTCTTCAGGATAGATTTTCTCATAGAAATTCAGCTCTCTTCCTTTTTTTTTCTTCAGATATTCGTTATATTCCTGCGCTTCTTCCTTGAAATAATCAAAATGCCTCCTTGCAACCTCAAATCTTCCTGTTTTTTCGCTGTATTCCGGGACTCTTCCTTTTGTAGCATCCCATGGGTCAATTATCTTCTTGTTCTCATAGTCGATATAATCTCCTTTTCTGATTAAAACACGGTTCCCATTTATATCCAGCCCAGTGTAGTTTTCTTTTGCCCTTTTCCATACCGGGTATGAAACCAGCCTGTCCTTCTGCACTGTCTCCATTTTTTGGCTTGTTCTTGCATCCATTAAGTCAAACTTGGCATCAAATTCCTGGGTATGGGCCTGCTTTATCATCAGCCTTCCGCTTGAGTCGCGCGCTAAATTTCTTCTGTGAGTTTCATCATCAATAAATATGTCAGTCATCGGCCTTTCAAATTCTCCTGAATGCATGACCACACTTCCACCGCCCATGTCTGCCTGAAAGTCAATTGCGCGCTTTAGCTCAAAAAGATCCTGGTAAGCCCCATAAGTCGAAAAATTCCCCCTCTCATCGCGGCCCATCATCCCCATAAGGCCGAAGGAAGCGTGAGTGTTGAACCTTACTTCGTTTGCCATCTGCATTTCCCTCAATGCCTGCCTTTGGTCCTCTCCAAGCATCTCGGGAGTCTGCTGGTTGCGGTTTCCTACCCTATAGCCCGGGAACTGTATCTCCAATTTGCCAGCGCCCATCCTTATTTTTGAATATATTCCGGCTACATTCTGGGCAGAGATTCCCATCGGAACAGACATGCCTATGTCATTTATGCCGAGGTTGACATCAGGCCTGTTGTCTGCCTTCATCCCATATGACTCCGGCTCCATGGAATTGAAATAATCAACCATTGGATGGTGGCTGTAATAGCCGTCTGTAAATTTCATTTTTTAGTCACTCATTATTAGCATTTAATCAATCAGTTACCAACTATTTGTTTTGTCATATTTTAATGCAAACATTATTTCATTATGACAATGAAACACGAGAAAATTTAAAATTTTCCGTGTCCTGAAAATCTCTGATTTTCATGAAAATCAAAATAATAACCTGCGTTTTTTGCCCTCCCGCATTGTTTTTGCAAAAACGCCGGATATGAATTATTTTTATTTGCGTTTAATTATTAATTTTATATCATCTTAAACATAATCAAATTATTGTTAACTTGTTTCTTAACCGTATTGGCATTTTTTTATTTTATTTACCAGTTCAGCATTCCGTGATGCTTTTTGAAATGGTGATAGATTGTCCAGGCATAAGACTTTGCGCCTGCCTCTGCGCCGGTCCTCGCCATAGACATCTTCATTAAATCAGTCTTGCTCGGCTTTTTCGGCCTTGGCTGTTTTTTTGGCGTTTTGGCCTTTCCAAACAGCTCAGAAAAGCCTTTGAAAACAGATGAATAAGGGCTCATGAAAGATGATTTTTTCCCTTCTGCCTGCTGAGCGGGCTTTGGCCCCATGTCCTCTCCGGCTTCCTTCAGGTATCTCATAAGCTCGTCTCCCAGGGCTTCCATTGCAGCCTTGACAGAGCCGTCTATTATTCCCAAAAGCTGGAAATCTTCCTGCTCGCGCATCTTCTTGTAGTTTTCTATTTCCTGGCTTGTCCATCCGTAGCACCTGATGTCAATCTCAACCCTGCCAAGATGTATGGGGCCGCGCTGGTATTCCTGATTGTAAGACATCTCCGGCCTTGTCCTGAAAAGATAATTTATGAGGAGGCACTGATTGACTGTTCCGGGCTTTCGCGCCAATAATTCCACTTCTATCATCGAGCTTTCAAAAGCCACCAATAAGTCAGGAGTTTCGGTCTTGCTCTGGTCCAGCTGCAAACGCTGTATATTCCTTAGGTATGGCTTTACCCAGTGTATGTACATCCTTATGATCTCGTAATGCTGCCTGAGGTATTTCAATGTAAAAACTCTCCTGTTTTTCAGCTCGTCAAATGTGTGCTCTTTCCAGGCTAAAAATGTCCTTAACTTTCTTTTCAGTACTTCCTTGACTTTTCTGTTGAATGCTCCCCTTTCCCTATCCACAATCTCATCAACATCTTCCTGCCTTAATGGATGCGTCGAGAAAAACAAGTCAGGCAAAGTTGTAAACTGCACTTCCCTGGCCATCCCATAAACGGATGCCGGATTTTTAGCTCCCTGCTCGACTAAATCAACCCATGTGCCTTTTAATGTAATCTCTGCACTCTCCCTGCTCCTGCTTTCCGGTTTAAAGGAGTCTACGTAGTAGCTCAGCCTCTCGTCCAGAACCCTTAATTCCCTTACCAGCTGGAAAAGCTCCTTGACCATTTTTCCTATTGTTGCCAGGAATTGCGATACCTTGTCCTGCTGCATTCCCAATCGCTGCTGGTTAGCCCCGAAAAATGCGCTGTTTTCTGCTGCAGCAAATATGTCTGTTATCTTGTCTATGCTCGGAAAGCCCGCATAGTACCTTAGGTAATGCAGAATATAGAAATAAGGCTCCTCAATTGATATGTTATAGCCTTCATAATGCAGCCTGTAGCGCCTTGCCGGCACCGGGAAGCCTGTTTTAGAGTACTGGCCGCGAGTCTGCTCTGCAAGCTCTTCCTGCTTGAAGCCGAACTTCATAAGGTCTGCTGTTGTAGCCATTTCTAATTCAAAATCCTCTTTTTTTCCTAATTTAGTATACTAATATGTATATTAATATATGATTTAGTATTTAAATGTTTCTGCTTCGATTAATAATCATGAGTGGGATGCTCGTGGCCCAGGTCTTTTCTTCTTTTGAGATGCTCTAGATGCATGATTTTTTCTTTAAGAAACTTATTGATGTTGAAGCCATACTTTTCCAGCAATACAGAAGCGTGTTTGCCTCCCAGGAAATGCGGCATAATAACATAAGTTGCGCCTTCCTCATACACCTTTAAAGCATCCTCAATCCTATGGGCTACAACTATGATAATGGCTTTACCATTGCTTTCTTTTATCTTATTTATCAGCAGCAAATTTGTGTCAATATCCGGTATTGTTGATATAACCGCCTTGGCTTTGTTTAAATTCAGCTCATTCAGAAGCTCGGAATCGCTTGCATCGCCGTATTTGCAGTCAACGCCTTCTTTGGCAAGGTTAATGACTATTTCCGGATTATAATCAACAACCAGAAATTTCTTCCTTAATTTCTTAAACGATTCCAATAAATCATATCCAATCCTGTTGTGCCCGAAAAGAATTATATCATACGCCTTATCCTTATGATAAGCGTGCTCATCAACTTTTTTGCCCTTTCTTTCAAATATAGAAAGGTACCTTGAAAGATAAGGATATATCCTGTTTCCGTAGGTGATGAAGTAAGTTGTCCCTGTAATTGTTATTATGCCTACTGCAGTCACCAAAGATAATATCTCCAATGGCAGATGGCCCAGCTTTACGCCCAGAGCTATGAGGATCAGGGAAAATTCGCTTATTTGAGCAACAGTCAAGCCTGCCCGGAATGAATTTTTTTTTGTATATCCAAGCAAACCCATCAAAATCATGACTATCAGGGGATTTCCTATAAGAACAAATGCCGAAAAAGCAATTATTGGATATATGTACTGGCTTATGTCAGAGAAAACCACCTGGGTGCCAATCAATACGAAAAACATCACGATGAAAAAATCGCGCAACGGCCTCATCCTGGAGCTTATCTCATACCTGTATGGTGACAAGGACAGCGTTATTCCGGCCAGCAATGCGCCTATTTCTATCGAGAAACTGAAGTAAAGGAAAAGTGAGGCTACTGCCAGGCTCCAGGTGATTGAGAACAACAGCAAAAATTCCTGGGAGCGCGCAACTGCCTTGGTTAATTTAGGCAGCATGTATATTCCTGCCACGAATACAGCTATCGATAGCCCTGCACCTTTTAAGACTGTCTGCAAAGCCATGCTTGTAAAATCAGCGCCTGAAGACAGCGAAGATATTGCCATAAGGATAAATATTGCGATTAAATCCTGCACGATAAGAAATCCTATGGCAATCCTTCCGTAAAGCGTCTCCAGATCATTTTTGTCAGAAAGCAGCTTCATGATTATTATGGTGCTGCTGAAGGTCAGGGCAACTGATATGTAAACTGATTCCGTAATGGAGAAGCCAAAATATCTAGCGATGAAAAATCCGATAAGCGAGGTAAACAGCACCTGGCCGATTCCTGTTATAATCGAAACTTTCCCGACCTCTTTCACCATCTTGGGATTCAGATTTAGGCCAACAAGAAAAAGAAGCAAGGCCACTCCAATTTCCGCAAAAGTTGCAATAGACAATGCAGACTCCGGAATCAGATAGCGGCTTACAATTATCCCTGTTATTATGTATCCGATTATAAGCGGCTGCTTTAGGAGCCTCATAACCAACGACACAACAACCGCTATAATCAGAATGAGGCTCAAAACAATAAATTCATTGCCTACCATTATTTTCACCTATTTTTTCAAAATGCATTTTATTTGAATTTTTAAGGCAGTCGCAGTTCCGATATGCTGATGCCCTCTTTCTTGCTTATTTTATTCTTATTGCTTTCAGTAAGCTTTAGCTCTATAATATCATTCTTCTCAAGCATAATTTTTACTTCTTCTACTGATTTTTCCATTAAGTCTGCCAGCTCTTTTAATCTCATTTACTGCCCTCTTTTTTTATGCTTAGGACAAATCCGTCCTTGTGCTTCTTAAACTCCAGTTGCATGCCTTTTTTCAGGCCCTCATATTCTGCAAGGACTTTAGGGATAGTTATTACCAATTGTCCCGACGGAAGTTTCTGGACTTTTACCATGCTGCCTTCATTATACTATTAATTTTAATAGTTTTTTTATTATTTTATGATAAATTTTATATATTATTAAAAAGAATAGTATTTAAAGATTTCTAAAAGAATTGCCCTTCTAACCATAAGTTTTAAATAATAAAAGTCAAAATAACAACCTCTAAAGAGGTGTGTAAGTGAGAAACAAACTTGGAATATCCTTTTTGCTGTTATTCTTTATGGCCATTGCTGCTTATTCCTCTTTGGGCCAGGACATTAGCGATAGAAAATACGTAAGCCAGGATCCTTCTGTATGCAAGACAATAAAATTTGACTGCGAGGAAGGAAGGTACTTTTCTGATGAAAGCGGCTGCGGATGCACAATAGAAGATTTTGCAGAGGACAGAAGCGGCCCAAATCGCGGCCCTGAAGGCTTTGATGATGAAATGCCAAGAGGCGAATTCAGCAGAAACTTTGAGGGCATAAGCAAAAATGATATGGTATTTGAGATGGTCTTTGAGATTTTAGGAGACGAGGTTGATGAGTCAGAAGTCATGCCTTATTGCAATGATCCTGATAAGATTGCTGACATCATAATCGGAAAAGCCAAAGATAAGATAGGAGATGTTTCTAATGCATGCGATAAAGCAGGGGAAATGGAAGCAAGCTGCAGGGAAGAGATAGGATTCCATTGCTCTTTTGGCCGTAGCAATATCGAAGAGGCAAGAGATGAGCTGGAGAAGATGGAGATTCTTGCAAACTCGTGCCCCGTAAACAAGGAAGCTATCATTAAATTGTGTGTCTTCCGCTCAAAAGAATACATGGAGCAGCAGCAGGGATTTTTGGAGCAGGAGTGCGGGTATGAATGGGAAGACTACGGGCAGCAGCAGGACAGGAACTGCGAGCTTGAGCTGAAAAGCACTAAATGCGACGAGGATGATTTTATTGAAGAATGCATGATAAGATGGGGGGCGTATAAATGCGAAGATGTCCCCTACCCCAAAGAAGAATGCAGCGGATACTGGGACCAGAAGTATGACGATAAAGGCTGCATAAAGGAATATTTTTGCGTTGGAAATGTTGTTGAAAAAGTCAAATGCCCCGATGCTAAAATGCCGGAATGCGGAGAAAATGCCCATGCCGATGATTTCTATGACAATAACGGATGCATGTATTACCAGTGCGTGCAAAAAGAAGCAAGCTGCCCCAGGGCTGATATCGGCCAGTGCAATGCAGGGGAGAGCCTGGAATTAAAATATGATGATAAAGGATGCGTTGTCGGCTATGAGTGCAGGCAAAATGCAGCCTGCGGAGACGGAATATGCAATGCTGATTCTGAAAATGAGGCAAGCTGCGAGTCAGACTGCGGAAAACAATGCCCTTTTACGAATGAAGAAGCCGAAAGAATGGCAAATGAATGCATTAACAACAATGGCGCTCCGGAGAAAGTCTTTGATGGGGAATGCATAACTGATATCAGGTGTACAATTGATGACAGCGGCAATGGAATAACGGGCAATGTAGTGGGAATTACTGGACGGCAGGTTTTGGATGATTATGATGACTTTAAAGCCCAGTGCAGGAAAGAATGGGAATACCAGGAAGCGTATTGCGGGCAGATGCCTAAAGGATGCGGGAAGGATAATTTCATAGGCAGCTGCATGGAACGGAGAAAAAAAGACTTTGAGAGGGAATCTTCAAGAACGGAGCAAAGATGCGAGCTTGATTCAAGGCAGCAGATAAGGCAGATGGAGAGGGAATGCTCGAGGATGGGGAAGGAGACAGCTAAGTGCTATGAAGAGGGAGAGAGAAGATGCGGCCAATTCTCAGGAATTTCGGAAAGGTGCGAAGAAAGGCTTACTGAATCCAATTTCAGGGAGTTCATTATAAAAGAAGCGAAGAAAAGATGCAAATTTGCGGAGCAATATTTCAAAGAATCAGTTTATTCCAACAAGCCCAGGCAGGTTGTCGAGAAAATACTTGAGCTTAAGCAGAGGGGAGTTCCCGGAGAATTTACCGGAATACTGGACGAGGAAGCGAACGGATTGCTTGAAGTTTCTGATTCATTGGAAGAGCTTGGACAGAGAGAAGAAGAGAAAAGCCTAGGCTATAAAATAAAGCTGTTCTTGGGCTTTGCGAAAGAGATGGAAGAAAGCGAAATCCAGAGCCTGGAAAGAAGCAAGCAGAGCCTGGAATCCTCAATCAAATCCCTGAGCAGCCTGGCAGATCAGGTGACAGACGAGAATGCAAAAGCAATTCTTAAGGCACAAGTGGCTGATTTAGAGAGGCAGATGCAGGACATAAATGGATTAATTGAGCAGAAAGAGAAAAAATCAAAGGGACTCTTGAGACTGTTTGGGCTGTTCGGCTAATTTTTTAGAACTCTCTTTATATTATCAACCATATCAGAAGCAAGATAAGTAAAGCCTTTTTTCTTTTTCAGCAGAATATCGCTTATAATCTTTCCAAAATATGAAGCATTTACAGCGCTTTGCAGCAAGCTGCTGCCCTGCCCCAGAAATCCTGCAACTAGCCCTGCTAAAACATCTCCAGTCCCGGCTTTAGTCATGCCCGGGCTTCCGGTCATATTACAATAGATTTTATTTTTAGATATTATTATTGCGACATGCCCTTTTAGCAAAATTACATTATTTCTATTTAAAAATTTCTGGAAATTCAGCTTTATTAATGAGGCTTTTTTTTGGATATTTTTTTCATTTATTATTCTTTTAATCAATGGCTTTTTTATTCTGGAATTTTGCATGAAAATTTCCAATTCCCTGATGTGCGGAGTTATTATGGAATTTTCCAAGTCGTTTGCCGATAGAATTTTGATTGCATCCGCATCGATTACTTTATGGTTTTTTATTTTTTTAATTATTTTTTTCAGGAATTGCTTTGTTTCCTTTTTCAATCCAATGCCGTTGCCCATTAAAACAACATCATGCTTTTTTAACAAATCCAAAATAGTATTATGATGATTTAAAGAAAAATAATCACCTCTTAACTTTTTGGTAACCAAATCAGGGCTTAAACAGTTAATGGCCCATGCCACTTTCTCAGGAGCCGCTATTGTAACCCAGTCAGCTCCGCTTCTTAATGCAGCCATTCCTGCAAGGGCAACCGCCCCAACATATTCTTTAGAGCCTCCAATAACAAGAATCCTGCCATTATCCCCTTTTTTGCCGTCTTTTTTCCTTTTTGGCAGCTTAATATCTTTTTTTGATATATATTCCATTATTCTTTCTTTTTTATTCCAATATCAACAACAATCGTCTTGTCTTTATAGCTTTCAAGCCCTTTCTTAATATCATGCATTGTGATTATGAGATCCGGCTCAAAAAAGGCATTGGCTTTTTCCCCAGTATCGGGATTGATTCCTGATGGCATATCTATGGACACTTTATAAGATTTTGACTTTGAAAGGTTGCTGATTAATGTCGCTAACGGGTCGTTTATGCTCCCATTTATCCCTGTCCCGAAAATAGCATCTATTATCAAGTCATAATCAGAGAAATCAACAGATTCCAGATTCAGAACCTGTATTTTCCCGTTGCTGTCCACTTTTTTGAAATTTGCCAAAGTTTCCTTTTTCATTTTTTTCTCGTCTCCAACAAACAGGACATTGACTTCAGAATCATCGCATAGATGCCTTGCAGCAACAAACCCATCCCCTGCATTGTTGCCATGGTAAGCGACAATGAGGATCTTCTTGTTTTTTACATTTATTTTTTCTTTTAAGGCATCTGCAAATGCCTTTCCCGCATTTTCCATTAGCCTGATTACCGGAATTCCAGATTCAGCTTCCAATTCCATCATTTCAGCAGCGGTTATCATTTTTTAATTAGGATATAACTTGGATTTATTAAATTATTGAAAATTCGGTATAAGAATTTTCAATCCTGAAAACTGCTTGATAAAAAAACTCTGACTTTAACCTGAGGATTAGTGCAGTTTTCATTATTGCCTCAAAAACTCATCAATCAGCTGTTTTGCATCCTTATTATCATCAAAACTTTTTATTAATTCTTCTTTACTCTCTATATATCCTGACTGCTCTAAAAAATCAGTAAAATCAACCTTTTCCGCATTTTGAAACCTTTTTAAAAACAAGTCATATGGATAGTTCATTGCAGGCCTGAGCATTTTTTTTCTCATCAAATCTATTATAGTTTTGTTTACCCATTCCGTTATGTAATCGAACTGCACTGCATTCTCAAAAGAGCCGTCGGGAAATGCCTTAGACAAAAATTTTACCATATCTTCATAAGTTTCGGGTATTATTGGCATCAATGGATCCATTGCGCCGCAAGTCCCAAACATATTATGCTTTGTCGGCTCCTGGCTTGTTTTTAGGAAAGGGCCTCTCTGGAAAGGAAAAAGCCTGCATACATAGGCTCTCTTTCTGTGGTATATTGAGCATTTTTTTTCTTGGAGTAGGGGGCATGCATCGGAGTCCATATAATAAGTAACAATTATCGCTTTATTAGAATTTAAGTCAAGAATACCCCTGGACGGCTTCACTTTTGCATCAACATCCACCTCTTTCTGCCACTCCATAAACCTTTTTGCTTCCCAGTCCCATAAGGGAAATGACATTTTTTCTATCGGGATTAACTGCACTAAAGGCAATTTGCCATAAGCCATTTTTTGTATAAATTCCTTATCGTCCCTTGGCATCATGCCCCTAATATGAGAACAACAGCTACCGCACTGGTTGCATTGGAAAGTTTTTTCCGGCTCTATCATTGGAAGCTTCATCAATTAGAGAAAAATATCAATGCTATTTTAAGGTTTTTGATTAAAATCTGAATTCCATGCCTTCCTTTGCGACAATCACTTCCAGACCAAAATTCCTTCCCATTTCTTGGAGATCGTTGTCAAGGTTCTTCATGGATTGGTCATCTCTCCTGTCGTGATGTGTTAATACTACTTTTTTTACCTTAGCTTCATTAGCCGCTCCGATAATCTGGTAGGCGTGCGAATGTCCAAAGCCTCGTATGTCTTTTGGCCCCCCAGTCATATATTGGTGGCTGTCATATTGCGCATCTGCCAACAATATATCCACACCTTTGGCAAACTCTATATATTTCCTCATTATCTTGTCAGCGTCCGGATTCTCCTTGTTCGGCCCTACATAATCAAATTCATGGTCTGTCGCGAAAACAAATGCTTTTTTTTGGCCGTCATGCTGCATATCGAACCTGTAGAGGACAACGCCGGTAGCAACGGGATGATTTCCGTATATTGTCGTAACTTTAGTTGAATCATCGATAGAGAAAGTGCCACCTTCATTTGCCTCTGTGACGTTTTCAAAATCAATTCCAGGCATCCATTCCAGAGGAACCGGCCAAATGAATTTCTTGTCGTAGTACGCTCTTAAGCCATCTACAATTCCCTTAGGCCCTATTAAAGCCGCTTTTTTGCCTTCATATCCCTCATTTTGGCTTAGCCATGGAAGCGCTTCCACACCACGCTCATTTGGCATGGCCAATCCCTGAATGTGGTCTGCATGAGGGTGAGTTAAAGCCAAAACTACCCTGTCAGCTACTGGATTGTGAAGTTCGTTCAGTGCATTAAGAATACCAACTCCTGCATCCAAAAAAACCAAGCTATTACCTGGGGTTCTAAGGGTATAACTACTCGTGTTACCCCCGTACTCCATAAATTTCCTGTCTGCTGCAGGAATAGATCCCCTTACTCCATGCAGCTTTAATACTGGTTGCATACTAAAACTGGAAAAATTCCACCTTATAAATCTTTCTATTAATTAACCACTTTTTAGTAACAATTATTTTTCAGAAAACAGCAAAATTTCCGGCAGGCAAAGCCCTTATTATCTCGTCCAAATCGAGATTTCCGCCTAATTTATAACTTATTTTTTTTGCTATGCTGCTTGCCTTTTCATCCCCCTGCTTTAAAACAACATATTTTTCACAGTGTTTTTTTACCGCTTCCAAAGGCCCCGACATAACTGCATTGTCTTTTGCCAAGCCAATGGCTAAATTGGCTTTGTTTTCCATGTAATTTGTCTTGCCGTATATCATAAATGCGCCTTTTGTAAGGTATTCCCCTGATTTGGCTTTCCTGCTTACCTGCTCCGGAGAAACGTAGAAAACATCCGATGACTGCAAACCCAGCTTCCAAGCCCGGGAAAAGGTACACGTAGCGTCAGCAGCCTCCCTTATCGTGGACTCAGGGATTTTTTTATTATCGGCTTTAATTACAAAAAAAGGGCTTCCTGCCATGTCCGTATGCAGTACCAGGTCATTTTTTTCAGCATGCTTTTTAATTATTATCTCGTTTGATGTAGCATCTCTTCCTCCTACAACCAAAAAGCCGTCAGAACTTATGAACCATCTAAATTTTTCATACCATTCCTTTTTCCTTTCCTTCGCCTTGCTCAGCTTTTCCTCTTTTTCCTCATGCTTTTCCCTTTTCGCCTCCAGTTCCCTGAGCTTTTTGAGGCTTTTCTGCAATGCTTCCCCTGCCCCGGCTATTTTTTTCTTTATTTTTTTTGCCTTCTCATAGTAATCAGACGCATTCTCTTCTATAGATTTTTTCAGATCAAGAACCAATCTGGTCATTATTTTGTGATTCATGCTGCACTGTTTAAATATTTATTTCATTGCTAGTGCAGCATAGCACTTTTTTATTTTATCCTTTAATTTTTTCTTTTTTATCAACACCAAAAGACTAGCTTTTTATCTTTTATTTCTTCAATAAGCACAAAATCACTTTTCTTTGTATTCTTCCTATTTTCTGGACTCTCATTATCCATTTCATCTTCTTTTTCTCCGATAGTTAAAATAACTGATTAAAACGGCCAGGATTACAGCAGCCATTATTATCAATAAGCCATAGCTTTTCTTTGGAACTTCCTCTTTTATTTCCTCGGTTTCATTTATTTCTCCTAACGGCTCCGTAACATTAGCTGGCGTTGCATTTTCAGCAACTTCCTCAGGAACAATTTTTTCCTTGACAGCGATGGCGAAATAAGAGAAGGATGGCGTTTCTGCCTCGTAATAGGCATATTCTGCATCAGAGCCTGTTTTTTCCGTTTCCAATTCTTCCCATAAGGCCATGTATCTGTTCAAAACAACACCATTTTCATCTGCATCGTTGTCTATCAGCCACTTTTTCTCCACCTTAAAATCAATAACAGCATTGTTTATGTCCTCATCCTTGATGTTTTTCTTATTGATTTCTATGTATTGGTATATTTTGCCTGTTATTTCATGCGTTATGGAGGCAGGTTTTTCATCCAGTTTTGTTACAGAGATTTCAACATTATTGGCGGGATTCTTGACATTAATCTTTATCTCGTTTACGCTTATTTCCTCCTTATTGACTTTCATTGTACTGCTGCCTGCGGGCAAGGACGACCATACTTGCGTTTTGCTTGTTCCTGCTGTAGTTGCAGCCGCTCCGCCACCTCCACCTCCACCTCCCCCGCCACCGCCGGAGCTTCCAGAGTTTCCGCCATTACTGCTGCTTTCTGTAAAACTTACAGTCAGATTAAAGACTTGGCTGCTGTTTTCAAGACCGGCATTATCAGTGCAGCTAACGCTCCAGTTGTAGTTGTTATTTGCAAGAGACTTGCTGAAAGCCTGAGAAGTATCAGCAGTTATGCTAGTGTCCGTTAAATTAACAATTCCATCTATGCTTAAAGAGCAGTTCTTAATCCCCAAATCAGAAACATTATAGGTGAAAGTAACTGTAGAGCTTGAAGTCTGCCTTGTATTATTTGCAGGGCTTATTAAGCTAACAACGGGATAAGCAGCATCCAGGTAAAAGTTCCACACACTTAAAGTCACATTATTCTGATTGGAGGAAGTGTCCGTGCAGTTTGCCCTTATTGTATGATTTGCATCCGGCAGGCTTAAAGTTAGGTTGGCAGTCCCTGCTGTTGCATTGTCATTGTCAAAATCATAGACGGAAGTTCCATTGACTAATTTGCAGTTTACGTTGTTCTCATCTGAGTAATTTAACTCAAAATTAACCAGGGAAGCTGTTAGTACAGAGTTGTTTTTAGGAAACTCTATTGTAAGGTTCGGGGCATTTGTATCTGTTATGGTTGAATCGACAGTAAATGTTGTGTTGGCTATAGTGGAAAACTTAGCGGCAGAAGCATCAGTACAATTAATATTTATCGTATGCTCAGCATCGCTCTGCCCTTCAAATGTAAATGAGGCAGTTCCTGATATTACTCCATCCCCTGCCATTTCCTGAACTGCACCATCATCTATCCTAGCCTGGCACGTTACAATATTCTGGTCTGAGAAGGAAGCGCGTGCAATAACATCTGAAGTTGCTATTGTAGAGCTGTTTGTTGGGGATAAAACACTTACAACAGGATTTGCAGCATCAACGCTGAAGGTCAGGTTTGTCGCGTTAAAGGCCTCGTTTGCTGCAGAGTCATTGCACACAACATTATAAAAATAATTGCCATCTGCAATTGTAAGATTTGCTATATTGAATACAGCGCCTGAGACCATATCTGTTTTTGTAGTGTTTTTGTGCCATCCTGATGAATTTAAATATAAACTGCACGAATCTAAATTAGCCTCTGTAACGGTAAAGTTGAACTGTATCGGATTAGAAGAAAAATTAGTGTTATTTAAGGGGTGCTCTAATCTTACGGCAGGCAGTACAGTATCAATATTCAAAGTGAAATTTACGCTGAAATTCTCGTGGTTCACAGTATCGTTGCAGAAAACCCCCCAGATATAATTCCCGTCAGCAATTGTTTTCTTGGAAAAATTATTTTTTCCGTCTGCTGGATTTATGGATTGATTTTCAACAAAATTCCCAGAAAAGTTTGCAAACAACAAGCACCTTTTAGGGTTTACTTCTGTTAAAGTAAAATTAAATGTTGTGTTTGGGGTATTTAACCATGAATTGTTTAATGGATAAGTTAAATTAATTGTCGGGAATATTGTATCTACAGTAAAATTCCTTGTTATTGAGAAATTAACGTTTGTTGCATTATCTGTACAGCTTACATTCCAGAAGTAAAAGCCGTCATTAAAATCATTTATTGTCTTGTTTGTATGGGTATTGTTTGCAGAAGGAATATTGCTTATGTTTATTGTGCTGTTAATTGTAATATTACAGGGCAAATTAACATCTAAGTTATCGATTACTGTCCAGTTGAATAATATGTCATTAGTGCTTGTGTTAAAATTATCTGCAGGAGCATTTAAATTTACTGCAGGCTTTTCAGTATCAACATTTATTGTGAAGTTCGTTGCGTTAAATGCCTTATTCCCTACTGTGTCATTGCACTCTACATTCCACAGGAAAGTGCCGTTTTGCAGATTTACAGTTAATGTTGTCTGGGTCCCTGAAACCATGGAAGCGTTACTTATGTTTGCCTGAAATGTTCCGGCAAAATCGCCGTATAGGGTGCATGCCTGTATTAGGCCGTCATTGGCAGTAAACTGGAAATCAATTGCTGCATTATTTGTCCATGAGTCGTTTGCAGGGCTGTCTAAGCTAACAACAGGGGCAGTTGTGTCTATGGTAAATTCCCTAGAACTTGAGTTTACGCAGTTGCTCAAGTTGTCGCAAGCATTAATCAGCCACTTATATGCCCCGTCTCCAACACTGGTAAAATTTACATTAAATATATAATCAGTATTATTAATTCCGGAGCTGTTTGTTGCATTTAAGCTAAAGCTTCCTGACCAGTTTCCATACAAAGAAACATTGCTTAAATTTACAATATCATAAACAGTGGCATTAAACAGCACAATAAGATTGCTTGTGTTAAACAAATCAATCGGCTTGTTTAATGCAATTACCGGGTTTGTCCAGTCTGCTGTTGTATTAAAAAGGTATTCCCCGGACCATGAGCCATTAGCAAGGCCTGTGTCTATGGTTTGAACTGACCAGTAATATGTTGTTCCTTCTTCAAATCTGGTGTTTTTTAATAAGAGTATTTTTCTCTGCATCATGTTGCCGAAACTGCCTGCTGTTCTGCTACCTCTAATACTGCCATCTACAAAACTCCCATAAACTCCTGTAACAATCTCATTCCCTCCAGAAGTTGTTCCAATCCTTAAATTATAATAAAGTCCTGTTGTTGGAGTTTCTGTATCAGAGCCGGCATTCCAGGAAAAGTTAATTAAATCCGCATCCGTGTCAAATATTGTGCTTAAAGTTGTTGGCGGTGATGGAGGTGTGTTTGTGGTTGAGATATTGTTTATATACATATGATCTGGAGGAACAAACAAATCCACCTTGTTGTCTTTATTTACATCCACCCATACAGCGGCACGTCTTGTAAATCCTGTTAGGGTTATACTATCATTGAAAGCAGAACCATTATTGGTGTATACAAAATGGTCAGTATTACTACCACATTGCCTAGCAACTGATAAGTCTAAATATCCATTGTTATTATAATCTCCTAGTGCTAATGAACCATCAAATCCACCAACAAATGTTTCCCAAGTAGAATTTGAGAAAAAAATTCCCTCTTTATTGATATTCACATCGCCACCACAAACATTATTTTCTTTTATGACTAGAGCATCTATATCGCCGTCATTGTCAATATCCCCCATAACTGATGAAGGTCTTTCTCCATTGCCTGCATTTTCAGTGCCATTTCTTGAAAAAGCAGTTCCATTATTAAAGTATTTTCCACTATTTCCAAAACCAATTACAACTAGGTCTAAATCTCCATCATTGTCTAAATCAACTAAGTGAGATCTTCCTTGAGAGGAATCTAGGATATCATTGCCCCACGAGATATTATTTATGAATGTGGAGCCATTATTCAAAAGCACATTTTTATCTTCAGTTGCAGTTAATAGTAAATCTAAGTCCCCGTCACCATCTATATCTCCTAAATTAAGAGAATCAGAGCCAACAGCTGCTGCTGTGGGACCAGTTTCCCATGTAGAATTTCTTGTGAATGTGTCTAAGTTATTTATATAAATTTTTAAATCTATTTTATCTGACTCTAATAAATCTAAATCACCATCATTATCTATATCTGCTAAAGCTGAAGTCCCATCACCTCTAGCCGTAAGGTTTCTTGACCATGCAGCGCTAACATTTAAACCAGTTCCATTATTTAAGTAAACTAATGTTGGTTCCCTATCTGCAGCATCGCTACAGCTGGTTGAACCTGTAGATTGACATCCACTTATTACAAAATCTATGTCACCATCATTGTCTATGTCTCCAAAAACAGAAGAAATACCACTACGATATTGTGCATTTGATAGATTTACATCAAGCCAGGAAACATTTTCTGCTAAGTTAGCATTAACAATACTAGGAAACACTAAAATACCTAGCAAAACCAACAATGCAAAAATCAAGCCTCTTTTATTTATCATTTCTCTTGCCTTTTTTTTAAATAAACATAAACAGCCTTATCCACAAAAGACTTAATAGTAGGGTAATCAAACCTGTTATCGTCTTCCCTGATAAATCTTTTTACTTCTTTTAGGAGCTTATCATCTATTTTTATCACTGCCATAGTAACTAAAAGTAATTATTAGTTACTTTATTTATAAAATTTTCTATATTTTTGTTAAAAATATTAAGAAAAAGCAAATTAATGATTTATTTCTTGTTTTTTGAATATATTATGTATCCAGATAGCCCTATCACCAGGATGAATAAAATCGCTATAGCACCAATCATTGTAGGCGATAGCTGTGTTAAGGCAATCGCAGCTCCTGTAATTCCTGCTGCTGCCCTTACTGGCGCACTTTCCCCTGTTTTTAACAAAAACAAATCAGCACTTCCTGATTCCAAAACCTTAATCTGACCTATATTCTCCTGCCCATAGTTAATCCATGTTACTATATTATTAACAATTGGATCAATTTCTATGGACCTTGTGATGTTATACTCCCCATCTGGAACATTGGGTCTTAAATCTACTGTAAAGTTTACTTGCCCTCCATTTGGACCAAGAGTTTCCGCTGTCAATGGCAGGCAATAAGGCGCTTCTGCTCTGTTTGTATCGCTTGCTTTATCTTGATTAAAACATTTTGTTTTATTTACATCTGTTATCCAGAAAAACATCCTTAATGGCAACAACTCTCCTACTGCATAACCTGCTTTTGTTGGAATGTCAATTGTGTAATCTATACTTATGTTTGATGTGCTGCTTAAGGTGCTGCTTGTGATAATTTCAGAAGTTACAACAGAAGTATCTGTTCCTGTTACCCGTTTCCATGTATTTGTTGTTGTTTCATTTATGTTTCTTAATAAGTCAATGCATTCTCCTGTAGTAAAACAAGTGTAGAGGGATTCTAGCCATATATGCTCTTCTTCTGTTAAGCCTCCAGTGATAGACATTGTAACCTCTATAGTTTTATCGGCATTAGCTGTAAATGCAATAGTATTACTGCGGTAAGTATCGCCAGAAATTAGGTCTGAGAAAGTACAATTATGAAGGCCAAGAGAAAATGCATTAGTAGCTGTATGAGGATTTTCTACATTGGTTGCTGTATATCCATTACTACACGAGACATCAAAATGAGAATTTCCTGCAGAAGTATCTATTTGTTTTCCAGTACCGCTATCAGTCAAATTAAACTTAATAGTCCAATTAGCATAAGCAAACTGGAAAATATTCGAAACACTAGTATTTTCAAAACCATCAAATGCTGTTACGCGCCAGAAATAGGCATCTTCGTCTGCTGATGGCAGAGTTATGTTAATGCCGGTAATGCCATCAGCATCTTCTGCTGTATCACTCTTAGAGAACGCCATATTTCCATCAAAACCACTCTGGTTATTTACTTCTATCGTATAAGTAATTATATCAACATCATCGTCATCTATAGAGTTATTCCAAGTAAATTCAGGTAAATTTCCAAAGCCTGAATTATTTGCAGGAGTTTGCAATGCGGGAGCAGTCGGCTTTGTATTGTTGATAATAGCAATCCTTGCGCTGGAATTTACATTGCCGGAATCATCAGTGCAGGAAACGTTCCACTGCCACGTATTCCTGCTTAAGTTTACTGGATTAAAATTAGTTAAGGTTCCATTCGCAACACTGCTATTGGTTTGGTTTAAAGTATTGTTAAAGTAAAGGCTGCAGCTCATGTCCAATAAGCCAAAGTTATCAGTAGCTGTAAAATTGAAAGTAAAAGGCCTGTTTTTGAAGAATAGAGTAGTGTCGACTTCCGGCTTTTCCAGAGCAACTATTGGCGGCGTTAAATCAGTTATGTTCAGCAAAAGCCTTCCGCTAGTCGAAGTTGAATTCTCGTTTCCGGCTTCATCCTTGCATCCGATTGAAACGTTAAATAATCCGGGAGCAGTAGCTTCCTTTGAAGCTGACAGAATACAGGTTAAACTATTTCCTGGGGCTCCTGTGCAGTTTGTTAAAGAATCATTAGCAATCATGGCTGTATAATTCAAATTCAAAGTGCTTATGGCGCAAAAAGAAGGCTCGCTTAAATTAATTTTTACAGTGGGGGTTTTGTCTGTAGTAATACAGGGATTTTGCTTATTTGTATTCCAAACTGTGCACCCTAAACCACCATCAGAAGTCATGTTATAGAAGTTTATCTCCGGCGGTGTTGTGTCTGCTACTGCACCCGCTTCACTAATATTAACAACTTCAAGATAGCTTACCCATGTGTCCCAATTTGCATTACCTCCTCTTGGGTCTTTTAGAGCCACACAATCAACTGCCCCTGCTCGGCTTACCCCAGCTATGCTTGCATTAAAAATCCATATTCCTATATCATCATCCCATGTGAATAAAGATGCATTTGTTGAAGTTTGATTATATCTTAATTTAATTTTTTGCCATACTTGGGAAGGAATAAAGGCATCAGCAGATGGGTTGCCATCAGCAGGGTCTCTGATATATTTTGGGATATAATTAACGTCATCCTGATTTACATGATACACTTTCCAATTGTCTGCTAATGCAGCACAAGCATCAGTCGTGTAAATCATGAAGTAAGGAGCCCAACCAGGATCGATTTCAGAAGAGTAATTCATAATTATTTCAAACTGCTCAGATGTAGTATTTGCATCTTTTATGAATGTTGAATTTATATAGAACTTTTGGTCTCCTGCATAAAGCGCACTGCCGTTTGCTGTGTAAGTAGTTCCCTGGTCTGTCTTAAAAAGAGTGCAGGTTTCATTAAAAGTGCAGATTTCGCTTTCTCCCGCTCCCAATGCAGTTGGAACTAACAAAAACAATGCAATAATCCAACCAAATTTCTTAAACATCTTCTATCTCAATATCTTTTAAAGCAACTGAACCTATTCTCTTGTGTATTGTGTTTATTCCCTGGCTTGTAAGCTCGAATTTAATGCATGTTTCCCCGCCGCCAGGATGGCACACACCATTGCCATCTCCATCATGAACAGAATCACAAGTCAGGATATTTCCTTCTAAATTACAATAATACCCTGATTTAGCAAAATCAATTTTTTTTCCGGAGCCAGCTATGTCAATTGTGTAAGCCTTTTTAGTGCATACAGTTTTATTTTTTTGAACAATTTGTTCGCTTACTTTTTCATAATTTTGATAAGATTCTTTCCCTATCGCACATTGGAAGCCCTTTTCTGTCGTGTTTATGTAACAGCTTGTATTGAATGGCTCATCATTGCATTTTGTAGTGTTCAAATAGTAAATGCAACTGCCATACACATCCCTTTCCCTGGCAACATAATCAAAAATATCTTCTGTTTCATCGTAAAATTCCGTATAACAATCTTTTATTTCATTGACAGTTACATTACCGTCTACAACTATTGCAGAAATCAAGCTTATTGTCAATAGTATGGTAAAGACTAACATGATTAGAATTAGCTTTAATTTTGAGATAACCAATCTACCACCCCTCTTAATTTTTAGTGGAAAACAATGCAAGTATAAATATTTTTGTATTTCAGAGAATATAGATAGAGAATTGATATTAGAATTATAAATATTATATAAAAGCAAAAAATATATAAGAAAATCTCTCTCTCTCTCTCTGAAGAGGCAAAAAGGCTTTCTTTATTCTAAAAGTGGTGATAAAAAGTTTATTTGACATTTAAACATGGGAAATAAAAACTATACTCACGGACAAAATCTATTGAGCATTAGTTGTCCGTTCGTAATAAGTAAAGGCAATATTTATGCTCAATTATTTGTTGCCTTTACTATAATTAAAATGGAGGGATAAAAATGAAGAAAGAATACCAATACAGCATAGGAATCAGCCTGCCAAAGGAGTTCGTGGATTTGATTGATAGAATCCTGAAGGAAAACCCTGATTTCAAGAACAGGACTGCGGTAATTAGGTATACTGTTAGGAGGTATTATGATGAATTGCAGGCCCTGAAAAAGAAATGAGCTTCTACAAAATTTTTTTATAAATTTTTTCCTTTACCAGCTCATCCACGAACATTATGAATCCGACAAGATAGAAGAGTATGCTTATTGCAAAGAATATCAGGAAATAAAATGACAAAATAAGCCTGGATGCGGCGAACAAAGCTGCAATTATGCCGATGTAATACAGGAAAAGGCTTGTGGCGAAGAGATAGATATAATACATGAAAAAAATGATGATTTTCAGCAATATAAAATGCACGAAATACTTTTTATAAGAATCAAGCAGCAGGATAATCGCGGCAGAAAGGATAAATGCAAAAAACAGAACCTGGAAAAAATCACTGAAAAGAAGGTTTTGCGCAAAGCCTGTCTTTATATCTACCCCTACAATCGGGCTTTCCTGCAGCCTGCTTATCCTGAAGACCGGGGCTATGATAAAAACAGCCACGCTGGTTATTATCAAAGATACCTTAAAGTTGCTGATATGGACTTTCTTTTCCGAGAATGCCATGTACCATAAGAGGGAAGGCAGGAGCAACAGCAGCAGGATTCCCATAATATTCAATAAATAAACAAAAAATAATGAGAATACTTCAAGAGCCGGCTGGCCTGAGATCTGCTGCAGGAATAAAGGCATCAGGGCATCGTGCCCCGGGCCTAAATGGGAGAAATACAGGATGTCCCTGAAGACCAATATGTAAGGAATAATGAAACTTAAAGCGTCTGTCAATAAATGCAGCACAAGCATCCCTGAAATTCCAAGCAAAATTGTATTTTTGTCATGGAACAATGATACATATTTTTTATAAAAATCCATTCCAAACTCCCCAATTTTGAAGACAAGGCTCTCAGCACGGTATTTCCTGTGCCTTGCGACTACAAATATGTAAAGAAGCAGGCCTATCATAAGAATGGGAGCATCGACCGATATCCCAATCCATTCCATTGCTAGGTTGAAAACAACAATGAAAAAAGCAATGTAGACCAGGTATATCGTAATTATCCTTACCATTAATCTGTATAAATTTTTTGGCTTTCCCTCCTCATGTATTATATGCATAAGGCTCGGTTTTTTTATGCTTATGGACAGGGCAGAATAAACCGCAAGCAGCAAAATGGCAACGCTTCCAGCAACAAAAAAATAAAGCTCCAATGAAGCGGAATTATCAACTATGAACTTTTGGAAGCCATAGAAAACTGCATATTCCTCCAGCCTGCCCGAAGAAAACTGAATCAGATTTTTAAGCACAAGCATGAAATATGATGATATCAGCAAAATATCCACCAATTTCCTACGGCTATTGAAGAAGACTCTTGTCAGGCTTGCCCTATACAGCAGGTAGCCAAGCGATGCCCAAGTCACAATCAGAGATATATAGTCAATATCCCCCGGCAAAATGTCGAAAAAATCAAGGATATCGCTTAAAATCAGGAAAATCAGTATTATTTCCACTATCCTAAACATCCACCTCTTTTTTTGCATCGTTCCCTAGTTATCTCATCTTCTGTTTTTAATATTTCCGAAAATACAATAAAAAATCTTCAATAATAAAAAACATTTAAAAAATTCAATAATTAAAAATACAATAATTAGAATTATCAAAAGATAATATCCGATAAAATTCAAAAATAAAACTCAATAATAAAATCCAAATAAAAAAATAATATAATAACCTAAAAACAAAAATATATAAACAGAATAAAGAAAGGATGCTTTCATGCAAAAAAGAGGCCAGGGCGGCGAAGCAATAAGGTACCTTCTGATTGCAGCTGTTATCATATTTGTGACTTTCTTCGGCTATAGCATCGTGCAGAAAGCAGGGGACAAGGCATGCCTCGCAGAAATTGCGCAGTTTGAGATAGGACTGAAGAACCTGGACAAGACGGTAAAGTACGGCTCTGTAAAGGAATTTACCGAGCAGGTGCCATGCAGCGCAGATGAAATCTATTTTTTTGACCTGAGCAAGGATATAAACCTTGATTTTCTCAAACACCTGCCTTTGCTGAAAGACAGCGTGGAAAGCAAAGCGCAAAAAAATATCTTTTTGGTCAAGGACAACAGGATAATGGGCTCCCTTTATGCCGGAAACCTTGATATAGGCTTTCCGGACTATATCTGCTTTTTGCCGAAGTTCGGCAAGATAAATTTTTTTGTGGAAGGGAAAGGCGCTGAGGCAGCAGTCTTTCCCGGATGCCTGCAGCCTGAATGCACTTATATACCTGAAAGCGCATCAGATGAGGAAGCTGCCAGTATAATAAGGGAAGGAAAGGCATTTGGAGACGATTTTTTCTGCGAGAACTGCCCAAGAGAAGTTCAAGATGAGTGGGCAAAATTTGCGCAGGCGAGGGAAAATGTTGATATTTTCAGAAAGTATGAATATTGCAGGGAGACAGGGAAAACGAACGTGGAAATAACCATAAGGCCAAAAGGAAGCGCTGAACTCAGAAATTTCCGCTATTATGAGTCAATACCCAAGGAATGCATTGATGATCTGCAGATATATCTTTCAAAAGTTGAGGGAGAAGTGTCGATAAAAAATGACCCTCTGATGGTATGGCTGCTTAGCGACATAAAAACCGAGGAGAAGATTTCTTACGAGCTTGACAAGCTGCTGACAGACGGATGCAAAGAGATGATTACCGGCCTGGGAGTCGCAGACGCTATAGAAAATGGCAGGATGGTGGCTGTGCCTGAAGTCCCTGCTATTGTCAGGGAAGCTGAGGAACAGAATGCAGCCCCAAAAATAGAGATACCGGACAGCACCATCGGGTTTAGGGACCAAGAGCAGGCTGTTGTTGCGGACTTATGGCAATACTCCGGCGACAGAGAGACAAGAAGCCAGGAGCTCGGATACAGCATAACAAGACAAACAAATACAAATGCGATAGAATGCTCTATCAGGGAAAATAAGGAAATTTGGTGCATAACGAAGCAAAATACCGGCACAATCTCTGATATAACCCTTGAGGTTTATGACGGGCAGCTGACTGCCAGCGACACTTTCAGGGTTATCATCGAGCCGGCTATTGTCTGTGGTAACGGCATAATGCAGGGTATCGAATCATGCGATGATGGCAATACCAAAAGCGGCGATGGCTGCGGCTCTTCCTGCAGCATAGAAACTGGATGGGCCTGCACTAATGAGCCCAGCGTATGCGTAAGAATCCAGTCTGCTGTAGCTTGCGGTGATGGAATATGCAATACCGTTGCTGGTGAAAGTTGCTCAACCTGCGGAACAGACTGTGGAGCATGCCCGATAGTGTCAGAATTTGCAACATTGACATGCAGGCAGTCGGATGAAGACTGCGACTGGCCCTTTACAGAGCCGTGTGATGGTTATGAAAACAAGGAGAAGATCGGAAGATGCCCGCTTATTTTTAATTTTTATGATAAATACCTTTGCTACAATGAATGGAATTCCAATGGCTGCCAGGAAAATCCAAAATGTCCTGCTGGCTATCAGGCT
This sequence comes from Candidatus Woesearchaeota archaeon, assembly GCA_016180235.1. GTDB lineage: Archaea > Nanobdellota > Nanobdellia > Woesearchaeales > GW2011-AR4 > JACPDF01. The sequence goes on along the minus strand of JACPBQ010000002.1, from coordinate 116,643 downwards.
TATTCCAGCGTGAACTGCTGCACACCAAAAGCATCAACAATCTGCTTTGAAAATGATGCCTACTGGCAGGACTCCTGCGCAAAGGTTGAGGACAAGAAGGAAGAATGCGGAACTACCACAACTACAAGCGACTTAAGATGCAATGGCAACATATTGGAGAGGAAGAAAATAAACCGCGGCTGCAGCGCAGGACAATGCACGCAGAGTCAGGAATGGATTACGGAGCAGAACTGCGGAGCTGTTGGAAAGATATGCGATGCAAACAGCAAGAGCTGCGTTTCACCGCCGCCACCGCCAGAGCCAGTACAGCCTGAAGAAATAAGAGGCGGAGGTGGTGGAGGCGGAAATGGCGGCAGTAGATGTTTATTGGAGGGTTCAGAGGTTATTTTAAGCAATGAAACAAAATTGGAAGTAGAGAATGTAGAAGTAGGAGATTCCATAAAATCCTTGGACTTAGTTTCTGGAAAAGTTATAACCACTAAAGTTGTTAAAGTTGTTAAACACCATCCAAGAGACTTTTATTATTCAATCAATGACGAATTATTCATAACAAATGACCACCCAATATTAGTTAAAATTAATAAACAGTTGATTTGGAAAAAAGCGGAAGATTTATTTATCGGGGAAAAAATAAAGTCCGCTAACAGTGAAATTAGGGTTGAATCAATCAAAAGAATTGATAAACCTGCTTTTACTGTTTACATTGAAACGGAATCCGGAAATTTTATTGTAATTGCCAGGAAAGAGACTTATGTCGTGAAGTCTAATTATTGATTTAGTTGACCTTTTGAAGCACATCAGTTTCAGGAAATCCGTTTACTATGACCCTAACATAAATCTTTTTTCCTTCTTTGTCAACAACAATATCTAGCTTGTCAGTTCCTCCTGAACATAGATATCTGGTCCCGGTAGCATGATTGCCATGCATTTCTCCTTCAAACCATGTATCCCCTTTTCGACAGTTGAATGTGTATCTTTCCCATACCCCTTTTATATCTGAACCTGTTTGAGCAATTCTGACAGTTGGCTTGCTGCCTTGATCTGGTGATATGTGTCTCCAATTTCCTGATAAATTGTATTGTCCTGACAGGTCTATTTCAGGCATTGGATTACCAGCAGTAACACAACTTGCAACGGCAGCTGCTAGTCCTGTGAGAAGTATTGCTTTACCCATTCTTGTGCTTATTCCCTTCACATTCGAATACATTTCTCTTGGTTTGTACATATTACCACCATACATGAATTTAATACTGATATCGGGAATTAACTCCTATTTAAATCTTTCGGTTTTGTAACCATTTATAAGTGGTTATTTGATGGCAGCATTTAAAAACAAATATTTATATAACTACAATTTTAAGATGCCAGTATGGCACAGCAATCCCAGCAGCTCAATGAGGAGCAGATTAAGGCTCTGCAGGAAAAGCTAAAGAACATGTCTCCTGAGGAGCTCAAGGAATTCCAGAAGAAACAGTGCATCTTCTGCCAGATTATTTCAGGCAGCGTCCAGTCAAGGAAAATCTATGAGGACGAGCATGTACTTGCTGTTTTAGACATAAATCCTGCAAATCCCGGGCATATCCTTGTCATGCCGCGGGACCATTACTCAATAATGCCGCAAATACCGGTAGAGGAGATTGAACACCTCTTTCTTGTTACAAAGATGCTTTCAAATGCTTCCTTAAGGGCCTTAGAGGTGCAGGGCTCTAACATCATCGTGGCTAACGGCGTAGCAGCTGGCCAAAGGGCACAGCATTTCATGATTCACCTGATACCCAGGAAAGAGAACGACAAGCTGGAATTTGAAGTGCCGCAAAAAACCCTATCGGAGCAGGAATTGCAGAAGATACAGGAGATGCTTTCGGAAAACCTGGGCAAAAAGATAGAGGAAAAAGAAAGGCCTATGCCAGTTCAATTAATGCCGAAGCGGAAAGAGATAGTAGAGGCTGAATTCGAGGAAAAGCCAAAGGAAAAAACAAAGCCAATAACAAAAAAGCCGATAAAAAAATCTGTTAAAGAGCCGGAAATAAAATCTTCGAAGAAATCAAAGCAAAAAACAGCAAAAAAACAGTCCAAAAATAATGAGGCAAATTTGGATGATATTGCGAAAATGCTGGGTGCAAAATGACTACCAGGGAAAGCTGCCTACTGTGCCAGATTGTAGCAAACAGAATTCCTTCATATAAGGTTTATGAGGATGAGCTGACTTTAGCTGTCCTGGATGTAAACGGCGGAAATCCAGGCCATTGCTTTGTCATACCAAAAAACCATTACCCGATATTAGAGCAGATTCCTGACCATGAGCTTGGAAACCATTTTGTTGTGGCAAACAAGATTTCAAGCGCTATTTTTGAAACTTTAAAGGCCCAAGGTACAAACATCTTTGTCAGGAACGGCATTCCGGCAGGACAGCAGGTTGCGCATTTCATGATCAATGTAGTACCAAGGAAGGAAAATGATGGGATAAACCTGCAGTGGAAGCCCAGACAGCTGAGCGAGGAGGAGATGTCCACTGTGGAACTGAAGCTGAAGGAGCAGGTAAAAGGCAGAGGGATACAAAAAACGCAAAAAACCCAGACTGCAAAATCACAAGAAGCGCCAAAACCAGAGCTGGTAACAGATGACGAGGATGATTATTTCATGAGGCAGATAAGGAGAATGCCTTAAAAATCAAATTAAATAATAAAGCCAATGATAAACAACAATCACAATAAAAAGTTTCAATAATAAAAAACCAACAATAAAAAATAAGTCAATAAAAACGAAAAACAGTCAAAAACACAATAAATAAAAATAAATAATAGCTGAATATTAAAAAAATAAAAACACCAAATTCCCGAAAACCAGGGTTATAATATAAGCGACAAAAAAGCTCGGCACGAAGGGTACGCCTTCCTTTATCAGCACATTCTTTATTTTTCTTTTCCTGTAGAATTCCATCAATTTCCTGATTTGCTTTTTTTCTATGCCCAAATCCTTAGGGCCTGCGATGTATTTTCCGCTTATTTTAATGTCCTTTGCAATCCAGTCACCTTCCGTAAGCTGCTGCGGCTTGACAAATTTCAGCATGCACGAGTCTTCAACAGCTTTTACTGCAAGCCACAGATAGAATGTAAGTGCAGTTATCAGGGCAAGATAAACAGATATCAGCCTTAAAAATGCTTCTGGAGCAAGAAAACCAGCCAATATGAATACAAAAAACAATGCTAAAACTATCTTTTTTGCCAATATTGTTCTTTTGCTGCTGTTTAATTTCCTGAAGCTTTTAACAAACTTTTTGCTGTTTTTTGCTATCAGGAAGAAACTCCATAGAATGCCGTATAAAGCCCCTATAATCAGTGCATTTATCAAAAAATCCGCTAAAAACGGGATTTTTCCCGAGAAAATATCTATGCCTATCACTGCGCCCAAGCCCATAAGTATCTTGCTGTCTCCCCCGCCCCACTGGCCTGTGTAGAACATTATCCATGCTATAGCAAAAAATATTCCAAATCCAGCAATGCTATTGAGAATAAAACTATATTCCCAATAAATAACTGAAAGCAGCAAATTAATCCCAAATCCTGCCGCTATCAGGCCAAAGTTTGCCCAGTCAGGCACTTCTCTTGTCCTGAAGTCTGTGTAAGAGCCTGTCAGCAGCGCAATGAAAGCAATTGTGTAAGGTATTATGAGTGCCAGAGGCATATTGATAAATTCGTAAAACACCATTTTAATCTTAAAAGCAATAGCATTTATAAATATATAGCGGGCTTAATATTCTTCTCTTAAAACTAATTTTCTTATGAAACTATTTTGCCACTTTTAAATCTGTCAGCTATAAGCGGCTTGTCCATGCCGTCCCAGTCAACTTTCCATATCTTTATCCTCAAGCCGCCACCGCTTTCATGGAAAGGCTCGAAATAGCTTGTTCCATGGCCATTAAGATAAAACAGCTTTGTAAATGTGCTGTTAACAAGCTGCGGATGCATAAAAATGCTCTGATACGTGCCGTCGTTATTTGCCATAAGAACCATGCTTAATCCTATATTGTCTTCGGGATATGTTTTACTTTCAAGACCATTTGGCGTAGTGTAAACAAAGGAATTCAATCTTTTTATGCCTTGGCTTGTCGGGATAAATGCATCCATGCCGGAGAGATTTACAAACACCTTGATATTCTGGACGGTGCATACAACCAGCTCTTCGCTTACATCGCATCCACTTTCTCCCTGAATGTAGTTGGGCCATGGCGCAATCCATGCGTTGATTTGTGATTGGCTGTTTAGGCTGCTGATTTCAGAATAATACTGCTCTGCTGCCTCTTTTGAAATATTCAGCTGCTTTTCAAATTCTTTAATTGCTTCCATCTTCTCTTTTTTCTGCGAAAATGTTTTTTGCATCCAGGCCCTGTCAAAATCCCAACTTCCGAAATGCGCCCAGACGCCGCTTTTTCCGACCATGTCCTCGCTTACTATAAGGAAATTCTCAGGAGGCATGCAATGAGTATACTTAAGGACATCTTCAGACTCTTTTTCGGAAAATCCGTCTTGAATAAGGGTTTTTTTGGCTTCATTCCTGTCTTTTTCCAGGATTATCCTGTTAAGGATGCCAATTGATTTGGGCGTATCGTTCTTCTTTTTGTTTATTGAACTGAAGGCATTATTGCCGCCGCAATCAAGCATCCTGAGGATTCCGACTGCCTGCTTTTCATCCGGGGTTAGAAGCAGCTTGCCCAGCCAGTGCAGCTGAGGGTTATTTTGCGATGAGCCGTCCAAGGTAACTCTCCTGTCAGCGATGTACTTAAACCAATGGCCAAAGTCCCACCATGAATTTATTATTGCATCATCCCCTGACTGCTCTTTTATCTTGGTGAGCGATTGCCACCATTGGTCATTGACACTTGGCAAATAATTTTTAGCCGTGTCAAGACCGGTTTTTACTGGAGCAAAAAGAAAATAAACAAAAATCAAAAATATAATCACAGAAACTATGGCTTTGTTGGTTCTTGTCAGTTTTGCTGCAATGCCTGTTGCCGTTTTGTGCAGGAAACCGAAAGCTATGCCGATGCCTATGCACACCGGCGGCACAAGCAAAAGCACAAAGCGGACTCCTTTTGTCGCTGCATAAACCGAAGCTGCTGTCCAAATAAACAGCAATACGGCCATTTTTGCATCATAATGCTCGTCTGACCTGTAAGCTGCATACAATCCAAGCAAAAAAACTGCTGCTAATAAAATCATGTAGGCAGCAAGATTTAAAGCTGTTCCCGAGGGTGTTGCAAGATAATATAAAACTCCTGTGGACAGCAGGAATATTGCCCAGTTCTTCCTGATATTTTTAAAATCGCCATAAACAAACACCAGGAATCCAAAGAGGGCAAAAAAGAAAAACCACTTCCCCCACATATTCCCAATAATCTCGCTTATTGAGGCTTCATTGAACTCGGCTACTGTCGTCAGCACGTTAGGCCACAATGAAGACCCTGCAGCGGCCTTCACGCTCAAAAAGCCCAGCGGGCTTTCGTAAACAGCTTTTATAGCTGCAAAGCCAGAAACCATCCCCAGAGAGATAAAGGAAAAGATAAGGAATGAAGCCAAGGTAGCTGCAAACTCCCTTGCTTTTTCGCCCCTGAAAATTTCTGCTGTGTCAAATCTCCTGGATTTTCCAATGTTCCTTGCCAATATGATAAAATAATCAACCAATATCGCTATGACAATAAAGTCAAAGAGGTACCACCACCCGACCCATGCGAAGCTATATGCGCCGATTGCAAGGCCGGCACCTGCAGAAAAAATGAGCTTGTTTTTCAGGCTGCTGGAATTAAAAGCCAGATATGCTAAAAAGACAATCAAGACAGGGAAAAATATGTTATAGACATCGCTGTCAGAGCCAAGGCTTCTTGACAAAAAAATAGGGCTTACCGAGATTAAGACAGAGCCGGTAATTGCGGCTAAAAGGCCGCGCATCCTCAGCAGCATAATGAAAACAATAATAGCAGTCATTATTGAAACTATGGCAGGAACTATAAGCTGCGCCTGCATAAGCGTAAAGTCAGGATTAAAAGGCTTGACAATTTTATACAAGAACACTATTGAGTAAGGGTGCAGGCTTTTGGGCAAAATAGCCTTATTTGGGGCAAGAGTGTAGGTGTCATAGCATAAGCCGTTTTCTACAACGTCGCAGTTATGGCCCTTCTCCACAATATTCCTGGCTTGCCTCAGCCAGTAGTAAGAGTCAATATCCCCCATATAAGGGTATGATTTGCTGCCGGATTCGTACTGGTAGAAACTCCTCATATTGCCTGAAGCTTCCTTTATCTGCCTTTCCACCTGCTCTTTATTACCTTTCAAAAATTCCCGGAACTGCTCATCAATAAGCCCCTGTATATTCTCATTAGGCAGATTCCGGTACTGCTGCCTTAATTGCGAGCTTATGGAATCCCTATAGAAATTATAAACCGAATCTTTGGCCAGGTCATCGGTTATTGTCAAATCAATAGACTGGCTCCTGACAATTATTGTTATCAGTATCGGTATTATGGTAAGGAGATAAGGCCAATATCTTAGAAATATGCTTTTAGCCTTCTTTACACTTTCACTGCTTATTTTAATATCAAAGGATTCTCGTTCCATGCTTTTTTCATTTTCCCCCTGCAGCCATTTTGTGTGATAATATATAAAACTAACTGAGAAAGCCTTAACCAATAGGAGCTAAGATTTTAGGCAAAGTTTTTATAGTATTTTGATTATATAGCCTTTATGGTGGTTTGGGTTGGTGCTTGACAGGCTGAAAAACTTTGTAAAAAAAGACAAGGATTTTCTAAAGATAAAATTGCCAAGGCATATAGCTATAAGCATGGACGGCATAGAAAACTGGGCCCTGAAAAACGGGATTTCTTATGAAGAATCATACAAAAAGGCTTTTTTGGCGCTAAAGAGCACGATAAGGAGCCAGGTCAAGCTTAACATCCCCATCATCAGCTTTTATGTGCTTGAAGAGGGCTATGACAAAGACAGCGAGGCATATCCTTATTTTTTTGATTCTGTCGCGGAGATGCTCAATGACCTGGCTGATAGCGAGTTTATCAAGGAGAATAAGATAAAGATATCAATCCTCGGCAAATGGTATAAACTGCCCGCGAGGATTGTAGACGCAATTAAAAAAATTGTAGAGTCTACAAAGGATTATGACAGCTTTTTTGTGAATTTATGCATAAACTACGACGGCCAGGAAGAGATTGTTGATGCCATGAGGCTTATTGCGATGCAGGTCAAGGCAGGAAAGATGGACCCGGAGCTGATAAGCAAGGACTCGGTCAAAGAAAATCTTTACAGCTCATATTTTTTGCCGCCTGACCTGATGATAAAGAACGGCATAAGGAAAGAAACATCGGGATTTTTTCTGTGGGACTCTGTGAATACCAAGATCTATTTTACCAACAAATTATGGCCTGATTTTGACAGGACAGAGTTCATGGATGCCATAAGGGAGTTCCAGAAGGGAGATTAATTCCAGGAAAGATTTATTAATTGTTATTTTTCTTCAGGCTTAATGAAAGAAATACTTTATTGCAGCACAAACCGGAACCAGAAGGGCGGCTTTAGGGAAGAAATAGGTTTTAAGGATGCTTTTTTCATGGGCCTGGCGCCTGATAACGGCTTGTTTATGCCGACTTACATACCAAAAATCCCTAAAAGCGAGATTCTGGCATTAAAAGGGAAAACTTATGCGGAAACAGCATTTCTTATATTAAGGAAATTTTTGAAACACGAATTGAGCGATAAGGATCTAAAATGGATCATACAAAATGCTTATTATTTTTCCATTCCAATAGAGAAACTGGATGAGCTGACTTATCTTGCAAGGATGGATCATGGCCCCACTGCCTCTTTCAAGGATTTTGCCGCGCAGTTTATGGCCAAGCTTATGTACAAACTCAAGCCAAAGAACAGAAAAATAACAATCCTGGTGGCGACTTCCGGAGACACAGGAAGCGCTATAGGAGAAGCATTCCGTGGTTTAGGCGGGATAGAGGTCTTTATATTATATCCTTCCATGGAAGTAAGCTCTGTGCAGAAAAAGCATATGGATACTATTGGCAGGAATGTCAGGACAATTGCCGTTGAGGGCAAATTTGACGACTGCCAGAGGCTTGTTAAACAGGCGTTTGCGGACAGGTCCTTAAAGCACCTTAACCTCACTTCCGCAAACTCAATAAACATAGGAAGAATCCTGCCGCAGATTGCATATTATTTTTACATTTATGCCAAAATAGCAGAGAATTACGGCAAAATAATATTTTCCATACCCTCGGGGAATTTTGGGAATTCTCTTGGATGCGAGATAGCGAGAAGGATGGGGCTTCCTGTCGGGAAAATAATAATAGCAGTCAATGAAAATGACGAGTTTCCGAGATTTTTAAGCAGCGGACAGTATGAGAAGATAGAGCCGTCCAAGGCATGCATTTCGAATGCGATGAACATAGGCAATCCAAGCAATCTCGCAAGGTATTTTGACCTTTACAAAGGCAATCTGGACAAGGATGGAATTATACATAAAATGCCGAACATTATGAAAATGAAGGAAAATTTATTTTCTGTTTCAATCACAGATGAGGAAACAATAAAAACAATCAAAGACATTTATAAAAAACACAGCATTATCCTTGAGCCCCATGGAGCTGTCGGGATTGCAGCTTTAAACCATTACAGGAAACAGCATAAAAAGACATTGTCGGTCTGCATGGAAACAGCTGACCCGGCAAAATTCCCCGAGATCATAATAAAAGAGATTGGAGCAAGGCCTAAAGTCCCGAAATCAATGAAAATTATCGGGAAAAGGAAGGGAAAAACAATACTTATGGGAAATGATTATAAAGAATTCAGAAAAATTCTGCTAAAATGATGCTCACTTTACCGCAATTTAAGGAGGATTTGCTGAATAAGGGAAAAAGAAAGCACAACCTTATTTTTCTGGGCATGTCCGGAACAGGGAAAACCCGCTGGTCAAGGCTTTTGGCCGAAAAGTTCAACTATGATCATTTTGAGGTAGATGAGCTCATAAGCGGTTCGGATGCTTTTAAGGATATCGTAAGGGGCATAGGCGACCAGGACGAGGCTGAGAAGCTCGGAAAATATTTTGGCAGGCCATGGGATGATGATTTCAGGGAAAAAGAGAAAAAGTACTTGGCTATAGAGCAGGAAGTGATGTCAAGGATATTCCCGCCCGGCTCTATACTGGACCTCACGGGAAGCGCGGTTTACCATCCCGAACAGATGCGGAAAATAGCGAAAACAGGGCTTGTCATCTATCTTGTTGTAAACGGCAATGATAAAAAGGAAATGCTGCATGTTTATGCCGAAAACCCAAAGCCAGTGTGCTGGAACGGCAATTTCAGCAGAAAAGGAGATGAGAGCAACGAAGCTGCCTTGGAAAGGTGCTTTTCAGAGCTGATTAATGAAAGGGAAAAACTGTATGGGGGGTATGCTGATGTAAAAATACCCTATGGCTTCCTTAAGGGCATCAATGATGCCAATGAATTTGCGGAACAGGTTAAAAAGAAACTGAGAAGCTAAAATTGCTGATTTTGACTGGTTTAGGATGCGATAAGGGAATACCATAAAGGCAGATAAAATTTCTTTATATTTTCAGCCCTTAAACATTTCTAGTAGAAAGGTCCTTCCACTTTTTTTAATTCAACACCTTCACCAATTTTAATCCATATTCCCGAATTAGGTAAAAACTGCACAGCAATAAACCCTTTTTCTTCTTTTGATTTACCAACATCCTCATTTGTCAGAATCGCAAGTATCGTACCATCGTCTATTGTACCATTATTGACTATTCCTGCCGCAACCATCTTTTTACCTTTTAGTTCCGGATCATTATACTTATCATATGGATTGGGAATACTACTTTCAGGGATTTTATCCTTCCAATTAACCCCTGCTGCCTGTATACAGCTTTTGTTTCCCAGTTTAGTTACTAAAGTCCATGTACCCCCATCAAATGTTTCTGTTTGAATCCATTCACCGGTATTATAATCTGGATGGGATTCTCTTATGGGAACCATACCTTCTCTGCTTTTAAAAAGCTGAAAAACAAGATTACCCTGTTGCGGATCCTGCACTATCCCTGTAAGGCTAAGATGTTCATTATAGTCCTGCTTAATTTCATTTACAATTTGCCTGCTATCATCACAATGGCCCCCCTTGGCAGAAGATGGGTATAATGCAACTCCTACTGCTGTTAGCCCTGCTGTAGCGTAACTAATTGCTCTTTTTTGCAAAGGACCCAAATTATCAAATGTTTCTTTTACTCTTGTTGCAATATTGGAGCCAACTTTTAGAATTTGCTCTCCGACTCTTAAAGCTGATTTATATGAACTGGCAGCTATATCTCTAATATTGCTGCCTATAATAGGTCTTGCTAAATAATCAGTTAATGTTGCTGCCTCTGGTGCATGCCTTAAAGGTGCATATTGCGTTGCCATTAGGGGTTTACCTTCTCCTATCACCCCATAATCTTCCCAACACATACTTTAATATATATTTTGTAACATAATATAAATACTTTTCGTTATTATCCTAACAAATTTTACGACTTTACAGTTACTTTTGCTTTTTCTAATTTATCAGCAAATTTGCAGGCATTGCACTTGTCTTTTGAAGAAGGCTCTCCGCAATTTGAGCAGGAATTGATCTCACCGTCTTTAAACCTGCCCTTTAAATCCGGCAATGCCTGGAGGAAAGAATTGATGATTGCATATTTTGTTCCCGGATTGTCATTTTCAAAATTGTTGAGCATGTCCCTTATTTGCGCGCGGTAGCTCTTTGAAACATTCGGGCATTCATTGAAATTATCCAATAAGCCGTTTATATAGGCATAAACAGTCACTTCCTTTTCGGTGCATAAGTATAAGGGTTTTATCCTTTGAACAAAATTTTTATTTCCAATGGAGCCGGTGCCAGACGCAGCCTGAGCATGTTTAATTCCAACTTTCGGGCCTAATCTCGCGCTTGCCTGTATGTTGTTTTTGAACTGGTTCATCAGTATGCTTTGCGCTTCATCATCCAAATTATGGCCAGTTGCCAATTTTGTAAAGCCAAGCTCTTTTGATTTTTTATTTAATAAATACCTCCTGAAAATGCCGCATATCGTGCATGGCTTTACATCAAGGATTTTAAGGGCATCATCTAAACTCATGCCAAATTCATCCTCAAAAGAATAAATATGCAGAGGAATATTATTTTTTTCACAGAATTCTTTTGCTGTTATCAATGTCTTGTCCCTGTAATCATGGATGCCTTCGTTTATCGCAATTGCCGTAAGCCTTATTTTTGGGTTTTGTTTTGATAATTTATTCAGCAAATGCAATAATGTCAAAGAATCTTTTCCTCCGGATAATGCTATGCCAAGATGCTCTTCCTTTTCAATAAGATCAAACTGCCTTATTGTTTTGAACACCTTGCTCTCAAAATATTCTGTAAAATGGGATTTGCAGAGCTTCTCTCCAGCAGACAGCTCAATTATCGGTTTTTGGTTGCAGCAGTTCATTTTTATGATTTGAGCTCCCTTATTGCTTTTCTGGATGTGTAGCCATTAATTCGCAAAATAATCGTTATGTATTCCTCAAAACCTTCAAAATTTAAATTTGATGGGTTTTCCATTAATCTTTCCAAATCCGTCCTAATTACTGGAATTGAAGTCCAGATTAAGCCCACACGTTCGTATTCTCCTTCCCTGCCGCCTTTTTGAATGCTTGGAGGTAATTTTCGGAATTGATTTTCAATCTCCTCTAACTTATTATAGGCCTGGTCTATGCAGCCTTCACATCCATATTTTTTGTAACTTTCAGCGAAATCAAGCAATGACAAAAGGTCTTTAGCAAATCCATTGGTTAAGTATCTGGCGATATCATCAATATTTTTTGTTATTGGTATAACGTTTAAACTCAAATTGCCCATTTTTAGCCTCCGGAAATAACCGAGATAATCTTGATATTGTCCTTGTCATTTAGCTTTTCATCTTCCATAATGATGTCATTGTTCTTGCTCACTATTACCGTCACAGGGTTGATATTCATTTTTTTCAGCAAATCCTTTACTGTAATATCATTGTACAGCTCGATTGTTTTATTCTTGTTTTCCCTGTCATAAAATACTTTTATTTTCATCATCTCCAGGAAGAATCATCCATTTATAAATGTTGATTAAAAATAATAAAATTATTGAGAAACAGCCTTGTGCTCCTGGTACCCTTTCTCTTCCACTTCCAATGCCAGCTCTTTTCCGCCTGATTTTACAATCTTCCCGTCAACCACTATATGCACCCTGTCAGGAGTTATGTAATTCAGTATCCTTTGGTAATGTGTTATCAGCAATATCCCCATTTCCGGGCCTTTAAGATTATTGACACCGTTGGCTACTATTTTCAAAGAATCGACATCCAGGCCAGAATCTGTTTCGTCCAGGATTCCAATAGTTGGATTTAAGACTGCCATCTGCAGGATTTCTGCTTTCTTTTTTTCTCCTCCGGAAAAGCCCTCATTTAAGTACCTTAATGCAAAGCTCTTGTCAAACTTAAGCAAACTCATCTTTTCCTGCAGCAATTTGTGGAAATCCATTACCGAGATTTTGTTTTCATCCCCTCTCTTTGAGTTTATTGCTGTCCTCAGGAAATTAGAGACAGAAACCCCTGCTATCTCCTGCGGGTACTGGAACGACAGGAAAAGCCCTTTCTTTGCCCTTTCATCGGCTTCCAGCCCTGTAACATCCTCTCCGTTGAGGAAAATTTTGCCTTTAGTTATTTCATACCTTGGATGCCCCATCAATGCATAGGCAAGAGTGCTTTTTCCAGAGCCATTGGGCCCCATTATCGCAACTACCTGCCCTTTATCCACTGTAAGGCTTAGCCCTTTCAGTATCTCCTTATCCTCAATTTTCACATGCAGATCCTTTACCTCTAAAAATGCCATATCAAACCACCATTATTGCTTTTATGAGCCATAAACCTTCTCATTTACTTTATTGCCATTATCGTCCTCGATTTTCGTGATTTTTATTGCCTCTACAGGACAGACCTCAGCAGATTCCTTGTTTATCTGCAAGTCCTTGTCTTCTATTATCAATTCCCATCTTTTCGTTTGCTCATTGTAAACTGCTCCTGTCAAATCAACCTTGCCGTCTTCCGACCTAGGCCAGATTTCAGGAGCGACTGCATTGCAGGCTAAAGCTCCTATGCACAATTCCCTGTCAAATTCTATCTTGTATCGTGCCATTTTGCCTTGTTTGGTTTTATTTTTATTTATGATTGATTATTTGTTTTTCTTTTTAATATTCATTCCCGAAGTATTTAGGCCGCCACAATACTTGGCGGCATCTATAATGGCGCGCCGCATTGCGCGCCCGAAATTATGCGTTTTATTTGTTTTCAAACTCCTTAATCCCTTCTTTTACTGCAACTAATCCCAAAACAGCGCATTTTGTCCTTACAGGGCCAATCTCTATGCCCAGCATATTTACAATGTCTTCCCTGCTGGTTTTTTTTATTTCTTCCAGGGTTTTTCCCTTTATCTCATCTGTAAGCATTGACGCTGCTGCCTGGGAAATTGCGCAGCCATGACCCTGAAATTTTATATCTTCGGCTCTGCCAGCACTTAATTTTAAGCTAACTGTAACAACATCCCCGCATAAAGGGTTGTTTTCAGTATGCTTTATGTCAGCATTTTTTATAGCGCCGCGATTGTGAGGATTTTTGTAATGGTCAATAATATTTTCCCTGTACATGCCTTCTCCTGTATAGTCCGGATCCAGGCTTTCCTTCATTTGAACACCTTGACCGCTTTTTTTATGCCTTCTGCCAATTTATCAACTTCTTCTTTCGTGTTGTAAAGGTAGAAGCTTGCCCTTGCGCTTGCAATAATCCCCAAAACCGAATGCAAAGGCATCGTGCAATGATGGCCGGCTCTTATGGCAATCCCTTCCCTGTCCAAGACAGCAGATGTGTCATGAGCATGCACATTCTTGACATTAAAAGAAACTACGCTGATCCTATTCCTGATATCAGGGCCATAAATCTCGACTTCTTTTATATCTTCAAGCTTTTTCATTGCGTATTCTGTTAGTTCTTTGTCATAACTTTTGATTTTATCAATTCCAATTTTATTTAGGTAATCTACTGCCGCGCCTAAGCCAATGCCTTCTGCAATATTAGCTGTCCCGGCTTCAAATTTCCAAGGAAGATAATTCCATTTTGAACCATTGAATTTGACTTCCTTTATCATATGGCCTCCATACAAAAAAGGCTCCATCTTTTCAAGCAAATGCTTTTTTCCGTACAAGACCCCGATTCCAGTAGGGCCAAGCATCTTATGCCCTGAAAATGCCAGAAAATCGCAATTTATCTTTTTGATATCCACTTTCATATGAGGCACTGACTGGGCAGCATCAACAACGAACAAGGAATCGTTATCATGGGCTATTTTGCATATCTTATTGACATCGTTTACAGTCCCCAGCATGTTTGAAACGTGCGCGATTGAAACAATCTTTGCTTTTTTTGTTATGCTTTTCCTGACACTTTCCTCATTCAATGTTCCGTCCTTATTGATTTCTATGAACTTTAGTTTTGCCTTCCTTTTTTTTGCCATCTGCTGCCATGCGACCAGATTTGAATGGTGCTCCATCTGCGTCAATACTATCTCATCATCCTTTTTTATCTCATTGCTTAAAGAGTATGCGAGCAGATTTATTGACTCGGTTGTGTTTTTTGTGAAAATTATCTCATCCTGATCTGCATTTATGAAACCTGCTAACTTTTCATGGGATTTTTCATAAGCCTCTGTTGCTTCCTCCCCTAATTTGTGTATGCCTCTGTGAGTATTTGCATTGTAATTTTCATAGTAGTAGCTCATTGCACCTATTACCTGTTTCGGCTTTTGGGATGTTGCTGCGTTGTCAAGATAGACCAATGGCTTGCCATGCACCTTAACTTTCAATATAGGAAAATCTTCCCTTATTTTTTTAACATTTAATGCCATTTTTGCCTTAATCCCCTCGCCAAATCAATTATATTTATTTAGCAGTGTTTAACTGGTCTTATCCTTATTTACTTTTTATTGTGTTATTTCCCATTATTGGTTTTTATTTATGATCGGATATTTTTATTGCATAATTTTTATTATTGGCATTATTTCATCCTCTCCTCAACCAAATCATGCATATTGTCCCTTAGCTTTTCAATCTTCATTTTCTGTATCAATTCCTCAAAAAAACCCCTTACATAGATCTGGGTTGCCTCTTTTTCATTCAGGCCGCGGCTTTTAAGGTAGAACAGTTTTTCCTTGTCTGCCCTTCCTATGCTTGCCCCATGCGTGCATCTTACATCGCTGTTGTCTATCTCCAAGTCAGGAATTGAATCGGCTGCAGCTTCCGGACTGAGCAATAATGTGTCCTCCTTCTGGTAGCCATTGCTTCCTGATGCATTCCTCTGTATTTTCACCAGCCCCCTGTATATGCATTTCGACTTATCGGTCAAAGCGCCTTTTGTAAAAATATCCGATACAGTATTCGGCGCATTATGTATGCTGTTAGCAACAAGGTCAAGCTGCTGGCTTTCATTGCCGAAAAATATGCCATAATTATTGGTTGCGGAGCCTTCCCCGTTAAGGCTGGTCGTGACTTCCGATAAAGTGATGTTGCTGCCAAAGTTGCAGTCAAGCCAGTTTATTAACGCGTCTTTTCCGGCAACTGCCCTTTTTCTTGTAAACTGGAAAGCATTCTTATCCAGCATCTGCAGGTTCCCATAGTCTATTTTTGAATTATTGCCGGCAAATATCTCCACTATTTTGCTGACATAAGATTCCTCATTGTTTTCTGACTCTATTTTTTCCACAATTGCAGCTTTGGAATTGTCATCGGCAACAATAATCAAATGATCAAATAATACTTTTGAATTTATTTTTGATATTATCTCTATCGGCTCCTTTATTTCAGTGTTTTTTGGAATATGCACCAGCAGGATATTGCTTACAAACGCCTGGTGGAAAAGCGTGAATTTGTCAGCGGCAGGAACAGCCTCGGTCATGAATTTTTCCTCCAATAAGCTTTCATTACTGTCCAAAATTTCATTAAAATCAAATATCCCTGCATTGCCGCTTTTATTGATGACAGTTCTTGCCGGCTTTCCCAATTGCTTTGTATCTGTATTATCCAAATCTAAATCAATGTTAAGATTAATGTTTAATCCATAAATGAAATCAGGCATAGGCTTTTTTTTGAATAATTCATAAGCAGACAGCCTTTTATCTGCCAGCCACTTGGGCTCTTTATTCTCATTCGATGCTTTTTCAATATTTTTTGATTCCATTGTCTCAAGATTATTTAATCGACCCATTTTAAACAAAACAATAACACAAAATTAGCCTAAAGAACCCTCCATTTCCAGTTCAATTAATCTGTTAAGCTCGACTGCATATTCCAATGGCAATGCCTTTACTATCGGCTCTATAAATCCGGATACAATCATCTGCGAGGCCTGTTCCTGGCTCAGGCCCCGGCTCATCAGGTAAAACACCTGCTCGTCCGATATTTTTCCTACTGTAGCCTCATGGCCAAGGTCAACATCATTTTCCTTTACGTCCATGTAAGGGAAAGTGTTGCTTTGGGATACATTGTCCATCATCAATGCGTCGCATTCAACATGAGATTTGCAGTCTTTTGCGCCGTTCTTTATGTGTATCAGGCCCCTGTAGCTGGTAATGCCTCCATCCTTGCTTATGCTTTTTGACCTTACTGTTGATTTGGTGTTTTTTGCCAGATGATAGACTTTAGTTCCCGTGTCCTGGTTCTGGCTTTTTCCTGCAAATGCCACCCCAAGGAAATCTGATTTTGCATTTTCTCCGACTAAAACCGAGGTAGGATACAGCATGGTCACTTTGCTTCCCATGTTGCCGTTTATCCATTCTATGACTCCGTTTTTTTGCACAATAGCCCTTTTGGTGTTTAAGTTATAGGTATTTTTGCTCCAGTTCTCTATGCTTGAATATCTTGCCCTTGCATTTTCCAAGACATGTATTTCAACACAGCCTGCGTGCAATGAGTTTACCGTATATTGCGGGGCTGAGCAGCCTTCTATGTAATGGCATTCGGCATCCTTATCGACTATGATCAAAGTATGCTCGAACTGGCCACCGCGCTTTGCGTTCATCCTGAAGTAAGCCTGCAATGGAGTCGTTAATTTTACTCCGGGAGGAACATAAATAAAAGTGCCTCCTGACCATACAGCAGCATGCAAAGCTGCAAACTTGTGCAGGCTTGGAGAGACACAGGAAGTCATGAAGTATTTTTTTACAAGATCCGGATGCTTTTTCAATGCATCGTCGCAATCAAGAAATATGACTCCTTTGTCTTCCCATTCCTTCTTTAGGCTATGATAGACCACTTCAGATTCATACTGGGCACCTGCACCTGCAAGAGCATTTTTTTCAGCTTCAGGTATCCCGAGCTTTTCAAAAGTTTTTTTTATGTCTTCCGGCACTTCGTCCCAGCTTCCGGCATTTGGCTTTGCATCCGGCCTGTTAAAAAAAATTATATCTTTAAGGTCAAGGTCTTTAAGGCTCGGGCCCCAATTTGGCATTGGCATTTTTTCGAACATTTCAAAGGCCTGCAGCCTTTTCTTAAGCATCCACTCAGGCTCATTTTTTTGCCTGGAAATTTCTATGACTACTTCTTTTGTCAGGCCCGGCTTAGATTTATAAATAGACTTATCGGTATTGTAATGGTCGTATGTTGACCTGCTGATTTCTATAACTTCGGTTGTCATTTGGAATAATTTTATTTTTTTAATTGATTATACTTATTTTATTTTTCATTCGGTTCGCTTCGCTCACAACATATACTGCTCGGCATTGCTGTCTTGCCACATCGCAATGCCTCGCCTATTTATTACAACAAATTTTTTAACAGTTATTTTATCTGTATTACCCCTTCCTCAAAGCAAATACCGCAGTCGTTTGGCAGCTTTGCATCGTGCTTTTTATGTATGTCACACATCACGTGCTTTACTCCTGTCAGATTTACCAGCCTCATCATTTCCTGCATAAGCAGCTTTCCATCCTTTGCAATCTCTTTTGCAGATTTTTTAATCTCCTCAAGAACAGCTTTTGTAAAAACAACTTCCTTTGCCCTTTTGGAATGCAGGTATTGCGAAACAGCCGCTTCTGTAAGGCCCATTATAGCTGCCACTTGCTTTTGGTTCAGCTTAATGTCTGTAATCATGCTTTTAGCAAGTTCTCTGCGCAAAGCCGGTATTATGTACCAAACTTCTATCTCCTGGGGCATCTGTCCGTGCATAAAACCACCTTTAGTTAACAATAGTTAAGAATAATATATAAATGTTGCGGTTAAGAATTTAATAAACTTTGCGTGTTTTTGAGCACGCCGAAAATTCCGTAGGAATTTTCCAGCGTTTCAACAGCCGCACTGCTTAATTATCCCCTTGATTATAGAAGCGGATTTCCTTAACAGCTTCTTTTCATGGGCATTTAACGGCAGGACAAGATGCTCTTTTATGCCGCTGCGGTTTATCACTGTCGGAACACTCAGGCAGACATCTTTAGCACCATGGTAATTTTTAAGATAGCTGGATAAAGCCAAAACCCCATTCTGGTTTGACAAGATAGTATTCACAATCTTCGACACCCCAAGGCCTATAGCATAGTATGTAGCTCCTTTCTTCGCTATTATCTCATAAGCGGCATTTTTAGTTTCAGAAAATATCCGGTCCATTGCTTTTTTATTGTATTTTTTCAGATATTTTAGGTTGATTCCTGCTATATTGGCTGTGGTCCATACGGGAAAAGAGCTGTCTCCATGCTCCCCCAGTATGTATGCATGGACGCTGTTTGGGCTGACTTCAAAATATTGGCCGAGCTTGTACCTGAACCTTGCCGTGTCCAATAAGGTCCCTGAGCCGAAAACCCTGTTTTTCGGGAATTTTGAATATCTTAATGCCAGATAAGTAAGAATGTCAACAGGATTGGATACGACCAGGATTATGCAGCTTTTGTTGTGCTTTACAATTTTCGGTATCATCTCCCCGAATATTACAGAATTCTTCTTTACGAGGTCAATCCTTGTCTCTCCGGGCTTCTGGTGCGCTCCTGCGCATATGATCACAATGTCAGCATTTTTGCACAGCTCATAGCCGCTTCCGAATTCTATTTTTACATTCTGCCTGAACTGCAGGCCGTGCTGCAGGTCCATGGCTTCTCCCTCGGCTTTTTCACGGTTTACATCTATCAGCGCTATCTCGGAAGCAGCCCCGTCAATCAGGAGAGAATAGGCTGCGGTGCTGCCAACAAACCCCGCACCTACAATAGCAACTTTTGACATTCTCTCAAAATCCGGTTTATTTGTATAAATAACTTTCTGTTACGCTTTAATCAGCCAATTTATTTTTTTACCATTTTTAAATAGAAACACTTAAATATCTGGTTATCTCAATTGGCCCGGGTGGTTTGAATGAGGATAAAGATAAGATATGCCAATTCCGGAGGATTTACAAGGATTGAGAATTTTGCAAGCATCAGGGAAATCATGGTAAACGAGGATTTTCTGCACCCTGAAAGCGAGTCAATCGCATTGGGGTTCAGAAACAAGGATTCCTCAGGAATAATAGAGTTTACAACCAGCGAGTTTGAGAAGCTTGTCAGGAGCGTTCATAAGAAAAAGCACTTAATCAAGAATATTAAGATATTTGGCAGGAATGGGGCAATACTCCTGGAAGAGGAAAAATAAATGCATACTTACAGGAAGCGCACTATAAATGTTTTGCATTGGCTCTTGCTGGTATTTATCAAAAACCACCAGTCAAAAAGAACAAATAGTCACTTTCTTTTTTTCTTGAAATCAATATCCTCATCCTGAACGTACTTCAGATTATGTTTAATTGCCAATTCAACTTTCTTTAACTCTTTTCCAAGATAACCAGCATGCTCATGCAATGAAACTAGCTTTAGCTTTGCTATTGTGTGGTAGATTTCCTGGGGCCTTTTGCCTATTATCTCATATTTAAGCACATGGTCATTAGTGCAGAAGCCTACCCTTATCGTCTTGTCCCTGTAGTTCGGCCTTATCAGGAAAAATCCTCTTGGATCCTGCTGCCAGGGGCTTTCTTTAGCCCTTATTTTCTCTACTTTTCCGGCTCTTTTAATCCGCTTGAGCCATTTTGGCTTTTTCCATTCAATCATAGCTTGCTCTGGTCGACTTTGATATGGTGCAGCTCTATCCCCAGCTTTTTTGCGACATCAAATATCCTCTCATCCCTGTAGAACTCACCATAGTATATTTTCCTGATGCCTGCATTGGCCAGCATCTTGAAGCACGGCCAGCATGGGGATGCGGTTATGTATATCTCTGACTTATCTATCATGACTCCGTTTTTTGCAGCCTGCAAAACAGCGTTGTTCTCAGCGTGGATTGTGGCAACGCAATGGTCATTTTCCATCATATGGCCTGCTTCATTGCAGTGCGGCATTCCCCTTATAGAGCCGTTGTAGCCTGTTGAGAGTATGGTCTTGTCCCTCACAATGACCGCACCTACATGCTTCCTGTCGCAGGTGCTTCTGCTAGCTACCTGTTTTGCAATGTTCATGAAATACTCTTCCCAGCTTGCTCTTTTCATCTTATCCCAATATCTGGATTTTGGTTTTATTATTATATTTTGCTGTTTTTAACTGCAGTAATCTGGTAATTTGTCAGGATGAAAGCCAGTATTGCCTGCAGCGATATTGCTGCTATCGGATTCTGGGTTCCGATGAAATAATGCCAGGCCAGGAACAAAAGCTGCGTGAAAAAAGCAACTAAGTTGCCGTAAATCCTGATATTTTTTGACTTATTCAATAAATTAATTATTTTTGCAAATACAATGCTAATAAAGATTGACAGATAGGTGTTGTTGAGAAATCCCTGCGCAAAAGCATATAAAATATCTGCAAGACCGGATTGCAGCTCCGGAAGTGCATTCCCAATACCTGCCAAAAGACCGAAAGCAGCGGTATATAAAACGGCCCAATACAAATCCCTTATATTATAGTACCTATTGAACAGAAATCCTCTAAGTTTCATGTTTTCAATCTTGTTTTCTAATTGGTCCAGGTACTTATGCATTATTTTTTTTAAACTAAACTTGCTTTTAAAGCTTTACTTTGCTTAATTCCCCGAGCAATTCGTCAATCTTTTCATATAATTCTCCCAAAGAACCCTCATTTTTTATTATTTTTCCTGCGAGCTTAAGGGTTTCATCAAGCTGCTGGCTGTTTTTGCTCTTGGTATTCTCTTTTTCCTCATGCTCCTTAAATTCCTCCAAAGTCTTAGAGTCACCGGCACGGCCTCTCTTCAACAGCCTTTCAAACCGCATTCCAACAGGAGCATCAATTCCTAGCAGCAGGAAATCCCTGTTTTTCAGCAATTCCCTGGCTTCATAAGGGCTTCTTATGCTGTCAACAATAAAATTCACACTTTTATTTTTTTTAAGCTCATTTTTAATCTTTTCATTGATCCTTTTAGCCAGGTATTCAGGGCCATTCTGCTTTCTTAAAATATTGCCTAAACTAATCAGAGTTTCCCTTTCATGGCTTAAGCCCTTTTTAGTTGCTTCTTCCCTCAATTCATCAGAAAGAGAATAATAAACAAATCCTTTTGCTTTCAAGTAGCTGGCTGCTTCTCCTTTGCCAGATGCGTTTTTTCCTGTAATGCCGATTATCATTATATTATTTTATTTCTTCTGCAATTTTTCAAGCTCTTCACCAAACCTGTCAAGATCCTCAAAGCCCAGGTAAACAGAAGCGAACCTTATGTAAGCGACTTTGTCCAAAGATTTCAGCTTTTTCATGACTACATTCCCAATGATCTTGCTGTCAACCTCGACTGTATCCCTTTTCCTCAAATCAGACTCAACAGAATCAACCAAAGCCTCTATCTTATCCATGCTGATAGGCCTTTTTTCGCATGCCTTTAATATGCCATTAATGAGCTTTTGCCTGTTAAACCTTTCCCTGTTCCCCTCTTTCTTCACGACAATGATGTCAGCTTCCTCAACCCTTTCATAGGTTGTAAAGCGCTTATTGCATTTCAAACACTCTCTCCTGCGCCTGGTCGCTTCCAGATTCTCAGTTTCCCTTGTATCAATCACCTGGGTTTCCTCATGATTACAATAAGGGCATTTCATAGTGAGCAGAACATTGCAAGCCATTATTAAGTTTTTGTTTTTAAAGATTTTAAACAACGGAATTCCACCAATTCTATGATGAGTGGGCATAATGGAATCTGTTGTGCTCGAAAACCACCAAAGATTCGTGGAATTCTGAGTATCAACAACCACTTGCTCGCGATTAGTAATACAATCATGCCACCAATCTATGATTGGTGGTTTTTGACAAATCATACCCGGGAATTATTAAAAAATATTTTTATTGCCCCAAAGGTATAAAGTATGCATAAACCAATAACAAACAAATAGTTGATTAATCATATTAATAAGCAGCCCAAATCAAAAATAATATAAATCAACGCTTTATTGGCAAAAAAATGGAGAAAAAGCCGGCTATTGGCGGACAGGCTGTAATAGAAGGAGTAATGATAAGGAGCAGGAACTACAATGTCGTTGCAGTAAGGAAAGGCAAGAAAATAATCATAAAAAAGGACAGGTTAAAGCAGAGAAAAGGCAAATTTTCCAAACTTCCGTTTATAAGGGGCGTTTATAACCTTGTTGATATGCTTGTTCTTGGCACAAAATCATTAATGTGGTCTGCTGACCAGCAACTGGCAAAAAAAGAAAAAATCACCAAAAAAGAGATGGGCTTCAGCTTTTTGTTTGCCATAGTTTTTGGCGCGGGGCTCTTCATCGTGCTTCCATACCTTGCGACAAATTTTCTCGGGTATTTTGAGGAAACCCGGCCTTTATCATTCAATTTAGTCGATGGATTAATCCGCATCGGCATTTTTTTCCTATATATCTTCGCTATATCTTTCGTTAAGGACATCAAGAGAATATTCCAATACCATGGGGCAGAGCACAAGGCAATACACTGCTTTGAAAAAAACAAAGAGCTGAACATCCACAACATTAAAAAATTCTCCACTTTGCACCCAAGATGCGGGACAGCATTCATCATGATAGTTTTGGTTGTCGCTATACTGACTTTTTCCCTGATAACCCCGCTATTATTAGCAGTCTTTCCCCAGCTTTTGGCCATGCATGCTTTTCCAAGAAGGATCATCTTGATATTAGTCCGGCTTTCATTGCTGCCAATTATTGCAGGTATGTCCTATGAATTCCTAAAATTCAGCGCGAAGTATGAAAGAAATCCAGCAATGAAACTGTTCATCTTTCCCGGGTTGTTGATGCAGAAGATAACAACCAAGGAGCCGAATGCAAAACAGATAGAAGTGGCAATGGCTGCGGTAAAGAAAGCTCTGCAGGCAGAGAAGCAGGAAAATCCATAAACAAACAAAAAATATTTAAATAGAATACAAAATAATCATTAACAAATAAAAATAAGATAATCATGAGGTGCTATACAATGAAGATGTTTTATGCGATTATTCTGGTGCTTGCAGTCTTGGTAAGTGCATGTGCACAACAGACAGGACCAGCTGCGCAGACTGCAGATGAATCTCAGCCGGAAGCGCAGCCGGCGGAAGAAGCGGCTGAAGAGACTCTAGAAATTCCAGAGGAGACTACGGAAGAGACTGCAACTACGAATGAGATAAGGGTTCTCGGACAGGGCGCTTTCGAGCCAAATGCATTGACAATAAATGCAGGAGATACTGTAACTTGGGTAAATACCGATTCGAAAGAAGCGGTTATAATAATCTTCAAGGACGGCAAAGTCTACGAGAACAGCCAGAAATTCAAGCCTGGCGAGCAGTTTGAGCACCAATTCAAGGAAGCAGGCTCGTACCAGTACTGGAGAAACATAGCCTTTGCAGGCGATTCAGCAACAATAACCGTCCAATAAATCCCTATTTCTTTTTATTTTTTAATTTTTAGAAATCCGACAGGCTTTTTTGGGCAGGTATGAATTTTTCATTTAACTCTTCTTTATTATGATTATTGCCAAAAATCAGCTCCCCATAAACACCATCATAGCCGGGCTTAATCTTTACCTTGCCTTCCCTTACAGCTATGATGGCATCTGCTATCTTTTCATCTGTAAATTTGGCCAGATCCTTTTTTTTTGCATCCAATAATATGTTAAATTCAGACTCAAAATTATTGATTAACCTGTAGTATTCCTGCCATATTTTTTTTGAGGCAACGGGAGTTTTTAACAAAAAAGACAGTATCTCTGATAAAGGTATAAGTGATTTGAACGGAATGGCATTTTTCGGCTTAAAACCAATGGGCCTGTCTGCAAGCTCTTCAACACGGTGCAAAACCCCAATTGTAAGCGGCCTTTTGCATTTTGGGCAAATGTTGCTGAGTTTTTTGGATTCTTCCGGCTCTAGGGAAATGCTGCATATCCTATGGCCATCTGCATGATATTTTCCATATTCTGGGTTTGTTTCTATTGTATATTCAAAACCTTTTTTGTTTCTTATTGCGCCAATCAAATTATCATATTTTAAATCTATATCAAAAACATTGGCTTCCCTGCCTATGCGCCACGGCCAGTATGAATGCGCGTCGGAGCTGCTTACTAAGGTAAAGCTGTCCAACTGAGATAGCCTCCAGTTCATTGCCGGGTCAGAAGACATTCCTGTTTCAATGGCGTGAATATGCTTTACCTGGTCTTTAAAGCATTCTTCAACAGAGTCAAAGCCCGACATTGAGCCAAACAAAGAAAACCATGGGGTCCAGGCATGCGCCGGGATGATTTCTATTTTTTCATCAATTTTTTTCAGCATCTCAACAAGCTCTATGCATGAAAAACCAAAAATAGGCCTTCCGTCATAGTCTATGCGTCCTTTTTTTATTAAAGCGGCCTGTATTTGCTCTGCTATTTCAAAACTTTTTGCAAGAATCAAATTGTGGACTCTTCTGCCTTTTCCACCCTGGGAATATATATTGGAAACTTCACCCTGCAGGACAAAATTAAACCCGGACTTTGATTTTAAAATGCCGGAACCATCCTCCTTCAGCTCTTTCTTCAGTTCTTTCAGCCATAAAGGATGGGTTATGTCCCCTGTGCCAAGCAAATTCAGGCCCTTGAGCTTTGCATATTTTTCCAGATTTTCCAGATTAATATTCTTGCTTGTTGCCCTTGAATAGCGGGAATGTATCTGCAAGTCAGCAATTAGTTTCATATATGCCTGGTTATAGGATGAAGTTTTTATTCTTTTCTAAGAATTATATCAACTTTAATTTATTTTATTTTTTGTCATTTCCATAACTCGGGTCGTCAAAAACACATACAAACTCATTTTCCTTTACATACCGGTAAGCAGAATGCGCAGCTACCACTCCCTCTCCCACTCCTGTAATTGCCTGCTTAAAGCCGGAATCAACCACATCGCCAGCAGCAAAAATTCCCGGAACATTAGTCTTGGAATCCCTGTCAATCATAATCTCATTCTTTTTGTTTATTTTTACCCCAATTTTTGCAGCTAAGTCCGAGAGAGGAATATGGCCAATAGCCCCAAAAACACCATTCAATGCCAATTCTTTCTTTCCGCCATGCTCTTTGTCCAAAACAACACTATTTACAAACTTATCACCTTTGATCTCAACAACATTTGTGTTTGTTATCACTTCTATTTTTTTGTTTCTTTCAACTAGTTTTCCATTCACAGGCTCAGGCCTTATTTTATCGCCCCTGTAGATTATGTAAACTTTTTTTCCATACTGGGCCAGCAATAGGGCCTCTTTTGCCGCTGAGTCAGAGCCACCAATTACCGCAACTGCCTTATCCCTGAACAAAGCCCCGTCACAGAGAGCGCAATAATGGACTCCCTTGTTTTTGAAGGCCTCTGCGCCTTTCATCTGAAGCTCGCGCCATTTTGCCCCTGTAGCAAATATTATGGTTCTCGCAGGGTAAATTCCTTTTTCAGTTTTTACCATGAAGCAATCGGCTTTTTTGTCTTTTTTTATCTCTACTGCCTTTTCCTCTTTTATTTCCACACCCTCATAGGCCCTGGTATGCTCTTCCATTTTCTGGGCCAGCTCCTGGCCGGTCAAATGCTTGAATCCGGGATAGTTATCTACTGTATCGGTTAATGTAATAACCCCTCCGATAGGAAGTTCAGAGCCGGAAGTGGTCCCCAGAATAAGGGTTTTCATATTCAATCTTCCCGCGTACATCCCAGCAGCCAGGCCAACAACTCCTGCGCCAATAATCACGATGTCATGCATTTCCATTTTATAAAAATTAAAACCAAGATTATTAATAAACTTTTCCTTTAAGGCTAAAAATTTCCGACATATTTAAAAATGACAGGCTCGTAATTGGTATTATGGCAAATAACGGCCTTTTGGCAGGAATAGACAAAAAATCAGCCAATGAATTCAGAAAAGACCTATTGGGAATGCTAAGGGTAGGGAAAGAGCTGGAGAAATACTATGCGGAATCAAACCAGGATTTTGATGCCTATCTTAAAAAATTCAGCTCTTTGGTTGACAGCTTCAACAGGAAATACAAGGGCTTAAAGCTCAAACTCGAGAAAAAGACAGAGTCTTTAGAGCTTAACATCCTTATTGATGAGAAAAGCGTTAAAGATTCTTTTGCCAACTCAGGCTCAAAAATAATAGGCCTGCAATCTATAGGGGCAAATGGATTTGGAGCCGCGACTGTTTCAGACCCCGAAGGCTTAAGCGCAGAGCTTGAAAAAACAAGAGGCAGGATATACATATCATATTTTAATCCAAATACCGGAACAAGCAATGTTTTTCTGCAGCTCGATAAAAAATCGAAAAAAGTCCAGCTTGTTTATGATGCTGATATTGAAAATGAGCCAAGCGCAGAATTCCAGATAGCTGCTTATTATGCATTAAGCCACGGGTACAACAAAAAAATAAAGATAAGCGAGGAAGCAGCCACTCTGGGGTTTTCATCCTGGCCCGACCATAACGTAAAATCTGATTACTACAGGAAGTTTGATACTTATCTTACCGAGTAGCTAGAACTCTTTAAGGAACTTAATCAGCTGGTTTGCTTTCTCAAACTCAAGGAATTCCTTTTTCGTCATTGATGGTATGTTTTTCGGCTTTTTCTTCCTGAAAATAACTAGGTTATCAGCGTCAAGGAGCTTTGACAATGACGGGAAATCAGGCCTTGCCTTATCTCCTATTTCCGTGAGTATCAGCTCGTTGTCCTTCCTTGCTATTATGTCAAAAGGGGTCTTTTTTGTGTCTCTTGCCTCAAAGCCCAGGTTGATGTATTTCTTTGAAAGGTCTGACTTGTCCCTGCTTTTCATTATGTTATTGCTGGAGAAAATGTCTATTTCATTAAAGACTTCCCCCCCCAATAAATTATAGAGTTTCACGGCCTTGGTTATCGTTATCTCCGAATCCTCATTCTCATATCTCGTTATCATCCTTTTTGTCACTCCTATCTTTTTTGACAGCGAGTTTAACGAGTAGCCCAGCTCTTCCCTTTTCTTTTTCAGCTTGTTGCCATCTATGTATGCTGTAAGCCCTGCCTGCGTCCTTTTTATGAAAGGAAACTTGCTTTTTATGGAGCTGGCCAAAGTAAAGAAGTTCAAAGTATACATGCCGAACCTTGTGTAGAGGACATTGTCTTCCAGCTTGTCCCCTGCCTTTTCCGCGATTATAAGGGGAGTAGCGCCTACATATGCAGACACATTGTCCATCTCATCCACATACTGCCTGCTTACCGAATTAGCGTCCTCAAGGACTTTTATTATAA
This sequence comes from Candidatus Woesearchaeota archaeon, assembly GCA_016180235.1. Classification (GTDB taxonomy): domain Archaea; phylum Nanobdellota; class Nanobdellia; order Woesearchaeales; family GW2011-AR4; genus JACPDF01. The sequence goes on along the minus strand of JACPBQ010000002.1, from coordinate 88,796 downwards.
GTATGGTTTCCTTCTTTCTTGCCAATAAGTCAAAGCAGCTTCCCGTCAGGCTTTTTACCGTAAACCCCTCCCTGAGCAGATAAACAGCTATCTTGTCTATTAAGTCTTTTTTCATGAGCAAAGCAACTTTAACTTTTTTTAAAAACATTTCGAAAAAACTTTGTTTTTTCAGAAATGCCAGAAAAATTGCGGCAATTTATGTTTTCAAAATAAGAACCACACAACAAAACTTATAAACCGCATTATTTAATCTAAGCAAAATGATTATAACAATCTCAGGAAAAGCCGGAAGCGGAAAGAGCACTGTCGCAAAAGAGCTTGCAAAAAGGCTGCATCTCAAGCATTATTCCATCGGTGATTTGATGAGGCAGATGGCCAAAGAGAGAAATATCTCTTTGCTTGAGCTTGGAAAGATTGCGGAAAAAGACAAGTCAATAGACAACGAGCTTGACGACAGGCAGATGAAGCTCAGGACAGAAGACGATTTTGTCATTGATGGAAGGCTGACTGCATATTTCATTCCGAATGCCGATGTAAAAATCTTCCTTGAATGCGAGGACAGGGTCAGGGCAGAAAGGATACTTAAGGATGAGAGAAAGGACGAGAAAAACAGGAATATACATGAAGTCATATCAAAAATCAGGGAAAGAGAGGCAAGCGAGAGGAAAAGATACAGGCAGTATTATGGCATCGACTATTATGATGAGGAAATGTACAACATAGTCATAGACACTACCAGTCTGAGCGTTAAAGAAGTGGCTGACAGGATAATAAAGCAGGCAATCAAGAGGAAATAAAGCCATAACAAACACTTAAAGCCACACATTAACTAGTTTCAATAAAAAAACAACAATAAAACAATCAAAAATAAAATCATTGCACCAATAAAAAATCAAATAATAAAACCCGATAACCATGTCAAATTTTGACATTGAAAAACAAAAAAACTTATAAAGCGGCTATAATTGCAAAAATCTAGTTCTTATTTTCATTAAAATGGAGACCATAAAAAAACACGATTTCATAGAAATAGAATATACGGGCAAAATAAAGGAAGATGGCACTGTATTTGACACCACATACGAGAAAGTTGCAAAGGAAAATGACCTGCACGGCCATGATTTTGGGCCAATAGTCATATGCGTGGGAGAAGAGCACGTACTTAAGGGGATTGACAAGAACATTGAAGGCAAGGAAACAGGAAAAGAGTATAACATAGAATTAAAGCCGGAAGATGCATTCGGCAGCAAAAACGCCAAGCTTATACAGCTTATGCCCACTAACAAGTTCAAGCAGCAGAACATACAGCCAATGCCCGGATTGCGGGTGAATATTGACGGGATCGCAGGCACAATAAAAACGGTAAGCGGCGGGAGGACTCTGATTGATTTTAACCATCCACTTGCGGGAAAAGAGCTGGTATACCACGTAAAGGTGAACAAGAAGATAACTGATGACAGGGAAAAGCTGGCAGGATATGTAAAATTGAGCCTGGGAACAAAGGATTTCAGCGCGGAAATAAAGGAAAATGATGCAAAAGTAACATTAAAGGCGGATATACCCCGGGAAGCCAAGGATGAGATTGGCAAGAAGCTGAAAGAGCTCATCCCCTCAATAAAAAAGGTTGAATTTTCTGCCGAAAAGAAAGCAAAAAACAAATAGTTTAAATATTAGTTAAAAATAATTATTATTGCAAAGGAGGTACGCATGGTGCAACCAGACATAATAGCAGCGGATTCAGTTTCTCAGCCTTCTTACTCTAATAAGGATATAGATGCAGAGCTTGAGCAGCTTCTTGCCTCGCAAAGGGCTACAATAAAAGTAGTGGGATGCGGGGGAGGAGGCAATAATACCATCCAAAGAATCTCTGAGGTAGGAATAATAGGGGCAGAAACTATAGCTATCAATACAGATGCGCAGGACTTGCTTTTTACCAATTCAAACAAGAAAATCCTTATTGGAAGGGAACTTACAAGAGGCCATGGAGCAGGCTCAGACCCCAGATTGGGGGAGGAAGCAGCAAGGGAGCAGGAGGCAGACATCAAGAAATTACTGCACGGCTCAGACATGGTTTTCATAACATGCGGCTTAGGAGGGGGCACGGGAACCGGCTCAGCTCCGGTAGTTGCTGAAATTGCCAAGAAAGTAGGAGCTCTTACCGTTGGCATCGTCACATTGCCGTTTAACATGGAAGGCCACAGGAGGTATGAAAATGCAGTCATGGGGCTTGAAAAGATGGAGCAGATTGTCGATACTTTGATAGTCATACCGAATGAAAAGCTTCTGGAATTAGCGCCGGATTTGCCATTGCACACAGCTTTTAAGGTTGCAGATGAGATTCTTACTAATGCAGTCAAGGGAATAGCAGAGCTTGTGACCAAAGCAGGCCTGGTAAACCTTGATTTTGCCGATATCAGGGCTGTCATGAAAGGCGGCGGAGTTGCTTTGATAGGAGTTGGAGAAAGCGATACTGAAAACCGGGCTGTAGAGGCTGTGGAAAAGGCAATTAACAACCCTCTTCTTGATGTTGATATCTCAGGAGCCAACGGAGCATTGATCAACGTTGTTGGCGGAGAAGACATGACATTGGATGAGGCAAGGAAAGTTGTCGAGACTATATCGGAGAAACTTGATGATGACGCAAGGATCATCTGGGGCGCGCAGATAAGCAAGGATATGGAAAAGACAATAAGGACAATGCTGATTGTAACAGGAGTAAAAAGCTCCCAAATACTGGGATCCGGCATCAAGACTACAGACAAGAAGAAAAAAGAAATGGAATCCGAGCTGGGGATAGAATTTTTGGATTAAAATGAATTTCAGTTCTTTGTGGATAAGGCTTAAAAGCTTTACTGGCGAGTGCATAAGGGTATTAAAGATAACAAGAAAGCCTGATGCTGTTGAATTTAAGACAATAGTCAAAGCTTCTGGGCTTGGAATCATAATAATAGGGCTCATAGGGTTCTTATTCACAATGGCCAAGCAGATGCTTTTTCCCTAAAGCTTTTAAATAGAGGCTAATTTCAAGCAATATAACTTAAAATGCCAATACGTGCTCGGAAATAAATTTCCGGCACCAATTACATTGGTTTCACAAATAAGCTCACAACAATTTGTTAAAATCAGCATAGATTTACAACTTAATAAAAAAGGGCAATAAAAAACAAAAACCTAAGCCGGAGTTTTTGCTATTATGCTTTGTTCGGGCAAAAACGCAGGTGATTATTTTGCATATTTTATTGCAGTAAAGAAATAAATTGTGTTATTAAAAAATGATTTAGCAAATAGTTGGTAAGGACACGATAAAAAGTTTTTGAAAATGGAACAAGAGCAAAAATCACAAATTTACGGACTAAGGACTACTGCAAACAGGGAAGACCAGGTTATGGACTTCATAGTCTCGAATGCCCAGAAAAAGAAGCTTGAGGTTTTCTCAGTCGTAAGGCCGCACGGCATGAGGGGCTATATCTTCCTTGAGGCAGGCACAAAGACTGATGCAGAGCAGGCAGCATTTAATGTCCCTTATGCCCGTGGGATATTGCCAAAAACTGTAGAGTACAGTGAAATAGAGCACATGCTTGAGCAGGTCAAGGTAGAGATGAACATACAGAAAAATGATATTGTTGAGATAATCTCAGGGCCTTTCAAAAGAGAGCAGGCAAAAGTAACAAGAATAGACAAGCAAAAGGAAGATGTTGTTGTTGAGCTTTTGGAAGCAGCTGTGCCAATACCTATAACGGTAAAAATGGATGCGGTAAAGGTAATAAGAAGGGAAACTGATGAGGGGCAAGCAGAGTAAGGTTTATAAATGACTCAATGCTTCTTTTTTTCATTAATTTTAATTGATCATAGAAAATAAATATAAAATCTTAAAATAAAAATAAAATGGCTACACAGACAGTAGAAGCATTGGTGGCTGGAGGAAAAGCGACAGCAGCTCCTCCGCTAGGGCCAGCTCTGGGGCCTTTGGGAGTCAATATAGGCCAGGTAGTTGGGGAGATTAATAAAAAAACATCTGCATTTAATGGCATGCAGGTACCGGTCAAAGTCATAGTAGATGTTGATACAAAATCCTTCCAGATTTCTATTGGAACTCCGCCTGCAGCATCTTTGATACTCAAGGAAGCAGGGATAGAAAAGGGCTCAGGAAACCCAAAGACAGACAAAGTGGCTGATGTTCTTATCGAGCAAATCATCAAGGTAGCTAAGATGAAGGAAGGCAGCCTGCTTGGCAGGGATTTAAAGGCAAAAGTCAAGGAAATCATAGGAACATGCAATTCAATGGGAATCCTTGTTGAAGGCAAGCCAGCGGTCGAGGCCATAAACGAAGTCAATGCCGGCAAATATGACAGGGAAATCAAAGAAGAGAAGACAGAGCTTTCAGCGGAAGAGCTCAAGCAGCTTGAGGAAGAGAAGAAGCATCTTGCCGAGGAGATTGAAAGGAGAAGGGCAGAGTTTGAAAAGACTGCCAAGGCCATTATTGCGGATATGGCCGGCAAGGAGAGAGGAGCCATCAAGGCCAAGCTTTCTGAAGCTGGAATTCCTGATAAGATCATCAAGGAATTATTGCCTGCTGAGGGAGAAGCTGCTGCAGGAGCGGCTAAGGAAGGGGAAAAGCCAGCAGCTGGAAAAGCAGAGGCAAAGAAGGAAGAGCCCAAGAAAGAAGCCAAACCGGCTGAAAAGAAGAAATAAATTGGAAATTCTTTTATACCCTTATTTTTATTTTCATTAATATGCCTAAAATAAAGATAGTGCCTGCCATATTGTCCCCTAACTTTAAGACTATAAACAAAGATCTCAAGGAGATTGAGCCTTATTCTGATTTACTGCAAGTCGATATTATGGATAATATCTTTGTGCCGAATAAAACGCCGCAGGCAGAGCAATTGAAAAGTTTAGATACAAAAATTCCCTTGGATATACATCTTATGGTAAAAGAGCCAAGCCATAATTATATTATGAGTTTTATTAATGCCAATCCAGAGCTAAAAATCAACAATATAACCGTGCATTATGAGGCTTGTTCCAATATAGAAAAAACATTAAAATTCATTAAAAAAAATAATATCAAGGCCGGAGTTGCGATAAACCCAAAAACGCCATTGGAAAAAATAAAAAATATCCTTGATAAAGCTGATATTGTGCTGATTATGACTGTTGAGCCGGGATTTTCAGGGCAAGGGTTCATTAAGGAAGCGTTATCAAAAGCCACTGAATTAAGAAGGTTAAAGCCTGATATGGATATTGAGGTTGACGGAGGCATAAATGACGATACGGCAGCTTTGGCAGCAAAGGCAGGAGCAAACATGTTTGTGGCTAATTCTTATATTTTCAAGGCAAAAGACAAGGCTAAAGCCATAAAAAAGCTCAGGGCTGCGGTTGAGTAAAATGCTATGGTTTATTTATGGGTTTTTGGTTGCTTTTTTGCAGTCATTGCATGACGTCTTTGTCAAGAAAAGCTTAAAACGCGTTGATGCTATCATGGTCGCTTGGGCTGTAAGCCTATTCGCTACTATTTTTCTGTTGCCTTTGCTGTTTTTTATCCAGATTCCGGAATTAAACAAGACCTTTTGGACTGCTTTGTTTTTAGGCAGCATTCTCAATGTTTTGGCTATAGTCTATTTTATGAGGGCATTGAAATATTCTGATTTGTCCCTTGCGATACCGATGCTGGCCTTTACTCCAATGTTCCTTATTATTACCTCTGCTTTTATCAACAAAGAAATACCATCATTTCCTGGGTTTTTAGGAATCATGCTTGTTGTTGCAGGCTCTTATGCGCTCAATGCCAGGGAAAGACATAAAGGATTTTTATCCCCTTTCAAGGCTTTATTAGATAATAAGGGGACAAGGCTTATGCTTTTTGTAGCTTTTGTATGGAGCTTTACCGCTGCAATTGACAAACTGGGAGTTATCAATTCTTCCCCTGCCTTTTGGTCGATTTCAATATCAGCAGTTATCTTTACTTTATTGAGTTTACTTGCCGCAATATCGAAAAAACCGGTAATTAGTGTGACAAAATCACATTTCCTGGCATTTTTGCTTATAGGGGTGATCATTGCGCTTATCTGGCTGCTCCAGATGAATGCTTTAAAGCTTGCTTTAGTGTCTTACGTAATAGCAATAAAAAGGCTGAGCATAGTATTTGGGGTTTTGTTCGGATATTTTGTTTTTAAGGAGAAAGATATAAAAGGGCGCTTGTCCGGAGCGGTTATAATGGCATTGGGCGCTGCCCTTATAGTGATTTCTTAACACCTAAATTGACTATATAATGTTATAACTACTAAGTAACAAAAATAGAAAGATTTATAAATGATGATTTCATTTGATATCCTGGAAAATGAAGAAAGGATTTGGGGGTACAAAACCAGAAATTACGATTTTGGACATCAGAGATTCAATTAGGCCTCATTCTGGAAGAGTGCGGGAACTTGCGCTGGATGAGTTGCCGCCAAAACTATTGAACGAATACATAGGTGCCTTGGATGCTAAAGATTTGGGAAATATATCCGAACGGGAATTGTTCCTGCTTATGCGCTCCTTGAAAACCGGCACAACAGCAATGCAAGGTGAAATAGCACAAGAAGCAAGCAAGCAAGGTATAACTGATATTGTAGAGCAAGAAGCCAGGAAAATATCCCTTTATTTTGAAAGGATAGGATACTCTTTTATGAGGGACCTTGAACAATACGATAAGGGTACTTTGAATCAAGTATTTGAGCAGCTCTATCGTAATAATTCTCTTTTTACTGCGCACCCTATACCGTACTATATGGGCACCAGGGCAGCTAATATAGTGCTTATACGGAACTCCCATAATCTGCATGAAAACGTAAGGGAATATTTGGACATATTGGTGGGGTTGGCACAAAGCAAAAAATCAGATTCTAGCACGGACAATCCTTTGCCAGTATCCATTACTCTCCAAGAGGCAACTCTTCACATAATGAGGCATTTCGGGTATACTATACCCATGAGAGATGGGATGATAAGGGCTATGGTCGGACTGGCATACGGTGGTTCTCCACCCTTAAGAAGGAGGGACAATGACAATCCACTCACAGATTTGCCTTTTATCGAATTCGCGGCAGGCTCTTGGGAAAAAAACATACCTTATCCTAATCCCAACCTAAATGCCCCTTATCAAGGCCCCTTTTGGGTTTTAAACCAAAAAGATCAGGTTAGCGGGCATCTTGCTCAATTGAGATTCCAACACTTAAAAGTCAAGGAACAAAAGCCCTATAAATAAACCCTTTCTATCTTGTTATAACCTGCTTATGCTAATCCTTAGCTGAGGTTTCAATCAAAATCTTTAAATAAAGCTGGTTTAATGATATTCCAAATGGATAAAGAATTCAAGGTAACCCCCTGGGAAGTTTCAGGGGAAGTGGATTATAACAAACTAACCAGGGAATTTGGCGTAAGGCCGCTAGATGACAAGATCACGGCAAAATTAAAATCAAGGACCAAGGACCTGCATTATTTTCTGAGAAGAAAGATATTTTTTTCGCACATGTACCTGGACAAGGCCCTGGACGAGCTGGAAAAAGGCAACAAATTTTATCTTTATACCGGGAGAGCGCCGTCAGGCCCGGTCCATATGGGGCATTTAATACCCTGGATATTCACAAAATGGCTGCAGGACAAATTTAAGGTTACTTTGCTGTTCCAGATTCCTGATGAGGAAAAATTCCTCTATAATCAGGGCTTGACTTTAGAAGACACCAAGAGATGGGCTTATGAGAACATCTTGGACATAATTGCTTTGGGTTTTGACCCTAAACGAACAAAGATATTCCTGGATACTGAATATGCGGGCCACATGTACAAGCATGCATGCATGGCAGCGAAGAAGATGACATTCTCCACTATAAAATCAACATTCGGCTTCAATGATTCACAGAATATTGGGATTATATTCTATACAGCAATGCAGTCGGTTCCGGCTTTCTTGCCGACAATCATGGAAAACAAAAAAACAAGGGTGTTAATACCATGCGCCATAGATCAGGATGTCCATTTCCGCCTGACAAGAGACGTTGCAGAATCATTGGGGTATCCAAAACCAGCCACCATTTTATGCAGGTTTCTTCCTGCCTTAACAGGACCTAAAGGAAAAATGTCAACATCTACAGGCGAGCATGCAACTATATTCACTACCGATAATTCTGACCAAGTAAAAACTAAAATAAATAAATATGCCTTCTCTGGAGGCAAAGACACAGTAGAGGAGCATAGAAAAAAAGGAGGCAATCCCGATGTAGATGTTAGTTATCAATGGCTTACATTCCTCGAGGAAGATGATAAAAAACTAAAAAAAATACATGATGAATATAAATCCGGCAAATTATTAAGCGGGGAACTGAAGCAGATTTTGATAGACAAGCTTAATGCCTTCCTCAAAGAGCATCAGAAGCAGAGGGAAAAGGCAAGAAACCAGGTAGAGAAATTTATTTTGAAAGATTGATTTTTTAGTTAAATTTAAATAAAATCATGCCAATAATAAAAATAACCAATAATAGAATCCCAACAAAAACCGATAACCATAAATTACAATTAATAACCGGATAATCAAAAAATAAAATAATAAACTATAAAAAATAAAAAGAGGTGTTGATTATGGTTTTAAAAAATGTCGCGCCTTTGAAAGGCGGCTATATGATTACAAGCATTGTTGGATTTATGATTTCTGCAATATATGTCTTTCCAAGAAGCCAGACATGGGGCTTTACCTTTACAATCTTCTTCACGCTGATGTTTGTGGCATCTTTGATTTCAATGACTTACGGTCCTGATGAGGCTGTATACCATGCAGGGCATATGAGGGAAAGAAAGAAGAAATGATAATTCTTTATGAAAAAAGATATTGAAACGATTAAAGAGCGGAACAGGAGAGTAGAAGCCGACAAGGCCTGGGAAACAAGCAGCACAAGGAGAATTATAATTGCAATAATGACCTATATAGTTATCGTTGTATTTCTTTTTATGATTGATGTTCCCCAGCCATGGTTTACTGCCATCATTCCGACAATAGGGTTCCTGCTTTCAACATTAACCCTTCCGATATTCAAGAAATGGTGGCTTAAATCTATTTATAAGAAATAATCACTTATTAAACATCCCGTCAAACTTCTCCTTGGCCTTGCTTTCCTTCCAGTAAATAGAATGAGAGGCTCGTTTTTCAAACAATGCAATGGCCATATGAATGATATCTGTCTGGTAGTCTTTAAGGCCTTTTTCCTTCATTATTGTTCTTGCATCCTCAATGCATTCCTTCATCAACCTTATATTTTCAATCCTGGCTTTCTGCTCTTCTGAGCTTTCTTCCGCTTCGCTCAAGGACACTTCTTCCCAATGGGGATATGCGGATGTTTTGCTCTGTTTCGGGAATGATTTTGAAAATGGCATATTATGGAGTAAGCAATTGCAATATATAAAGGTTTTTTAAATAAACTTATAAAGAACTAAATTAATCATAATTTATGTTTACAGTTATTGGAACAGATACATACCTCAAAGAAATCAGCAAATGGCCCAAGGATTACCAAGAATCTGCTGCCGGGATTCCGGCAAAGTTAAGAGAAAACCCTTAAGTTAGGCAAGCAATTAACTTATCCGTTCTTAAGAGAAAGTAAAATAAAGGAGAGAAGAGTTTATTACTTGATTTATGAGTATCTAAATCTTATTCTTTTGGTTGCTGTCAGCGGCAAGAAATATCAGCAGGCAACTATAAACCACATTAAAAGAAATCTTGATGAATTTAAAAAAGCGGCAGAAAAGATAGCTAAGCAAGTTTCTTAAATTTTCCTTGCTTTAAGTCTTCTAAGCTGCTTGAGAACTGACTGACTAAGTCAAAATCCAGCTCTTCTAATTTCTTTAGCCTTTCATATTCTTTCTTGGGTATTGTTACTGTTTCCATGCCAGCTAAAATAGGCGTTTTCATATATAAAAGTTTGCTTATTTTTGTCGTTAAGAAAAAACTTAGGAGAAGTAGCGCTTGGGTTGGTGGGGCTAGGCAGCGTACAGAGCCTATAATGTTAAATACATTCTACGGAGCAGATGAGGCTAAAATTGAGGTTGAAGAAAGGGAAAATTTGTTATTAGAGAGTAGTACTAAAATAGAAACCTTTATAAATAAAACTTACCTTCAAAACCAAATGGTGGAACCAAGAAATACTGGAAATTTCTATGAAAGATTGGGTGTCGGTAAGGATGCCTCTCCAGATGCAATTAAGGCTGCTTATAGAAGCCAGGCATTTAATTATCATCCGGATAGGGATAAAGGTACTTACGCAGAGGATAATTTCAAAGCTTTAGGAGAAGCTTATGATACTCTGAGAGATCGCAGAAGAAGAAAAATCTATGATAGCACCCAATTTGTTGGGGGATTCAGTTTTTCAAGAGGAGGAGATTCTGCAACGGATTACATGACAAACCATGAAGGAGTATATCAAAGAACCAGAACAAGAAGACGTGCAACCAAAGTAAAAGTTGGAAATTTAGAATTGCGGATAAACAACACATTTGAACAACTTATGTTTGTAGCTGGAGGATTTTATGGAGCTTATCAGGGGGTTACAGGAACTGTGGGAGCGAGTTATGATTTCTTCCATGATAATCTAAACTTTCTGTACTTTGATTCTCTAGCTTGGGCTTCTGGAACTATGGGTGCTATTGTCCCCGGCATTATTCCAGCAGGTTTAGTGGTAGGATCATTTGCACTGACAGCAGGTGGAGTTGCGGGTCTGGTAGCAGCCAAAACTGGCACTGCTGCATATAAAGGGTTAGAATCAATTCTTTCGAAGAAGAAAGACAAAATAGGTCTAAACTTACTAACTACGGATACATCTTTTAGAATACCATATGATATATTTCCTTTAGCGGCAGGTGCATATATGGGGTATAACCACTCCCAAGGAATTGAGGTTGGAAGTATCGAAGATGTAATGCAAGGAATTGATGATGTCCTGATACTCGGACTTCCTACAGTAATCGATGGTTTGGTAACGAGATTCTTCATGAATAAACAAGTGAAGTTAGGAAGAAGCAATTCTAGCGATATCAATCCAGAGGTTATTAGACATGTTAAGCGTTCAGCAGTAGAAACTGCTATTGGTTATGCTTTAGGACAAGCAATTAAGGAAAAATTTCAACATGGATGAAAACTGACTGGAGAGGGAAAATCCATACAAAGTGTGGATTTTTCCTTTCGGAATAGGGCAAATCTTTGATTTGACCGTGTTTGAATCCTGCGTTGTTGAAATTTTTATTTGAAACTTTATTATATTAAAATATCACAAAACAACAAACTATTTAAATCTGGAAATTAAGGGAAAAGGCATGATAGCAGACAATGAGATTCTTCTGAGGCTTGTTATTGCTGCTGTAATCGGAGGCATTATAGGCTTTGAGAGGAGAAGCGTCCATAAGCCTGCAGGATTGAGGACGCATATGCTTGTCAGCCTTGGAGCTGCCTTGTTCACTATCCTGAGCTTTGGCGTTTTTGCTGATGATCCGGCAAGGATAATAGCCGGCATTGTAACTGGAATCGGATTTTTGGGAGCTGGAACCATCTTTAGGGCAAAAGACCATATAAGAGGCCTGACCACAGCAGCTTCCTTATGGGCTGTTTCTGCCGTAGGCATAGGCATTGGCCTGGGAGAATATTTTCTTGTTGCAGTATCAACTGTGCTTATATTGCTGGTCCTTGAGCTCAACAGGATAGAATTTTTCAGGGAAAGTTAAGCGTACAGCTTCAAATCTCAAAAATCTTCTTTTTCTTCAGTATGACAGAAGGAGTCTCTCCTCCATGCCAGGTGTATCTTGGGCGCACCCTCATAGGATAAATTTTTTCATTCACATCATCAAATATCAATGCCGAACCTGTAACTCTGGGGAGATAATTAATCTGCTTGTCAAGACCCTCTCTCATGTAGCTCTGCATCAAGCTGCCTAGGGCCTGCACATCAACATTTGCAGTGACGCGATGGGCAATTACAACATCTGATTGTGTTATGACATCCGTATGGATTTTTCCCGGCTGCTGGGAAGCAAGAACCAGGCTAATGCCGGGCTGCCTGCCTTCCCTCAATATTGTTATCAGGGGCTGCGTAGCTACTGTGCTCCCTTGATTGGGCAAGAATTCGTGCGCTTCATCAATTATTAGCCATATCGCAGGCTCCTTTTCCTGCTCTTCATCCTTCTCAATCAGATGGGTCTCGCGGTATATCGATTCGTATTCCTCGCTTTTCCTTGTCATCATCCTTTTTGCAAACAATTTTTGGGCCACAAGCCCAATGACCAAAGCCCTCAGGCTTTCTGCCCCGGGAATATACGTATAGCAGCTTACATCCAGGACCGTAATCTGCCCTGGTATCACCAAATCTTCCAATAAGGTCCCTTGCTTGCTGAATAATCCCCAGTGCTTTGCAGAAAGGAACCGGTTTTCAGCTGCATCCTTGACTTCCTTTGAGGAGCGGTCGTCTTTCTGTATGGCCTTTATTATATCCTCAACATCGTAATCCTCATTATTTTCCCTGAAATTCTCTATGACGCGCTCAATCAACGACCCAACGGGGCTATGAATCTCTATTCCAAAAGTCTCTGCCCATTCATAAGGGCTCAGCTCAGAGGTCTTTATTGAGAAAGGAAAATCAGTTGGAATCTCTCCTTCCTTATATTGCTTATAATAGCCTATTGGAGTAAAAATATTCACATGCAGCGGCTTTGCCTCCAGTTCCCATTCCTCCAGCAGCTCCCTTTCCTGCTTGTTGGGGTATTTCATCGTCCAGTATATCCCCATGGTGTCCAGGATAATGATAGACATATTGTTCCTGACTTCTTCCGGAAGGTCAAGAATGGATTCTGCAATGACCCCCATTGTATAGCTTTTGCCGCTGCCTCTCTTGCCGACGACAAAGACAACATGGCTTTTTGCCACATCCATGTATATTTTGTTGGATAAAGAAGTTGTCTGGCCCATCTTTACATAGTGCTTCCCGATGAATATTGTGCCTGCAGTGCCGAATTCCTTAGCATCCTCCTCATTCCTTCCTATTATGATGTCATACATTTTTTAATGCTCCAATCATATAAACTATAAAATCAATATTTTCAACAATAAAATTTATTAATATGCTAAAGAGGCATAAAAACAAATAAACTAATGGCTATAAGGAAAACTGCAATATTTAATATAAAAACTTATGGTATTATTGCTTAGTCATCAAAACGAAAGATTTATTTATGGTTTGCCTTAACAGCCCTTAAAGAAGGGGTGATAGTGAACAGCAGCGGTGAGCTAAATTGCATGAATCAAAGGTAAAAACCCCAAAAAATTCTCAATTGGCTGTTACTTAGTACAACGCCCTGGCTAAGACTATATTAGCAGATACACTATGCTATCGGAAAAAGAGAAACTGGAAGAGGAATTGAGATTTCTTAAAGAAAGCTATGACATAGGCGTCATAACCTCTGATGAATATGAAAACGGCAAGCAGAGGATACAGGTAAAGATAAAATTCATCGAGGAGAAAGAAAATGAAGGAAGCAATCTTTTCAAGGAAGATCTTCAAAAAACTGATGAGGAAAAGATAGCAGTTTATGATGCGGAAGAGAAAGAAGAGCAACAGGAAAAATCGGCGAGCGCGCCATCCTATATCATAGAAAAAATAAACAAGGAAATAAGGGCAAAACCTGCCTTTTTGAAGAAGAAAAAGGAAATTAAGCAGGAAGAAGATGATGAAGAAATAGCCAAGGAGATAGATGAAATAATCGGAGGAAAATCCCTGGAGGCAAAAGAGCAAGAGGAAAAAGAAGAGGAGCCAGAAGAAGGTATATTCCCCCTGGATTCGGAAGATAAAAAGGAAATCAGGCAAAAGAAAGAAAAGCAGAAAATACAAAAATATCCAGAATATTCCGAGGACGAGGTCAAGTTCAGCAAAAAAACATTGGTTTTTGCTGCCGTCTTGATCATAGCTGCACTAGGCATATTGTACTTCTTTTTTACCGGCAATTCTGATAATGCCGATATATCGAATGATGCTAGTGTTATAGCGAGCAATGCAGGAACCTTAATAGCATGCCACTCAGACAATGACTGCACAGAAAAAAGGAAGGTAGGAATATGCTTAAATCCCGGAAAAGAAAATGCGGAATGCAGCTTTATAGACGACATTGAAGTCAAGCTGAGTGTTATCAACACCAAGGAGTGCTTTAATTGCGATACCCAAAGGGTAATTTCCATATTAGAAGGATTTTACCCCAATTTAGACATTGAAGAAATAGATTATGATGGTGCTGAAGGAAAAGCTCTTGCAGACAGGTTTGATATAAATGCGCTGCCTGCCTATATCCTCAATTCAAGCCTGCCTGAAGCGCATAATTATGAAAAATTTTCAAGCGCTTTCAATAAGCTAAATGATGATTTTGTGATGAAAGGCACGGTATCAAATGCCAACTATTACATCAGCAGGGAAGAAGTCCCGAACAGGCTTGATTTATTTGTGCAGAGCAGCCAGGATGCAAGCAATAAGGCTGAAGCAAACCTCGGGGAATTTTTAGACACATTTGACGGAGAAGTTTCATTTAACAGGCATAATTCAAATTCTGCATTAGCCAAAGAATTAGGATTAAACTCATTCCCGGCTTTTTTAATAAACAATAAGAACAAGTTTTCCGGAGTGCAGGCTGCAGATACAATAAAAGAGAATTTCTGCCAATTGAATAAACCGGAAGAGTGCAGCTTGGAGCTTTCTAAGAACTTGGTTTAAAAAAAAATTAAAGCAAAAAAATAACACACAAAAATAAAAGATTTTTGGTGCCCCTTTTGGGAATCAAAGCTCGCTTACAGTCAGCACGTTTACCCTTGTCTCATTTGGCCTTATCTTTGAGTCCATACCGACAAGGAATCTTACATTTGCGCTTTCTGCTGCTTTTGCTATGTTGCTGTCAACAGAGCCGTCAAACACTATTGCATAAGCTGTATTGTTCAGGCTTTTAATGGCAGATTCCAGCTCCGTTACAGGAACCTTGCCGAGTGTATTCAGCTTCTGGTCAAGAACCTGCGCGCCTCTGGTGCCTACAAGATTCTCAAGCATGTCCCTAAAGACTTTCTTGTTTTCAGGTGATATCACAACAGGCCTTCTGCTGAACATAGGCTGCCTTGGAGGAAGCGGCCTGAACTGCTGCTGCTGCGGCCTCCTGTCCATTGGCCTTTGAGGCTGCCTGCTGTTATTATTGTACTTCTCAGATTCCTTTGAAAGTTCAAGCTTTGCCTGCTCTCCTGAAATCCTGGCTCTCAACGCCTTGTGGATTTCCTTCTGTGTTATCTCCTCGACTTCCTTGCCATCGGGAGCTTTTGCAACAAAGTCAACATCTGCCAATGAAGTCAGTTCCTTGACAATCAAATTGCCTCCCCTGTCCCCATCAACAAATATTGTAACAACTTTCTTAGCGCATAATTCAACTGCTGTTTCAGGGACTGATGTCCCGTTGAGGGCAATTGCATTCTTGAAGCCATGCTTAAGCAAATTTAAAACATCTGCTCTTCCTTCCACTATGATTATCTCGTCGCTTTCGTCTATTGCAGGGCCTGCTGGCAGCCTGTCCTTGCCATATTCCTGTATCTCCATTACTCTTACAGAATAAGCTACCTCATCCGCCAGTTCCTGAGAATCGGGCATAGCAGTGGACATAAGGTTCTTTAACAGCTCCTTGGCCCTCTCAACAACAAAAGTCCTCTTGCTGACCCTCACATCCTCTATGCTTTGCGCCTGCAGCTTGGCGTTGCATGGGCCTATCCTCTGTATAATCTCCAAAGCTGCTGCTATAATTGAAGTCTCTGCCTTGTCCATAGAAGAAGGAACATCAATTGTACCACTAGTTTTTCCTGACCTTATTTCGGTGTTAACCTCTATCCTTCCAATCCTTCCTGATTTTTGCAATTCCCTAAGCTCTAAATCTGAGCCTAAAAGCCCTTCTGTCTGGCCAAAAATTGCTCCAATAACATCAGGCCTGTCTACCACACCCTCAATATCGATTGATGCATGAATTATGTATTTAGCTGCAACCGGGCTAATTTTTCCCACTTTAACCGACCTCCACAACAAATTTTGAGTTTAGAACAAGCTTTTTTAATGCTGATTAGCCTTAATTAAGCCTATTTCAGCCTTTTTCTTCATCAATAAGCAAAATTAAATGATAATAATGAATCTAACTCCCAGGTTCATCGCTTGCATTTAGCGACCGCTCCCATGGGTACTCTCGTGACGGGCCTTAAATTTGATTTTAAATGAACTAAATAAGCTTAAATTTTTCTTATTTTACCGTTATTAGAATAAAGCTGATAAGTATATAATCTTTGTGTTTTGAATTAGCCTATAATATTGAAAATAAAGGTGTTTTTATAAACCTTTTTTTAAAAATAATAATTCCTTAGGGATTTAGGCTCGCTTCATTACGAGCTCGCTTCTATTGGATTTCACAAGCTAAGAACACGTTCGCAATGGCTCGTGTATTAATGTCTTTATTCGTTGTAAAATATGATAAGTTTGAAAGAAGAAATGGATTATAAAACCCCGGCAAGATCCCGAAAGACCATGCCAGGGAAAAAGAGGTGATAGTCTTATCACTACTGGAGAGTAGAACTCATATAAATACTTTTCGGTGATGTTAGCATTAGAGAGTAGCAAAAAAGAAAAGTTTAAATAGGAGTTTTTTGTATAATAAATCATGAATATAGCCCAATGGTGGAATCAGGGAAGGGAATCGGATGATGCAAGACTTGCAGGAGATTCCTGGCTAGCCCAGATTGTGAATGATCACATCAGAAACAGGCTTAGCCTGAAGCATGACGCAACACAAGGGATTTTACCTAACTTATTTACAATCCCGGAAGCAATAATGTCAGGACCAACTGCAGCAGCAAGAAGATATGGCCCAATGGTTATTCCATTCACGTTAGCCGCTTCCTATATCACAACTTCTTCTTTAATTGAATACTTAAAATAGCGGCTCTGTCCCGAATGTGGTTAGCAGCATAAGGTCAAATCTAATTTATGAAAGGAAACCCACGAAGTGGGTGCCGGACTTCGTCCGAGCATGTCAGCCTTAACAATTAATATTAAAGATTTGAAGCTGCTAACCCGAACGAAAGTGAGATTCGGGACAGAGCCTAAAATAGCATATTATTTATATCCGGAACTTTTTATTTATAACATGCCCAAAGCGCGCAAGGAGAAATTCAAGCAGGACAGGGAAGATTTCAAGACAATGCACGGGGTTTTTGATAATTTCACAAACCTGACACTGTTCAAGCTCATCACAGAAGGCCATTTCAGAGGCCTGGAAAGCCCTATAAATATTGGAAAGGAAAGCAATGTCTTTTCTGCCCTGACAAATGAGGAAAAAAGAGTCATTGTAAAGATATACCGGCTGGAAACATGCGATTTCAACATAATGTATAATTATATAAAGAATGATTCAAGATACGGCCACCTAAAGAGGAAAAAAAGGAATGTCATATTTGCATGGGTGCAGAGAGAATACAGGAATTTGATGGAAGCGAGGGAAGCGCAGGTTAACGTGCCAATACCCATAACTTTCTCCAACAATGTGCTTGTCCTTGAATTTGTTGGGAGAGGGGACCAAATAGCGCCAAAACTAAAAGACATGG
This sequence comes from Candidatus Woesearchaeota archaeon, assembly GCA_016180235.1. Classification (GTDB taxonomy): domain Archaea; phylum Nanobdellota; class Nanobdellia; order Woesearchaeales; family GW2011-AR4; genus JACPDF01. The sequence continues at coordinate 71,122 of JACPBQ010000002.1, read as the reverse complement.
TCCCGAAGAATAAAAAGCAGTTTTTCGGCAAAATCACAGAAAACATGGGAAAATTGTATAAACACGGCCTGGTTCATGCTGATTTGTCCGCATTCAACATACTGAATTTTGAGGAAACGCCCGTTTTCATTGACATGTCCCAGGCAACTACATTAAACCACCCGCAGGCAGAGGAATTTTTGGAGAGGGATGTAAGGAATATATGCAATTTTTTCAACAAGCATGGGCTAAGGGTAAATGAGAAAAGTGTCTTAAATAAAATAAAAAAATAAAACCAATAAAAAATGCCAATACTGTTCACAAATTTTACGTTGCCGTAAAACACTGTGGGGTGCACGCGAAAATCAAAGATTTTCGGTGTCCTGGAAATCTTCGATTTCCATGACTTTGCACCCCACTACTGGTGTGCAGGAATGCACAAGTTCACAATAATTTGATTATGTTCAAGACAAGATATAATCAATTTTAAAGAATAATAAATAAAAATCATACCCGGGAATTATGCACAAAAATGCGAGAACCAGCACCTTTAGGTGCTGGATGAAGCATTTTTGGCATCCTAAAAATCGGTCTATAGATGCAAGTGTCCGTTCAAACTCAGCCCTTTAGGGCTAAGTAGGATACTTGCGACCGATTTTTATGATTTTGATTATTTTATTGCCCTAATGAAATAAGGTTTACATAAAATAATGAGATAACAAACGATTGTGAAATATGTATAAAGTCAAGCTAATGAAAACATTTTAAAAAAGAAACTAATTTTTTGCTAAAATTATGGAAGAATATTCTTACGAGCTGAAAATTCCCAAGGAAAGAGTAGCGGTTCTCATCGGGAAGGAAGGGGAAATGAAGAGAACCATAGAGTCAGACACAAATACGAGCATAAAGGTCGATTCAAGGGAAGGCGATGTGTTTGTTTACGGCAAAGATGCCCTGGGATTATACACCTGCAGGGAAGTCATAAGGTCAATAGGCCGCGGCTTCAATCCGGAGATTGCAAAACTGCTGCTGAAGCAGGATTATGTTTTTGAGGTCATATCATTGAATGACTACTCAGGAAAATCAGCAAATACCATGTTGAGGCTGAAAGGCAGGGTCATCGGGAAAGAAGGAAAATCCAGAAAACTGATAGAGGAGCTTTCGGAAGCGTATATTTCTGTTTACGGCAAGACAGTAAGCATTATCGGACTGCCGGAGTCTGCATCAATGGCAAAGACAGCCATTGAATCTTTATTGAGGGGAAGCACTCACGCAAACGTTTATAAATGGCTTGAAAGAAGGAGAAGGGAGCTGAAAAGAAAAAAGATTACGGAGATGATATAAGTGGAGAAGGAAGAAATCCCAATTGCAGTTGAATTAGCCAAGAAGCAGAAAGAAATCTCAGTAGCTGAGTTCTTTACAAAAAACAGGCACCTTCTCGGCTTTGACAATAAAAGAAAAGCGCTGCTTATGACTATTAAGGAGGCTGTCGACAACTCTTTGGATGCATGCGAGGAAGCAAGAGTTTTGCCGGAAATAAGCGTTGAAATCATACAGATGAGTGAGTACAAATACAAGGTGATTGTTGAGGACAATGGCCCTGGGATAGTGAAAAAGCAGATTCCGAATATTTTTGCAAAACTTTTGTACGGAAGCAAATTTCACACCTTAAAGCAGGCTCGCGGGCAACAAGGCATTGGAATTTCTGCAGCAGTCCTTTATGGCCAGCTCACAACAGGCAGGCCTGTGAAAATAACCTCAAGGATATCCAAGAAAGAGCCAGCGCATTATTATGAGCTGCACATAGACACCCAAAGCAACAAGCCTTCAATTGTAAAAGAAGAGATAGTCGAATGGGCAGCAGGGCATGGCACAAGGGTTGAGATTGACCTTGAGGCAGAGTACCTTAAAGGCAACCAGTCCGTGGATGAATACTTAAAGCAAACTGCCGTAATAAATCCGCACGTTACAATAATCTACACAAACCCGAAATCAGAGCAGGTAATCTATGCAAGAGCAACTGACAAACTGCCAAAACAATCCCAGGAGATCAAGCCGCATCCTTATGGAATAGAGCTTGGGATGCTTATGGAAAAGCTAAAGTGGACAGAGTCAAGAACTTTGCAGAGCTTTTTAACCTCGGAATTTTCAAGGGTAGGCCCTGGAACAGCGAAAGAAATCTGCGAGCATGGCGCTATTCTCCCGAGCACCAAGCCAAGCCAGATAACAAGGGATATTGCTGAAAAATTACTGGAAGGAATCCAAAAAACAAAAATAATTGCGCCACCGACAGACTGCCTGAGCCCAATAGGCGAGGAGTTGCTTGAGAAAGGCCTGAAGAAAGAAATAAAAGCTGAGTTTTACTGCGCAACTTCAAGAGCACCATCTGTCTACAGGGGAAACCCGTTCATAATAGAGGCAGGCGTCGCTTATGGAGGAGAAATTCCAAAAGAGGAAAAGGCAAACATACTGAGATTTGCCAACAGGGTTCCTTTATTGTACCAGGAAGGGGCATGCGCGATGGCAAAATCAATAATGGAAACAAACTGGAAGCCATACGGCCTGCAGCAATCAGGCGATTCAATTCCATACGGGCCTGTGGTAATTGTGGTGCATATGTCTTCTGTATGGGTTCCGTTTACAAGCGAGAGCAAGGAAGCAATCGCGCATTATAACGAGATCATAAAAGAGATAAAATTGGCATTGCAGGAATGCGGCAGGCTATTGGGAGCGTATGTAAGGAAAAAGACAAGAATTTCAGACCAGATGGAAAGAGCAAACATGTTTGAGAAGTATATACCGGAGGTTGCTGATTCATTATCGGTTTTAACAGGAGAGAAAAAAGAAAAGATTTTGGAAAAACTAGAGAAGATGCTTGTCAAGCCGGAAATAAAGCAGGAAATACTGCAGGAAGACACGGACGATAAATTATACAGGATGGAGTTCAAAAAGAAGGAAAATGAAGAAACAAGAGAAGAAGCCAGCTAAAGAGCTTGAAGAATTCGGGAAAAAAATTGTCCATGATATTGATAAAGGCAAAAATCCAAGCATAGAATTTTCCTTGAGAAGCCTGTCCAATGTAGTGTTTGACAAAAAAACCCAAACTTTAGGCCTTGGAGAAAAACAGCAAAAAAGAACCTTTTTCAATGTTGGCCATGCCAAAAAATTCCTGCAGACACTTGAAGTTGCAAAAGTAAGCAAGAATCTCCTTGATGTGCAAAAGCATGCAAGCTTAAGGGATGTTTTCTACATGGCGAAAAGGACCATACCGCAATCCAGCATAAACATAGTTGATGAGCAGTCGGAAAGCGACAAGGCGCTTGAGGATCTGGAATTAATTACAGAGCTTTCCAGGGAGCAATTGAATATAAACGCAAACAAGATGGGAAGTGTTGCTGGAAACGTGACTATTGAGGATTCAGGAGACAGCATAAACTGGGCAAAACTGGGAAGCGGAGGCTGGAGCATCCCGTCCAATGTGGAGAACATAGAGTTCAAGAGCATCAAGGCAAAATACATAATCTACATGGAGAAGCAGGCCGTATGGGAAAGGCTGCATGAAGACAAGTTCTGGGAAAAGCAAAACTGCCTTATTGTAACATCACAGGGCCAGACAACAAGAGGCATAAGAAGGCTGCTGCAAAGGCTTAATGAGGAAAACAAGCTGCCGATTTATGTCCTTGCTGATTTTGATCCCTGGGGCTTTTATATCTATTCCGTGCTTAAGTTCGGCTCCATCAATCTTGCACACATGTCGGGAACAATGACACTGCAGGACGCAAAATTCCTCGGAATTACAGCAGATGACGTTGCGAATTATGACCTAAAAAAGCATTTTATAAAATTCAAGGATGTTGACATGACAAGGCTCAAGCAGATTTCTGATTACGACTGGTTCAAGAAAAACAAGGAATGGCAGAGGCAGTTCAAGATGATGAAGGAGTTCGGGGCAAAGCTTGAAATACAGTCCTTGTCCTCAAAAGGCATAACATTTATATCTGATAAATACCTGCCTGAGAAAATAAGAAAGAAGGAGTTTTTGGACTAAAACACTTAAAAATGCCGTGCATTTTTGGTGTGCCAAAAACCGGAGGTTTTTGAGCATGGAAGAGGAAAAGCCAAGCGAAAAAAAATTGGATGCGCCTCCCGTGTGCAAAGGCTGCGTAAGATGGGAGCAGTTCGGGAAAAAATGCTATTACTATTGGGAGGGCAAGAAGCACTGCACTATGTGGACTTCTGACTGGGAAGAAGCAGCGATGCAGCAGCCGTTGTAATTCTGAAACATTTATAAACAAATAATTAAATCATTTCTTACTGGTGGGCCAGTAGCTCAGCTTGGATAGAGCGACAGAAAAAAAGCCAGATCAGTATATGATTCAACGGCAAAGTCGAACCTTCTATCTGAGGATGAGAGCTGTAGGTCGGGGGTTCGAATCCTCCCTGGCCCGTATATTCTAAACATGCAACAAACAATCACAAAAGACAATTCAATCACTTTCTACAGCGAAAAATACTCCGAGCACTATCATTCCACGAGCGGGGCATTAGACGAGTCTTTTGGCAAATTCGCAATGCCGTGCAGGCTAAAAAATGGAATGAGAGTGCTGGATGTCTGTTTTGGCCTGGGCTATAACAGTTTAGCCGCTATCTCTTTGGCAGATGTTGAAATCGTTGCACTGGAAAACGACCCAATGATACTAAAACTGATAAAAAACATAAAAATGCCGGAAGATTATACGTTTGTCGGGAATAAAATAAAAAACACTGAAACAAATAACTATAATAAAAATGATCCTACCTTGGAAATGCTAGAAAACAATTATGAGAAAATAAAGATTGCCGCTGAAAAGCTAGATTATGAAGACGATAAACTAAAATTAAGAATAATTATCGGAGATGCAAGGGAAACGATAAAAGAGCTAGATGGGAAATTTGATGCTGTTTTCCTTGACCCTTTTTCCCCTAAGAAATGCCGGGAATTGTGGACAAAGGAATTTTTTTCTGACATTAGGAAACTTATGAAAAAGGATTCGATACTCTCAACTTATTCCTGCGCTAGCATTGTAAGGAAAAACCTGACTGATGCCGGATTCAGAGTTACTGACGGCCCCAGTGTTGGAAGAAGAGCGCCTTCGACCATCGCTTATTGCAGTTTTGATCAGGGAGACTGAGCGAAGCGAATGTCTCACAAAGTGCCGGCTGATTTTGCAGCCGATAGAAAACTTTTTAAACAGTCATTCCAGTAATTCCAGCATGGCAAGGATAAGCAAAATAATGAATGCCAATCTGCTTACAGTAAAAAAAGAGGCAACGATTTCTGAAGCTGCCAAGCTGATGGCAAACAAGCCGCACGGCTGCGTCATAGTGACAGAGAACAAAAAGCCCATAGGCATAATAACAGAGTCAGACCTGGTCAGAAGCATGGCATCAAAAAAAATAAGCGCAAACACCAAAGTTACAAAAGTTATGAGCTCTTCTGTAATATCAATACCCAAGGATTCAAAGCTGGAGAATGCAAACAAGATAATTGATACGAAAGGTTTCAGGAGGTATCCAGTTGTGGATAATGAAGGCAATCTTGCCGGTTTAATCAGCGAGAATGAGGTCGTCCAGGCTATGAATGACAACATAAGATTCCACAGGAACCTGCAGAATGCTGTGCTTGTCCTGTTTGTATTGTTCGAGTTCTTTGTTTTCATATTATACAGATATCTGATAGATTACTTCCCGTTTTTGAGGTAAAAGAATGATAAGAGCAAAAACAATAATGACGGAAAACGTTGTAACAGTCAAAGAAACTGCAAGCCTCAATGAAGCCGCAAAATTGATGCTGAACAGGCATGTAAGCACGCTAATGGTGACAAGGGACAGCAAGCCAGTAGCCATATTAACCGAAAATAGCATAATCAAGGGCTTTGCCGGCAAAAAAGCAGGCAAAGTGAAGGATGTTATGAGCAAGAATTTTTTCATCATAAATCCAGACACAAGTTACGCTTTTATAATAAAAAAACTCAGGGAAGAGAAAATAAAGCTGTTCCCTGTTATTGAAAACGGCAAGCTTTTTGGGATAATAACAGAAACCGACATCGTGGATGCGACAAGAGACCTTACCAGGTTCCATCAGGTGATGCAGGAAGTGATTTTGACCGTATTCGGCCTTGTCACAGCATTTTTCCTCTTCTTTTTCAGCCCCCTGGGCCAGTCGTTAAGGAGATCTTTGGCTTAGCCAGATAACAATATTTTTATATAAACCGCCTTATTTTTCTTTTTCTAAGGGCCCGTGGTCTAGTGGCTATGACGTCGCCTCGACACGGCGGAGGTCAAGGGTTCAACACAGCTGAGAACTCAGCTGGCACGTTCGAGCGGCAGTGAGATGCGAGGTTCGCAAGAAACTCGCTCACCATTTCGCTGCTCGCAACGCTCGCTCAGCCCCTCTATGTTCGCAGTTGGTGAAAGTCCCTTCGGGCCCATTTAATTTTTTCCATCCTAAATTTTTCTTTAATCACAAAACCATAATATTTATATAACTATAAAAAATAGCATGTAATCATCTCTATGAGCAACAATAACAACAAAATGGAATCAAAACTTTACCAAAAAGCGTTTTTTGCCATTATTTTTCTTACCCTGATTGCCATATCCTTCCTTATAATAAAGCCGTTCCTTACTGCTTTGCTTACGGGGATAGTCTTTTCGTATATATTCTACCCGATATATGGAAAAATCCTCAAAAGAATCCCGAATAAAAATGCATCTGCCTTTATCGCGTCACTTCTTGTCATCTTGGTGATAACCATACCTTTGTTTTTTGTCCTGAACACAGTATCAAAAGAGGCATATGCCACATACATCCTTTCAAAGCAGAAATCATCAAATGTGCAGCTTCTTTCATCAGAATGCCAGCCTGCAGATAAATCAGCATGCAAATTGATGCATTATTTTGCTGAAAAAGCAAGTGATCCCCAGCTAAAATATTATCTTGATACCACTATAAAAGAAGCCACTACAAGGATTACAGGAAAAATATCCGATATACTGGTATCCATACCTGTCTTTGTATTGCATATGTTTATCACATTATTCATTATGTTTTTCCTTTTCAGGGATGGCCATCTTCTGATAAACAAAGTTGAAAGGCTTTTGCCTTTGAAGGAGAAATACAGGAAGAGGGTGATTAATAAGCTCGGCGACATGACATATGCGGTGATTTACGGAAGCATAATCATAGCAATAATACAAGGAACTTTGGGAGGCATAGGATTTTTCATATTTGGATTGCCCACGCCTTTGCTGTGGGGCCTGGTCATGATATTTGCCTCTTTTATACCTTATGTGGGCTCGACTATAATATGGCTTCCTGCAGCATTATCCCTAATATTAAATGGCTATACCGCTGATGACCCAACTTTCATTATAAAGGGAGTTCTTCTCATAATTTACGGGATTTTTGTTGTCGGCACAATAGACAATATCCTGAAGCCAAAGATAATAGGTGACAAGTCAGGCTTGCACCCTGTCCTTGTCCTGCTGGGAGTTGTTGGCGGATTGCAACTGCTTGGATTTATAGGAGTGATGATAGGGCCTATATTGCTGGCCTTGCTTGTGGCGTTCGTGAACATATATGAAGAGGAAAAAGAATAGAGTTCTGCAGGAAAATGAAATTAAAAGTCAAAGACAGTGAAAAACAAAGGTTTTTCAAGCCTTAAATTTTGAAATTTTATTTAAAAAATGAAACTCAAAATCAAAGACAATGAAAAATTGAAATTTTTCAAGCCTTTTATTTTCAGGTGAAGTAAATGAAATTGAAAATAAAAGACATGGACATTGCAACCGGCGGGCCTTTAGTAGCTGTGCTTAACATTAAAGACGCTATCAAGTTCGATATACACCATCTTGACAGGATAAAGATAAACAAGGGAAAAAGAGTTGAGACCGTAGTCGCGAATATAGCCGAAAGCAGCAAAGTAGTCCCGGAAGGAAGAATAGGGGTATATGAGGAAGTCATAGATTCTTTAAACTTAAAAAAGAATGATAAAGTCAGCATAGCGCTTGCCAGAAAGCCCCTTTCAATAGATTTTATAAGAAAAAAGCTCGATGGCAAAACATTGAACAGGAAGGAGATAGACCAGATTGTGTGGGATATTGTGCATAACAAGCTCAGCGACTCAGAGCTTACTTTCTTTGTTGCTGCGTGCTATACAAACCTCATGTCAATAAACGAGACAATAATGCTTACAAAAGCTATGGTCAACCACGGGGACAAACTGAAGCTCGACAAATATCCGGTGATTGACAAGCATTCCATTGGCGGAATTCCCGGTAACAGGACCACGATGGTTTTAGTGCCTATAATTGCGGCAGCAGGCCTTACAATGCCAAAGACATCAAGCAGGTCCATAACAAGCCCTGCAGGAACTGCCGATGCCATGGAGGTTCTTGCAAAAGTCTCCTTCCCTATCAGCAGGATGAAAGAAATCATCGCAAAAACAAATGCATGCATTGTCTGGGGCGGCTCTTTGAACCTTGCTCCTGCAGATGACAAGATAATAGGCGTTGAGAAAACTCTGGGGATTGACGCGGAAAGCCAGCTGCTTGCTTCGATAATGGCCAAGAAATATTCCGTGTCAAGCACTCACATTCTGATAGACATACCGATAGGCAATGGCAGCAAAGTCAAAAACAGACAGGAGGCTTTAAAGCTAAAAAAATTGTTTGATGAAGTGGGGAAAAGGCTGAGGAAGCATGTCAGCGTCATTATCACTGACGGAAAGCAGCCTATAGGAAACGGCATAGGGCCTGCATTGGAGGCAAGGGATGTCCTGTGGATTTTGAGGAGAGACAAGAGAAGGCCCCCTGACCTGGAAAAAAAATGCATAGCAATGGCTGGCGAACTCTTTAAAATGGCTGGAATCAAAGACAGCAAAGGCAAGGCAGAGGAAATTTTAGATTCAGGGAAGGCCTATAAAAAAATGAAAGAGATAATAAAAGCCCAGGATGGCAAAATTTTTGACCCTGAGGATATAAAAATAGGAAGATTCAAGTTTGATGTCAAGTCAGCAAAGAAAGGAATTGTCAAAAAAATAGACAACAAAATTATAGCAAGATTAGCAAGGGTCGCAGGAGCCCCAGCCGACAATGGTGCGGGCATATATCTGCATAAGCATATCAACGATAAAACAACAAAAGGAGAAAAAATCTTTACAATCTATTCAGAAAATAAGCTCAAACTAAAATTTGCCAGAGAAGAGCTGGAAAAATCCCCAGGCGTTGTCGTAATAAAGTAACTTTTTTATAATTAAAGCACAATTTTCATTCCAATGGGAAAAAGAGGGATAATTTTTTTATTCAGCATGCTTATTATAGCACCGAATGCATTTTCAATCTATGAAGAGATCCTGTTTTCTGATACTGTTGAAGATGGAGACGCTGTAAACATATCCGGAAAAGAGTTTGCGTTCAAGATAGATCCCCAGAGCAGCAAGGTATACATAGAGATTGACATTTCAGGAGTTATAGTGGAAAGCGGGGAATGCAAGATAAAGGACAGATTTGACATATGCGTCAATAATGTATCTTTTTCCTACAGGAATTATGACCCCTGGTATGATGTCTACAAGGCTGAGGTCGAAGTTTACCAGATAAAATCAAAGCTGGATATAGCGCATACCATAGAAAAGGAAAATATCCTGATAGACGAAGAAGTTACAGGAGTGCTGTCTTTTGAGAATACTGCGGACGTTCCCGTGCAGAATGTCACGGCAACCATGCCTATACCCCCAAATCTGCTCTTTACAGAAATAGAAGGATGCAAGCAGATTGGAGGAGTCATTTTGTTCGACCATGATGTTTCTCCAAGGCAGACAAGGACGTGCACATACAAAGCCAAAAGTATTTCTCCCGGGAATTATGAGCTTGTGGCGAATGTGAGCTATTTTGACGGAGTCGAGACAAAAACCGCGGTTTCAGGCGCCATTGAAGGAAAAGTCTACAATTATTCCCTGGCAATAAGCTATAGCACAAACAAAAGCAGATTTGATATCGGGGAGAATTTCAACATGAGCATAATACTGGAAAATATAAATGACGAGCATGAGCTTAGCGTGACTGCATTGAGCATAAAAGTGCCGGAAAAAATACTGGTCATTAAAAAGCCAAAAGAAGCTGCAGGGAACAGCAGGCTGCTGAGCTGGAGCGGGACATTAACCCCAAAAGAAAAAAAGAGCCTTGATTTTGAGCTGAAGGGATTAATCACGGGGAAATATGAGCTTTATGCAGACGGCAGCTATAAGATAAGCAAGTTTTTGAGGGAAGTCCATAAAAGCCAAACAATAAATGTCAATTGCACCTGCCTGCATATTGAGCATGATTTTTCGCAGAATATAGTGGTTGCGGGGCAAAGGGCAGTTCTTATAGCAGACCTTGTTAATCCAGGGCCAAATGAATTCAGGAATGTCAGAATAAGCTACGCTGCTGATGTCCCGGGAATAGAGCCGCATTCTTCTACGTACAGCAGCATCAGGCCTGGGGAAAGGATAAGAGTTTTTAGCTCTTCTGTAATTGCGCCTGATTTTGGGGCATATTATTTTAACATAACCGCTAATTATCAATCATCATATCAGGAGGTTTTTACCCAAAAAGAAAGCATACCCATTAAGGTAGCTGGTGCGGATGAAACAGAAGAAAAAAAGAGCCTAACTGAGGAGAAAAAAGCGGAAAACGTGTCGTTGACCTCAGGAGAAACTGCTGGCACACCGAAGGAAGAAGAAAAAGAACAGGAGCAAAAAACCCGGGAAATTCCGGTAACAATTCTGCAAGACGAGAAAAAGAAGCCGATAATGGCTTATGCCATAGTTGCGGTCATTCTTTCTCTAATTGTTGGCTTTGTATTCCTGAGAGTCTTGAAAAGAAAGAAAGAGGATTCGGAGGAGAAAATAGAGCCTGTTGAGAAGCCTGAAGACATAACTGGGAAAATATAAACGCCGACGCCCAGCATCATACGCTTTTGCGATAATTTCTGAAAATGGATTTTATTGATGTTTCTTAATTTTCTTTTTAGTTCAGCCCGAACGTTTCCAGAAAATCCACTATAGTCTTGTATTTAGACAAAAACTCAAACCCCTTGTTTTCCAGGGAATAGGTTTTACCATCTTTTGCATTGTTTTCCTTTATTAACCCTTTTCCTATTAGTTCCTTTAGATACTCGTTAAGCATCTGTGGTGATAAGTTTGCCTTATAAAGTATGTTTGTAGGCTTAATCTTGCCATCCTTTTCCTTTACTGCGTTTAAAATGTCATAAATGACTTGTATACGATCTCTTTTTTTGCTCATTTTCGCATTAGGGGCTTTTGAGTTATTTATTGTTTGTTATTTTCAGTCTAGAACTTATTTTTTCATCAGTATATAGACAAAATTCAGTATTATCAGAAGAAAAGCCAAAAGGGTGAGGATATTGCCGATGGTATAATCAAACCCGTCAGTAAGACCAAAGACCAATTCCAGGTTTGCTATTGACAGCAATAAAAATGCCGAACCAACAACTAAAGTCTTGGTATTCTTATGCTTGAAATAGTTGCGGACATAATGTATAACTAAATAGAGCAGAAGCAGGGAGGAAAACGAATAAAAAAACATAAGGGTCTGCTTGCTGAGTGCCAAGACCAAAGCTATTATGAAAAAAGCAAGAATGTACGTTTCCTTGTTTCTTTTTTTAAAAGTGGAGAAGCTTATTAGAAGCAATCCAACCATAAGTAAAGCCATATGAATATAGATGGATATATCAGTCAGAATGTCGACAATGCATATATGGGTTTCTCTGCAAAGGTACCTGCTTATGTTGATAATAATGGCCATGTTGAGGACTGCCCACACGAAATAGGACAGAGAAACAAAAATAAATCCTGTGCCGAAATAGAATGGTTTTTTTTTCCCGGATATTTTGTATATCTTAAAAGTGTATATTGCCAATACTAGTGCAATTATTGCTACTGTTAACTGAATTGCTCCATCCAGCCCTTTGAACCATGCAGGGACTGTAGCTGTATCTAAGCCGAAAAAAAAATTTGGCTCTTTTATAGGGTTGAACATCCTTTATTAGAGTGATTTCCCCTTTTTAAGCTTTATTAAGGGTACCTATATATCTACCCTTAATAATGGATTTATAAGACCTTTACTATACTGATTCTAACAAATTTCGGAGAAATATCGAACAAAACGAACACGAGGTGACATAAGATGAAAATCAGAAAAATTGTGAATAAGATAATGGCTCTGGGAATTGGAGCCAGCATGGTAGGCGCTACAATCACTGGAGCGGTAGCAACTGATTTGGTCAATTACCCGGCTCCATTCATAAAGGATGGAAAATTTAATGGCGTTCTGGTTGTAGGAGACAGGGCTGCGGCAGAGGATGTTATAGGCGCAAGTGACATAGCTGCAAGCTTGCAGTTTGCCGCAACAACACCTGTTGCAACAGAAACAGAGACCGTTTTAGAAGGCGATGCTTGGAAAGTTGGCACCTCAACAAAAATTTTGGAATTGGCTGAGAACTTAAAATCCGGCACAAACAAGGAATCTATTGCTACTATAACCAGCAACTCTTTTATTGATGACGCTGAACTGGAAGTATTATTGGAAAAGGGAAAAACCAGGAACACCAAGGGCAGCGCAGCCTATGACCAAAGATTATATTTTGAGGATGCTACAACAGGATTTGTGCAGCTATTGGAAGATGACACCGACGTAACTGCTGATTTTCTATACTTTCAATCTGGAAAGCAGATTGTAAGATACGAGCTGGAATTTACTTCTGCTTTAGAGAGCGATGTGGATGACATAAATGGAAGATCCTCAACTACGGGAAATTTCCTTTCTGATTTTGAAGATGTAGACATAACAATATTAGGAAAGAAATACACAATAGTGCAAGCTACAAGGAATGGCGCAAACCAAGGCCAGATATTGCTGGGCCTGATGACAGGGCCAATAAAGGATTCTTTGGTAGAGGGCGATACAAAAACATACACATTCAATGGCCAAGATTTTGAGGTAACGCTTGAATTTGTAGATTCTACAAATGCAAAATTTTTGGTAAATGGCGAATCAACAAGGCTGCTTAGAGATGGCGAAACAGGCAAGCTTTCAGATGGAACAATAATCGGAGTTACTGAAATCCTTTACCAGGATTATGCCGGAGGCGTGCACATGGCCTCATTTTTCCTGGGAGCGCAAAAGCTTGAATTAAAAGATACAGACATAACTGACAGCTCAAGCAGCCATGAGCTAAAAGTCAATGAAAAGACTATAGATGGCGCTCATGTAACGATAGAAGGCAGCGATGACAATTCAATATTTAAAATTGACAGAATAGGAATAAATATGACGGCTGATGACAATTACTATGTCCCAAAAGGGGGAAATCTAAGCAATGTTATTGACCAAAAAGATCTGCTTTTTACTTCTAACTGGGATGTATCATATCAGGGATTAAGCAGCCCTAAAACCCAGGAGATTGCGATAAAAGCCTCTGGCTCAGATGATTACATATTGGAATTTGTAGATAAGAACGGGAACAGGGCAAAATTGCCAATTATGCATGCTGTCTCAGGCAGCACTATAAGATTTGGCGACAATGACGATGATCTTATTGTCCAGGAAAACAAAACAATAACAAAAGACGACTATTTTATTTTAACTGATGAAACTGACAAGAATGGGGAAAGGTCAAGCTTTGCTTTGCGCTATAGGGGAGCGGATAAAATAACATCAGACAGCCCTATAATCAAGTTTGATGAGCTTGGAAGCGGGGATAGGATTGAAAGGCCAATTTCTGTTGGCTCTGTGCTAAGCGGAGTAGTTGGCCCTGATGGGCAGGATTTGTTTGAGATATCACAGATTAAGCTGGGTGGAAGGACATTTAAGGTATACAATGCATCTTCAATAGGGTCCAATGATTTTGATATACTTGTTGATATAAATGGTGACAACACAATAGGCTCTAACGTGGTTTCCTTAAACACGCAGTACGGCACAAATATCTCTATAGAAAATTCTTCATCTCAGGGTGTTACAGTTTTAATTGGAACCCCGAACAGCAACCACTATGATGATTTGGCGCCAACCTCGTTTATTTTTAATTTGAATGCAACTGGAGGAGAGGCAAGATTGTCTTTAGACCCAAGCCAGAACCATAACTTCATCACGCCTGACGATGATGATAGGAATGAATATGCATACAGCAGCTACGGAGCTTATGCGAAAAGAAGCACTCCAAGCAACGCTCCTCAAGAAGTGTCTATAGAATATCCTCAAAGCCAGAGAGTCCCTTTAGTTTACATAACAGAGTCTAAAGCGACTTTTACTGAAACTGAAAAAGCAGTAGGTGGAGCAGTAAAAATACAAAGAATCGATGTTGGCGCAACTAAACTGGCATCCGAAGTCAAAAACATTAGGGAAATAAATGCAATACTTGTTGGAGGACCATGCGCTAATGTTGCAACTGCAGAGCTATTGGGAAATCCTGAAGACTGCACTTTAGGGTTTGAGCCAGGAGTTGGAAGGATTGAGCTGTATGAGAATGACGGCAATGTAGCTATGCTGGTAGCTGGCTACACAAAAGAGGACACAAGAAACGTAGCACAGGTAATTGCCAATCATCTTCACTATAAGGATGACTTGAAAGGTAATGCAGCAGAAGTCAAGCAAACAGATAGTACATTAATTGTCGCAGAATCAATGCTGAAAGCAGGCATAGGGGCAACAGAAAAATAATCATTCGTGGTGGTTTGCATGGTAACTGCTCAGGATATTGAAAACGAGCTGATAAAGCAAGCCTTTGGCCCGGAATATTGGGAGCTTATTGAAAGATTAAAAAAGGAATAATGGGGCTAATAACTCAATGAAAGAGAAAGATGCCGATTATAACAGGCCGTCAATTCCAGACATAAAATACTGGGGTTTTGACAAGGATGGAAAGATAATCATCAAAAAGACTGCTGAAAAAAATAGTGGTGCAAATGGTCAAGCCAAAAAAACCTTCAGAAGAGACAGACTATAGTGATTTTTTTGAGAGGTTTTTGATTTGCGATCTCAATGATAACATGATGGAATTCAAGGAAAAATAATGGGGCAATGAAAAAATTAAACTCTATACTTCGAATTTGCATATTTTTTCTAATGATGCCTTTAGCAATGGCTGTTAATGAAGATGGCGAGATAATCAGCGGCGGAAAATTGCTGATAACCGATGTTGATGTAAAGGTAGATGGAAGCAGCCATAATAACATTGATTTTGGAGACAGAATAAAACGAGAGGCAAAACCTGGCTCTACTGTTGAATTTAGAATAGAAGTAAAAAATAATTTTACTGATGACAAAGGTTTGGAAATAGAGGACATTGAAGTTGTTGTAACTATAGATGACATAGACGATGGGGATGAGCTGGATGAAGAGGCAAAAGAGTTCGATTTAAAAGCTGGAAAAGATAAGAAAGTAAATTTAGAATTTAAAATACCGCTTGAAGTTGAAGATGATACTTTTGATGTTTTAATTGAAGTTGAGGGAAGAGATGAAAACAGGACCATACATAAGGTTATTTACGAATTGGAGCTTGAAGTAGAAAAGGAAAAGCATGAAATCAGGTTTACAAGAAATGCAGTAACTCCCTCAGAAATCCAATGTAGCAGAACAGTGCAATTATCAACTGCTGTTATTAACACCGGCAGGGATGATGAAGATGAGGCTGTGCTTGAAGTGACTAATGCAGAACTGGGAATAAATTTCAGGGAAACATTTGATTTAAGCAATGACCCGTTTGATTCTGACAGCAAGTTCAGCAAAACGTTTACATATGCAGTACCAACTGATGTTCCTCCGGAAGTTTA
The DNA here is from genome assembly GCA_016180235.1 of Candidatus Woesearchaeota archaeon. Lineage (GTDB taxonomy): Archaea > Nanobdellota > Nanobdellia > Woesearchaeales > GW2011-AR4 > JACPDF01. The sequence continues at coordinate 55,265 of JACPBQ010000002.1, read as the reverse complement.
CTCAATACAATCACGCGTTACCTACGAAAACGGAAGGAGTGTGAAGACAGATACCGTTGATCTGGTTGTGGGGACTTGTCAACTGAAAGAGGAAGAGGAACATGAAGAAGCAGAGCCAAAAGATGAGGTTGTTGTAGTGCAGCCAACTCAACAAACTACACCAGGAACAACCCAGCCTGTAACCACTCCAATTTTAACTCAAACCAAAGAACCATCATTTTTTGAGACTGACGAGTTTGTTATTGCATTGATCGCTGGAGAGATTCTGCTTGTGATAATTATAATACTGCTTTCAGTATTTTTATTCAAGAGGAAGCAGAATTAAGATGATAAGAGCAAAAAGAGGGTGGCATAATCCTGCTAAGCTGAATGATCCCTCTACAGAAGGCAAATGCCCTTATTGCAGAAAGTATGTTAAGTCATTGGAAGCTCATTTTAGAAGCAAGCATAAGAATGAGAAGTTAGTTGTCGAAATTTGATTATACCTTTAATTCTAAAGATATGGCAATTAAAATTATTTAAGATTTATAACTACTAAAAGTAATGACGCCGACGCCCGGACTCCCAAATCCCGAGGGATTTTAGCTGCCCTCTGGGATATTTGAATTTCTCCAGCTATTTGCTTACTCTGCAATTTGAATTCCGGGCAAAAACGAGGAATTCCCTGTTTTTCCCAGGTTTTTTGCGCAAGCAAAAAAGCTGACCGAGATACCCTTACGGGAAGTGGCTCTCAAGGCCACCGCAATGCCAGGTTATGCGACGTCGGCATAAAAAGAGTATAAAATTACGGCCGATTAAATAGTTTTCGCATAATATACCAAATCAACTTCAAGAATATAAAATCCCAGAATTAAATCCCTATTTATTCCCTTTTGCCTGTTTAGGGGGCAATAAGAGGGGTATTCCTTCCTTTATTGGGTATTTCTGGCTGCATTTGACACAGATAAGCTGTTTTTTGTCTTTGGAATACCTTAAATCAGCTCTGCAGAGCGGACAGGCCAGAATATCGAACAAATCCTTTGGAATTGAGTCTTTCATCATGATAAGGCTTTGTTTTTTGGCGATTTTTATATAGTAATCGAAAGGTTTATATAGTAATGGCGTTTACTCTTTATAAATATTGTTATGCTTTGATTACTATATTACATAATTAATTTGTCTAAAGGGGTGGATGTATATTAAATTTATGATAAAAATAAGCATAGTTATCGGAGGTTAAAATGCCAGAATTAGTCAAGAAATGCCCTGAATGCGGCGGAATAAACCTTAACTGGAACAAGGAGCGCGGGGAGATAATCTGCAAAGATTGCGGCCTAGTCATAGAAGAGAAGATGGTTGACTTCACGCAGGAATGGCGCGAGTTTGATTCTGAAGGCGGAGAAGCAAGGAGAAGGGCAGGAGCCCCTATGACTTACACCCAGTATGATCATGGCTTAGGCACAGAAGTTGGCCAGAAAGCTGATTTGTTTAAATTAGGCGGGAAAGAGAGGAACAAATTCTTCAGATTAAGGAAATGGCAGTACAGGATTTCTACAGCAATAGAAAGAAACCTGAAACTGGCTTTAGCTGAGCTTAAGAGGGTAAGCTCTTACCTTAAATTGCCTAAATCTGTTGAAGAGGAATCAGCAAGAATTTACACTTTAGCTGTTCAAAGAGGCTTGGTGAGGGGAAGGAGCATGGAATCTGTAGTTGCGGGGGCTTTATATGCTGCCTGCAGAAGGCATGATGTTCCTCGTACTTTAGATGAGCTTTCAGAGGCTTCCGGGATTGAGAAGAAAGAAATCGGAAGGACTTACAGGTTTGTCACAAGAGAGCTAGGAATTACAATTTTGCCTTCAAACCCGGCTGATTACATAGCAAGGTTCGCTTCAAGCCTGAAATTGAGTGCAGAGTCACAAAGCAATGCAATTGAAATTCTTGAAAAGGCCCAAAAAGCTGAGTTGACTTCAGGAAGAGGCCCTACCGGTATTGCGGCTGCCGCTTTGTATGTATCTGCCTTATTGCACGGGGAGAAAAGAACCCAAAGGGAAGTTGCTGATGTAGCCGGAGTTACAGAAGTCACAATCAGGAACCGCTATAAGGAACTTCTTGACGAGCTTGATCTGGACAAGGAAATCAAGAAAAAGAAGAAAGGGAAGAAGAGGAAGTAATCTCTTTATTTTATTTTTCTTATTATTGTTTTTTTATCAATAATTTTATTATTTTTGATTTTAATCCCTTCCTTCCTCAACATCTCGGCTTTCTTTTTTAATCCATGGGCAAAACCATGCAAATGGCCCTGAGAATTGACTACACGATGACATGGGACTTTGGGAGCATAGGGGTTTTTATTTAATGCCTGCCCTACTGCCCTGTATGCCTTCGAGTTCATTGCTTGTGCTATCGCCTTATAGGTTGTAACCTTTCCTTTTGGCACTTTTTTGCACAGTTCATAAACCTTGTTTTGGAATTTTGTCGGCATTTTATGCTTCTGCTCTTTAGATGAGGCTGAGTTTCTTTAAATACATTTGGAACAACTGGATAAAAAGACTTTTTTCATTTGCACCAATTGGAATTTCATGAATAAACTCATAATTGGCGTCATCTGGATGCGGCCCGTTTCTAAGGTCTTTGACAGCATGCCTGCTAATATCAATCTGCCCAGTCAGGTTATCCAGCACAATTTCGGTTAGAGTTCCTATGTTCTGCTGCTTTTGTTGAGGCTCATAAATCAATAATTCTTGTTTAGAATCATTTGCATAATAGTAAAAGCATTTGCCTCCAACAAATTTTTGGGCTTGCTGCTCATTTCCATCCTGATAGCGATATTCAGCACAGTTGTTTAGGCTTATTGCGGTATCTGAAGCAAGCGCAGCGAAAGTTATGGCAACAATCCCCACTAAAACAGCTTTTTTAATCATCTTAGCTCCTTAATAATATTCATAAAGTTTACTTTATTCTGATTTTTCTTGTATTTTTTAGCAGCTTTTATCATTTTCACCCTATTTATCCCAATATTGCCCTTTTTCAGCATATTCGCTATTTTTTTCGATATCAAAAAATCGCAAAACTGGGTGACATTGCCGGGATTCTTAACATGATGGGCTCTCTCGAAGTCCAGTAATACGGGCCTGTTTTTATTGCTTATGATAATATGCTTTTGCGGATGCGACATCTCCTCTTTGTTGATTTTTAGCTTATCCATCTCAAATAATTGCCCAAAAATGCTTTTTATTATCCTTAATGCTATTTTTTTATCATTTTTTTTGTTTTCCAAGAAATCTATAAATGCAACGCCATCAGCAAATTCATAAGCAAGAAAATCATTGCCAGAAAACAATAATTTAGGCCCGATTTTCTTTTTATTCAGCAATTTCAGGAATTTTATCTCGTTTTCTATCCTTAAAACTGCATCGCTTTTTGGGTTTTTTATCTTAACTGCAATTTTTTTGTTTTTTAAAGTGCCTGTGAATATGAATCCTCGTTTTCCTTTTGAGAAATACCTTATATTTTTTATGCCATTGCTGTCTAATTTTTTTGATATGTCTGATTTTTTTAGCTTGTAAACGTACAATTGCTCGAAGAAATAAACCTTTTTTTCCAATAATTCAAATTCAAACAAGTTGTTTCTTATGAATTCCTCAACTTTATCCTTTTTTGTCAGGGAAGAGAAAACAATAAGGATTATCCCGTCTTTTTTTAGATAATTGCCTGCATTGTTTATGAATCTTTCAATGACCTCATAGCCTTTTTTTCCCCCGTCCAATGTCAGGTCTTTCAGCTTGATGTCTTCCGGTAGGTAAGGGGGGTTGAAAATTATTGTGTCAAACCTTTTATTTTTCAATGATTTGTTTTTTTTAAATATTTCAAACAAGTCGGAAATCAAAAAACTTATTTTATCGTTAACAATGTTTTTTTTGCAATGCTCAATAACCTCTTCTTGTATATCCAATGCTATTACTGATTTTACGTTATTGTTGTAAGTGGCTGTTATTGCCTGTATCCCAGAGCCGGTGCCCATGTCCAAAACCTGGCCGTTAGCATGCTTTCTGACATGCTTTTCCAGCATAGTGCTGTCTTCCCTTGGCTCATAAACTGATTTGCAGGCTGGCATTTTTGAAATTGAAATGGACCCGCCGGGACTCTCAAAACCCAATGGATTTGCAGTCTCCCTCTGGGATATTTGAATTTCCGTGCCGAAAAACTAATTTCGAGCATCCCGGAGTCTTTTCCCTGCGAAGGAAACGTCATGCCGGATTAGACCACGGGCCCATAAAGAAAACGTTATTTTGCGCTGTTTTTTAATTTATCTATAACCAGCTGCACCAGCTCTTTTGGATCATCAGAATAAACAATGTTTTCCTTTTCATCGCTCTTGTTGCAGATTTCGGCTATTTTTTCTATAATATCCGTTATGCCGCCAGAGTCTTTTAGTATGCCTATTGGCTTATTTGCATGGAAGGCCATGGTAAACTCATTTAAAGTGCCGATTTGGCCTGAAATTATGATTACAGCACCCCCTTCTTTGACTAGCGGGTAATTTCTTCCCGGTATGCCCAGGCCTGTAAATTCTATTTGAGTATGGCTATCAGTCGGGAATTTATATTTGTTAATATGCTCTTTTTCATCCTTGGCAGGGCTTATTCCCATGACCTTTCCGTTATTGGAAAAAGCGCCTTTTGCGGCTGCATGAGGATAGCCGTAAGTTGCGCCTGTCAGGACTAAAACATTGCTCTCTGCGAGGGCTTTGCCGATTTCAAAGGCTTTTTTCCTTATTTCATCGTTATTCGCGCCATCGCTTGCGCCGCATACTGAGATTTTCATGGAAGAAAGAGTTATCAATCATTATTTAAACTTTTATTATTGCATTAAAATCCTTACCATCTCTTTAGCAGCCTTATTCATATTTTTAGCTTCGTATAATGCTCTTCCCACTATTGCATGCCAGCTTTTTCCTGCGGCTTTTGCGCTTTCTGTTATGTTGCCTCCTTGAGTAATCAATCCCGGGGAATAGAATACAGGCTTAATGCCGCGGGCCTCCAAAAATGCCCTGTACAGCCTTATTTTCTCCGGCTTGTTGCCAGGAACTACGAAATCCTTAATGCCTTCTTTTGCAGCAATCTCATAGATTTTCAATGATTCCTTGTTGCTGATAAAGCCTCCTTCCTCTTCGGAAAATCCCTTGTGGGTCATCTCGCCGCCAACTATAACTCCGAGCTTTGCGTTTCTGCATGCTTTTATCCATGCTTTTTCTGTTTCTGGGCCTGTGAAAGGGAATAATATCACTGCATTGACCCCTTTAACAGATTTTGCAAATTTTTCTCCTAATTCCGGAATATCATTGCCGGCTTTTTGATGGTCGTAGATGATAGGTAATTTAGTATATCTCCTGATTGTTTTTACTGTTGTTGGAATGCCATATTTTAGGCCTAGTTCCAATCCTATCTTATAGGCTCCTATACCCTTTACAGAACAGGTTTCCTTGACAAGAACTTTTAACCTTTCCAAATCAGGGACATCACAGCTTGGGATTATGCTTTTATTGGTTTTTATTATGGTCATTTTTTATTATTGTTTTATTTATTTTTGATTATTTTTTATTGTTATTTTTATTATTGGCTTTTTCGTAATGGACATCTTATCTTCCCCATTTTTCAGGATTTTTTGCCCATTCAAGGACATTTTCCCTGTCACTTTCATTCAAATAATCTTGCTTTACTGCAACATTAACAAGGGTTGAAAAATTTGTCAGCGTAATCAGCTTGACTTTGGCTTTTTCAAATGACTTTTTGGCTTTTTCTAGCTCATATGTAAAGATAGCGAGGCAATAACCCACTTTGCATCCTGCATGCCTGACAGCTTCCACACCATTTATTGATGAGCCTCCTGTGGAGATAAGATCTTCTATTATGGCAACATTATTTCCCTTTTCAAGCTTGCCTTCAATCAGATTTTCCTTCCCGTGGTCTTTGGATTTTTTCCTTATGTAGACCATTGGAATTTTTAGTTTTTCAGCAACCCATGCAGCCCAAGGAATTCCGGAGGTTGCAATTCCTGCTACAACATCAACTTTTATTTTGTTGTCCTTTATTGCTTTTACAAAACTATCCACTACTTCTTCCCTTTCTTTTGGATAAGACATCAGGAGCCTGTTGTCCGTGTAGACAGGGGCCAAAATGCCGGATACCCACTTGTAAGGCGGATTAGTCCTTAAAGTAACTGCTTTTATTTTCAGCAAGTTTTTTGCTGTCTCTTCCTTATTCATGGTATTGGACCTCTTTGGCTTTTATATTATTAATCTTTCCATTGCTGAATATTACATTGCCGTTGACTACTGTCATAACAGGCCAGCCTTTCAGATTCCAGCTGTCAAACGGGCTCCATCTGCATTTTGTAAGCAGATTTTCATTTTTTACTTCTTTCTTTAAATCTAGATCAATAATAGTTAAGTCAGCATCATACCCTTCTTTTATGCGGCCCTTGTTTTTTATTTTGAATATAGCAGCGGGATTTTCGCAGCATAATTGCACAATTTTTTTTAATTCTATTCTTTTTTCATTTAATGCATTTAACAGCAATGGAAGCATGGTCTCGCAGCCAGGCACGCCATAAGGATAATTTGCCTGCATTTTCTCCTCTTTAGTATGTGGGGCATGATCTGTGGCTATTGTGTCAACTTTTCCGTTATGGATGCCTTCCCATAATGCCTTTTGATCTTCTTTAGTCTTTAATCCCGGCTTCATTTCCGCAAAGTTTCCAAGCTCATTGATATCCCCGGCTGTGAGGAATAAATAATGCGGGCATGTTTCAACAAAAACCTTATTTTTTATCTTTTGCCTCTTTGCATAATGCAATTCCTCCTTTGAGCTTACATGGCACAAATACAAATGATTTTTTGAATGCTGTATGAGCTCCAGGGCCTTTATTATATTCTCATTTTCCCCGTGAACGGCTACCGTCTTGTTGCTTGTGAATATTTTTTTCAAAATTTCGTAGTCATCAAGCTTTAGGTCGCCAGTTGTAAAGTCCATATAGACTTTTACCGATGCTACATTCTTTGCTTTCCCTATGTCTGCAATATTGTCATCTGTCGAGCCGAAATGGAAGCCATAATTTACAACGCTTTTTTTTGCCAATTGCCTTTTTTCCTCCAGCCTTTGCAAATCAGTTGTTGGCGGATTAGTGTTTGGCATATCCAGTATGGTTGTTATTCCTCCTGCAGCCGCTGCCATGCTTCCGGTAAGGAAGTCTTCCTTGTGCGTTGCACCGGGCTCGCGAAAATGGACGTGGGAGTCTATCAGTCCGGGTATTATTATCTTGTTTTTGGCATCAATGATTTTTTCTGCCTTTAAATTTTGAGAAGTGATTTTTGCTATTTTGCCTTGCTTTATGAAAATGTTTTTTCTAGTTAAACTGCTATTCCGGTAGATTTTCCCGTTTTTTATTAATAATGACATTTTTATGAATGGATCGAATGGTATTCATGCAAACTTACTCTCTTTCCTGTTTTTGCCCTTGCAAAACTGCCGAATTCTGGCATTGCATTAAGCTGCTTTGAATTAAAAACAGGGCCGTCCATGCAGACTATCTTGTCGTTAATCATGCAAGCTCCGCAAACGCCATACGCGCATTTCATCATTCTTTCAACAGAAGCCTCGCATTCAATCTTATAACTATTACATATATCTAACACTTTTTTCATCATTATTTCCGGGCCGCAGGTATAGACCATTTTTATTTTACTATTTTTGCTTAGAACTTCATTCAATAAATCCGTTGTATAGCCTTTTCTTCCATGACTGCCGTCATCTGTCGCTATGAGCATTTTTTTATTCTTGTACCTTTTTAAGTAAATCAGATGCTGTTTTGTCCTTGCGCCGTAAATTATCAACGGATTTTTCAATGAGTCAATCAAAGTTGAGACAGAAGACACCCCTACTCCTCCGGCTACAACGCACGCATTGCCTTTAATCGAGAAATTATTGCCGTAAGGGCCCCTTATTCCGATTTTATCGCCTTTTTTCAAAGAGTCTAAATATGTTGTAAATTTCCCGACAACCTGTGAAGTAAAGGCAAATTCATTTTTATTCCAGTATGATATTGCCATCGGCTTTTCATCAACATCAGGAAGCCATACCATGACAAATTGCCCCGGCTTTGAATCGATTTTTCCTTTGAAAAAGAAAGATTTTTGGCCTTTGCCTTCATTCACTACTTTAAATATTTCCATTATTTTTGGGATTTCAGTTCTGCAGCAATTGTCTTTTTCCATGTTATTTATGCGCAATCCCCCTTATTTCCTCTAAATTCTTTATTCTGTTCTTTTTCATCCATACTTCCATCTCATCGCATACTTTTTTGAAAACATCCAGGCCTCTGTAATAAATTCCAGTCCCAATGCCGACTGCTGTGGCTCCTGCCATTACCATTTCAATCGCATCTTTGCCGTAAGTTACTCCTCCAGTGCCTATTATCGGGATTTTTACTGCTTCATGGATTTCATAGACGCATCTTACAGCAATTGGCTTTAGAGCAGGGCCTGAAATTCCCCCAATTTTATTTGCCAATACAGGCTTTCTTGCATCTATGTCTATGGCCATGCCTGTAGCTGTGTTGATTGCGGTTATTGCATCTGCCCCTGCTTTTTCTGCTGCAACTGCTATTTCCTTAATATCATAGACATTCGGGCTTAATTTGACGCTTACTGGGATTTTTCCTGCATTGTTTTTTACTTCCCTTGTTACTTTTGCAGTCAATTCAGGATCAGCATAGTAAGGCTTTCCATAATCCATGTGAGGGCATGAAATGTCTATCTCAATCATAGCGGGCCTTAACGAAGCCATTTTTTTAGCTACCTGGCCGAAATGCTCAATCCTGTAGCCATAGATGCTGCCAATCACAGGAATGCTTAGATTGTTTAGAGTCTTGAAGTCCTTTAGCGCATTATCAATTCCCTGGCCCGGCAATCCAACTGCATTGAAGAAAACATCATCATAGCCAAACATTGTCGGATTTGCGTTTCCTTTTCTTTCCTCGTGGCACAATGATTTTAATGTTACTGCTCCTGCTCCGTTTTTTCCTATTCTATTGACAGACTCTTTTGTCACCCCAAGAATCCCGGAAGCTAAAATAGTCGGGTTGCGTAGCTTTATCCCGCATAAATTGACATTAAGCATTTTTTACAAAAGCACTATATCTTCCTTATTCATTGCCCTTTCGCAATAATGGCACTTTAATTTCAAAGGAGTCTTATTGAGAACATAAAACCTTGTTTCTGCCTTTTCATTGTTTGTTATGCAGTTTGGATTTGAGCACTTGACTATTTTTTCTATTATATCTGGCAATAAAACTTTTAGTTTTCTTTTTACATTATAATTTTCTATTATATTAACCGTGGCATCAGGGGCTATGACTGCTATTTTATTGACTTCATCCTGCGTTAATAGCTTGTCTCCTATTTTCACTATGCCTTTCTTGGCCATTTTCTTGCTTGGAAGGTTAGTGGCTATTGATATTATTCCTGCAACATCATCAAGATTGAGTATTTCAGCTACCTTTAATGTCACATTGCTTGGAATATGGTCTATAACAGTCCCTTCCTTTATTGCCGATATGCTTACTTCCTTTTTCATTTTGTGCATGCCTGCACACTAGCGTCTGGGGATGCCTGCGGCATCCCGAAACTAGGTGCTATTTTATTTTTCCTAATGCTAATGCTAATAGCGCTTTTCTTACCGGTATGCCATTGGCTGCCTGCTCGAAATAGACTGCATGCTTTGTACTGTCTAACTTTTTGTTTATCTCGTCAACCCTTGGCAGCGGATGCATTATTTTCAAGTCGTTTTTTATGTTTTTCAGCAATGACTCATCGAGCTTGTAGTAGCCTTTGTATTTCTCATATTCAACTGGGTCAGGGAATCTTTCCTTTTGTATTCTTGTAACGTATAATATATCTAGTTTATTGCTCACTTTCATCAGATTTTCTTCTTTTACAAATTTGATGTTTTTTTGCCTTAACTCTTCCAAATAATTTTGAGGCATCTGCAGGGCTTCCGGAGCTATGAAATAGAAAGTTGGGTTGAAATGAGATAAGGCATTTGTCAGGCTATGGACAGTTCTTCCGTACTTTAAGTCGCCAACCATGCCTATATTCAAGTTATTTAGAGTGCCTTTTACCTTCTGTATTGTGTATAAATCCAGCAAAGTTTGAGTTGGATGCTGGTTTGCGCCATCTCCGGCATTTATTACCGGCTTTGAGGACGATTCTGCCATCAGTCTTGCTGAGCCCTCAACAGGATGCCTTATGACCATTATATCAGAATATTTTTCCACAATTTTAGCGGTATCCCAGAGGCTTTCTCCTTTCTGCAAAGAGGATTGCTTTGTATCATCAAATCCTAATACTTTACCTCCAAGGCTTTCCATCGCGTAGATGAAGCTTAATCTCGTCCTTGTGCTTGGCTCAAAGAACAAAGTTGCAAGGATTTTTCCTTTGAGAAGATTAGGCCTGCTTTTTTCCATTGATTTTGCTGCCTTAAGAATGTGCAATAAGTCTTCCTTGGAGAAATCGTTTATTGATATTACGTCGCGGTTTTTGAACGCCATATTAAAAATCTGAATGACTAAGAGGCATTTATAAATTTTGTGATTGCGAGTATACTGATTTGGTAATATGAAGGCTTGTCCTTAGAAAATAGTTTAGCACTAGGCAAGGCCTAATATATAAAGGAATAGGTTTTGGTTTATAAGTTTTTCGGTATATTCGCTACTAATGAATTATAATTATAGCCTATAATTTTCGCTTATTTTTTATACAGATGATTAATCACTTTTAAGAATGGTCCCTACTGCTAGCGAGGCTGAAAATCAGCCTACAATAGATAATTTATTGGCCGGTAGAATAGATTTACCCGGTATTAGGGAACGTTTGTCGGATCCTAATATTGCAGATAGTGTCTTTAGTGAAGTGAAAAAAAGGGCAAAAAAAGGATATAAACTCGGACAACAGGCACTTCCTTACGGGTATAGCAGGGGCAAAGAAATAATACTTTCTGCATATGACCAAGCCAATATCAAATTTAGGTATATGGCCGGCTGGTTTTCTGATGCTGTAGGCATAGTTAGGCTGTCTCCCGATGTCAACAGCGGGGAAAAAACGGATTCTATATACCTAAAGAGAGATTTTTTTAGGTTTAAAGAGGATTATCCCTGGGTTGAATTTTATGTTCCTCATCCTGCGAGCCTTGGGGAAAGAAAAATAAGCCTTACTTAAAAGCCTCAAAATAATCCTTCACCCTGTCAACAATAGAGCTGATATAGAATTTGCTTATTTTCTCATTGAAAATATTTCCGAGCTCATCAAACTCATTAATCCTGTAATTATTCTTTACTTTCTCAACTATGAATAAATCCCTTAATCTCTTTAACTGCCTTCTTATGTTTGAGGAAGCAATGCCGTGCAAAGCCAGCTTCTGTTTTTTTCTTGCTTCAATGACTTCTTTTTCTATTTCATCGCTTGACAGCTCTTTTTTCTGTTTTTTTGCTTTGATTAGAACATGAAGAATGTCAACAATTATGTCTCTACTGTCTCCAGGCTGCAAAAGGCCAATTGACAGGCATAGCTTCCTTACCAGTTCCCTTTCAGAAACTTTAGAGGGCTTCTCATACCTTCTTAAGGTTATTTCAGCTAATGGAATTTCTCTTGAGATTGTTTTTGGCATCTAAACATTTTAAGAATTTAGTAGTATTTATAGGTTTTGATTAAACCTTCTCCAAGAACAATTCAAACTTCCTGTCCCTGACCTTTTCTTTGCTAGTGAATTTGTGCTTTTTGTTTGGATTTAAATCAGATATGGTCATGTGCTCTGCGCCAACTTTCTCCTTGATTGTTTCATGGAAGATATTAAGTGTCTTTGAAAGCTCGGCATCGGTTTTTACAAACAGTGTTATCCTATCTTTCTTTTGCAGCCCGGCTTCCTTCCTCAGGGCCTGGACGCGGCGCATAAGTTCGCGGGCAAATCCCTCAGCTTCCAGCTCATCATCAACGTCCTTGTTTAAATAAACAAATCCGGATTTAAACGAGCCTTCGACATACGGCTCAGGGACTTTCCTTGTCACGATTAAATGCTCTTTGACTATATTGACAGTTTCTTTGCCTATCTTTAACGGGAATTTGCCGTCTTTTTCTATATGCTTAAGGATAGTTTCCGGGCTTTCTGCCATCAATTTTGCAATTATCTCCGGGGCCTTCTTTCCGAAATCCGGGCCCAGCTGCGAATAATCCGCTTTTATTGTTGTTTTAATTCCTGGCAATGACTGCTGTATTTCTATCTCTTTTATATTGGTCTGCCTTTTTATTATGCTTTTCAGCTTTTCAACGGCTTTTATTGTCTTCTCATCTTTTGTAACTACAATGGCTTCCTGCAATGGCCATCTTTGGCCCATGCTTATCTTTTCCCTTAATGACAATATCGACTGGGTAACCTCGCTTATTGAGTCCATCTCATCTTCTAACCCTTTGTTAATCAGTTTCTCAATGCATTTCGGCCAGCCAAGAAGATGCACGCTTTCCTCTTCCAGGGAAAATTCCTTCTTCAGATTCTGGTACATTGCTTCTGTTATGAAAGGGGAGGCAGGGGCAAACAGCTTCAAAATTCCCATAAAAACATAGTATATGGCATATAACACTGCCTGCCTTGCTTTTTCGTCCGTTGATTTTTCCCTTGTAATCTGGATATATATTCTGCTCAATGCCAAAAACAATTCTTCAGCAATTAAAGGGGCCTCATTTAGCTTGTACCCGTCATACAGCTTTGTTGTTTTCCTTATTGCAGAGTTGAGCTTTGAAAATATGTATTTTTCCTCGATGGATATATCATCGGCTTTGATTTTAATTTCCTTTGGGTTTAAGCCGGAGTTCCTCGCCAAATCAATGATGTAATTATGGATATTCCACAAAACTGTAAGGTTCCTGTACTTCACCTTCATGTCATCAAAATTATAGTTCAGGTCCAGCCCGGCATTTGCCCCGGTAATCATGTAATACCTCAGGGTGTCAGCGCCGTATTTTGCTATGACTTCTTCAGGCAGAATATAATTTCCAAGGCTCTTGGACATCTTCCTGCCCATCGCATCATTGATGAAACCGTGCATGTAGGCAGCATCAAAGCTTTTTTTGCCTAAAGCAATCATTGAAGCGACGTGCAGCAGGTTAAACCATCCGCGTATCTGGTCCTTGCCCTCAAGAATGAAGTCAGCGGGAAAATACCTTTTCATGTTTTCTTTGTTTTGCGGGAAATTCAATGAATTCCATGAGGCTGTGCCTGCATCTACCCAAACATCCAGGATATCCGGGACCCTTTTGTATTTCCTGCCTTTTTTTTCTATCAGAATCTTGTCTATCCAGGGTATATGCGGCTCATCGACTTTTTTTCCCGATAATTCTTCCAGCTCTTGGATAGAGCCGATAACAATATAATCATCCTCATCCTCAATATTCCTCCAGATGGGAACAGGAGTGCCCCAATACCTTTGCTTTGAAATTGAATTGTCCCTTAAGTTTTCCAGCCAGGAATTAAATGCATTATACCCTGCTGTCGGAACCCATTTTATCTCGTTATTCTCCCTTATCATATCCTGCTTGATATCTTCGACCTTAAAGAACCACTGCTTTGTCGTCCTGAATATGACGGGCTGGTGGCTCCTCTGGCCATGAGGATAGGAGTGCTCAACTTCTGTTTCCCCCACAACTGCATTTTTTCCCTTCAAATCCTCTACAAAAGAATAATTGTCCTTTATTGCGTGCCTTCCTGCAAACTTTCCCATAGCTTTTCCATAAACACCATCTTCCTCGACAAGATTCCAGGGCGGGATATTGTTCCTGTGGCCAACTTCATAATCTTCCGGACCGCAGCCAGGGGCCATATGCACCAAGCCTGTGCCAGAGCTGGTATCAACATATTCCTCGCTTAAAACAACCGCATGCACTTTTGGGTGCTTTGACTTCAATCTTTCATAATGCTCCTTCAGCTCATTAAAAAAAGGATGAACGTATTCAATGCCTTCAAGCTCCCTGCCCCTGAATTCCTCCACTATCTCAAATTTTTTTCCAGCGACTCCGGAAATGAAAACAGAGGCAAGGGACTTTGCGACAATCCAGAATTCCCTTCCAACTCTGCATTTTACATACTCAAAATCAGGATGAGCCATAATCCCCAGATTAAATGCTATTGTCCATGGCGTAGTTGTCCAGATTATCAGGAACTCATTTTCTTTGCCTTTTACCTGCATCTTTACAAAAATTGACTTGTCTTTCACATCCTTATATTCCAGCTCATGCTTTGCCAAGGCTGTCTGGTCTTTCCAGTCCCATGCCATGCTCCTTAGGCCTTCATAAAGCCTTTTGGCATCGTGCGCCTTCCTTACAAGCCACCACTCGCCATCAATGTACTCTTTGCTCACGGACTGGTATGCATTTTCAAAATCCATCCACACGCCCAAGCGCATGAAGTCCTGGTTCATTATCTTAAGGTTACTTATGCTTAAGTCCTTGCAGGCTTTTGTGAACTTGTCAACCCCAAATTTCATGATTTCATCTTTGTTTTTTATCTTGAGCTCTTTTTCTGCTGCATTCTCTGTCGGCAGGCCATGCATGTCGTATCCTGCCCTGTCCAGGACGTTAAATCCCTGCATTCTCTTATAGCGGATAATGGAATCTTTCAGGGATTTGTTCCATGCAGTGCCAAGATGCACCTTGCCGGAAGTGTATGGGGGCCCGTCGCAGAAATAGAACTTTTTGCCTTTTGCATTCTTCTGATTGGCTTTTTCATGCAGCTTATTGTCTTTCCAGAACTTCAATATTTCCGGTTCCTGATTCAGAGGATCATATTTTTCCATTTTTACGTGCCCGTAAAACAGCGTCTAGGGATATCTACGATATCCCGAAACGCAGTTTACGATTTTTTTATTTTGATAGAGAATATTGGCCTTTTTTAAATGTTTATCTCCTGCTAAATACGGATTTTTTGGCAAGCTTGATGAATATGCGGCTTAAATTTACCATTAAATTCTTTTGCTTTGCATAAATCTCACTCATTTTTTTATGTTTTCTTTCAAAGTTCTGCTCTAGCAGTATTTTTATATCCAATGGCAGTCTGCTGCTCAATAAACTTCCATTCAAATATTCAAGCTCGTCTAAATTCCCTTTTAACAGGATCAAGTCTTCAATCACGGAGTTCATGCAGTTCAGGTTATTCTCAATTATTCTCGTCACGAAACTCTGATGCTTGATATGGCTTTTTTCTAGCACAATGCCATTCAACAAATCAACATTATGGCTCATGCTTTTCAGCTTATTTGCAATGCCCTTTTTCCCCTTTATTTCAGAGATGACAGACCCCAGCCTTGCATAGTCATAATTATCAATCAGGCTTTCCTCATACAGCCCGTGTTCCAGCCCTTCAAATACGATATTATGGGCATGCAATTCTTCCAGGCTGTCCTTTATCTCATCCAGGTTAATCCTTACCACCTTTTAAAAATTTATTTTATAAATTTTTAAGAGGTGCCGGAAGAACTAAGTCTTCCCAGCACCTTTTTTTACTTTTTCTATGGTAATCCTTACCATGTCATCCTCCTTTAATCTTAGAAGCTTGATTATTTCCGTGGGTATGTTTATACCAAGGCTTGTTCCGGTCTTCCTTATCATCCTCAGGAATCTCTCTTCCATCTTATAAAATAATATATAGAATTATAAAATAAGATTAAGGGTATTTAAATGTTTTTATTGAACAACCCGAAGAACTCTTTCAGGAATTATCAACTTTTTAACTGCATTGGCAGCTTCCCATAGGTTGCTTACTGCAGCATCTTCCCTAAACTGCTCATCAATCTCGCCATAATCTTCATCTGCATACTTCCCTTGTTTGACTCTTATTCCATATTTTACCCCAGCCATCTTTGCAGCAACTATGCCGTAAGGCCTGTCATCAAGGACGAAGCTTAAGGAAGGATCGAGACCCAAATCAGCTATCGCTTCTAATGCAAGATTTCTTTTGCCTACTACTTTGTCTGCAGCATTTTCAAGCACATAAACGAAACTGCCATCCTCTCCATCAGCTGAGAAATATCTAAGAATCCCCAGCCTATTTAGCTTATCTATCTGTTTTTGTCTTATGCCTCGGGTAATCACGCAGCTTTTAAATCCTTCATCTACAAGAAAGTCTAAAAAACTGTCTGTTTCTGGCTGTGGGACAAATAAACCATCTCTTATTGCATGATAAGTATTAATTCCTGTTCTAACAATTCTTCCTGATTCTTTCTCTCCTAACGCATATGCATGACATAACTGGTCAAAATGGTCCGGAGCATTGGGGTCTTTTCTTCTTATTTCCATTAACCTACTTACGGCTTCATTTTGCGATAAAGCAGGGAGTCCTGTCATCCTCATTGCACTCACAGCATTTTCAACTACTCGTTTTTCATAGAAAGATGAATCCCATAAAGTACCATCAAAATCCAAAATTGCTCCTTTGTGCATAGAAACCACAAGTGCAAAATTATCATATTTAAATCTTTCTATTGTTTAACCACTATTAAGTAACTATTAAAAGAAACCAGCCAGCTTAGTCTGCTCTTTTGCCTCCAACAGCTCATCTTTCCTGTATCCGAGAACATTGAATATCCTCTCAACAGCAGGAATCACCTGGTTGTGGATATAATAATCTGAGTCATACTCATTTTGCTTTACTTCCTCTGGAAGTTTTGCCCGGTTCCTTATTATGTCGCTGCCCTGGGTAACAACAAAGCTTATTGCAGATCCCGGACCGACATTTATGCCTTTGTTCTTGAGCCTCTGGGCAACCGCCACATGCGGGCCTTTGGAATCATAATCGGAAATGTCCCTCTGCAATTGCGTATGGATTATGACTTTATCAAGAGGAACTTTTTTGCCTCTTAGATCCTCAACAACCTGCTTTACGTATTTCAGAGCCTTGTCATTGTCATGATCCTTAAGTATAACCTCAAAAACTTTCTCCTGGGTTTCTTTTGCAATAAGGGAAGTATTCCTCCTTACGCTTTCAAAGCCCTTTATTTTTACTATCCCGTCGCTGGAAATTAAAGCATATCTTTTCTTTGCACCAAAATCACCCATCTTTGCAGACACAAAAATACCGCTCGGGTAGTATCCCTCAAACTCAAGCTCCATCAATCCCGGAAGCTCCTGGTTTATCTTCTCGACAAACCTTAATGCGTCCTGCTCTTTCTTCCCGTCAAGAGTCAAAAAGACGCTGTCTGTGTCGGAGTAAATGACCTTAAAATCATTCTTCTGCGCTTTGTCAATCACCTGTTTTATGTAGTATCTCCCATAGGCGGTTGTTGCCTGCGCGCATTCCAATGAATACCACCTTGCTGCATAAAAGCCAAGATAGCCGTAGAAAGAGTTTGCAAGAAGCTTAAGGCTGTTCTGCCTCGCATCCAGAACCGCAAACTTTTCCCCGCTCTGGTCTTTTATTATCTCCTTTATCCTCATCCTCCTTGTTATCAGCTCCTCTATCATCGTAGGTATGAATCCTTTCCTTTTCTCACAGAACCACACATCCTCGTTTTCCAAAGGAGCTCTTTTTGCCTCTCCCTTGCAGCAAGCGCAATTCATTGTCCCTATTCCTATGTTATGGGAGCCTATTATCGTGGGATAAAGGCTGCGGTAGTCAAAAACAACTATACTATTGTACAGCCCGGGCTTTGGCTCGAAGACAAAAGCTCCTTTAAGGCTACTTAGCCTTCTTTTCATCAGCTCGTCATTGCTTGGCTTGTTAGGGGCTATCTGGTTAAACTGGGAAGCCTGCCTTAATAAGTACCATTCTACAAGCTGCGAAAATCCCATGCGGTTGACATCATAGATTGTAAGCCCCGTTATCTTCACCATCTCGCTGATAGTGGGCATGAGCTTGTCAGCAAGCTTATAGCAAAGCATAGCATCGTTTAAATTATACTTACAATAAGCATCCATGCTCCCGGCATTACTGTCCCATGCCTTTGATAGCTCGTCCAGGTTGACATCGTGCTTTTTCTCGTCAAGCATCTCAGAAGCAACAGCATTGAGGTTGTACCTGTCCGTATCCAAAGTACCAGCCATTATCTTCCTTATGAACTTGAATATGTCAAGGTGGATTATGCCGGTAATCTGCGCTGCAACCATCATGCCTTTTTTTATCCTCAGCTCTGAGAAATCAAGGCCAAGGTCCAGCTTTACCTTATATTTGTCAGCTCTTGTTTTTATGTAAGGGAAATCAAACCCATCAGAGAAATAGCCGGTTATTATGTCGGGCTTATATGCCTCAATCACCTCTTTAAATTTTTTTATAAGCTCAGCTTCGCTGTCAACATGCTCAACATACTCAAGAGCAGTCTTAAACCTTTTCCATACGACCACTTTGCTGAAGTTTTCCCCATAGAATCCAACCATTATGATGGGGTTTTTTTCCGGCTCTATCTCCTTGTAGCTTGGGGTGTAAGTTTCAATATCAACAGCAAGCATCCTGGGATTCACGAAAGTCTCGCCTTCCACAGCAACTATTTTTTCTGCCCTGAATGCAGGAACTTTCAGCTGCATGCCGGTAAAATCGCCTTCAGCCTCATAAAGAGTCAAAGGAACAATGCCTCTGTCTATCATGAACCTTCTTACAAAAAGGATGTCATTCTCATTGACCGATTTCACATCGTTCCATTTCTTTATCTCGTCTCTGATTACAGGAACATGGCCTGGAAGCTTTGCAAAAACCTTTACAGCATTTACCTCTTCCCCAAGATACCTTTTTTTTACCGGTTCCGTTCTTGTTATGGCTATCTTCTCGCCATTGGCTATGAGCCTTAAATTCTTCATCTCATTCGCTATGTCAGCATTTTGTTTCGGTATCACATAGAAATACGGCTCGAAGCTGTCATAAAGCACGCAAATCTGCCTATTATCCTGAGTCCTGCCAAATAGATGTATGACCGGCTTTTCATTGATTACCTTATAGGTCGCATCCAAAGGGTAGAACCTTATCCTTTCCATAACTAAAGGAGTATTTTGCCAGTTTATAAAATTTGAGTGTTTTTTGCATTCAGCAGATAGATTTAAATACAATTATCAAAACTTTATGGCCATGGACCCTGATGATGGGAGATGGAAAATGTGGGTGAGACATAAATGATGAGGATAAACAAGGAGCAAAGGGTAGGAGTTTTTGTTGACGTGCAGAACCTTTACTATTCTGCAAAGAATCTGTATAGCGCTAAAGTCAACTTTGCGCAGGTGCTCAGGATGGCTGTAAGGGGAAGGAGGCTCGTAAGGGCAATAACTTATGCAATAAAAGCGGATATAAAGGAGGAAAAAAACTTCCATGACGCGCTTGAGGCTATAGGCTACGAGGTTAAGACAAAGGACCTGCAAACTTTTCCCGGAGGCGCAAAAAAAGGCGACTGGGATATTGGGATTGCAATGGACACTATAGAGCTGGCAAACAAGCTGGATACAATAATTCTGGTTTCAGGAGATGGAGACTTTGTGCCTTTGCTTGAGCATCTAAGGAGGGCAATGGGGTGCAGGGTCGAGGTTATAGCGTTTGGGCCTTCATGCTCCGGAAAGCTGAAGGAAACAGCGGATGAGTTTATAGATATGGACCTGAACAAGAGCAAGTATCTTATTCGGTATTAAATATTGTTACTTTTAAGTAGTTAAAAATAGAAAGATTTATAAATCCAAAAATATCCGAAACTCCCATCAAATCTATGATAAGCGCTGAAAATGTATAAAAGGCACAATATATGGGACGAGGACAAGTGGGACATACATAAATCGGAATCCAAGTATGCCGGAGGCTCTGGCAGCGGTTATGCCGGTCACAGCTCAAAAGATGACCCATCAGGCTACCACAAGAATGATGCTTATGGCAGCAAAAATGCGGGGGAAAAGCTTAAAGATGATTACAGGTCTGTAACTAATGCAGAAGAAGATAAAGACAAGGAAAAGGAAAAAGACACCATAGCAGAAAGGATAGCGGAAGAGGAAAAAAAGGAAGAAAAGCAGCATCAGGAAGAGGAAGAAGGGCTTTTCAAAAGCATAAAAAATGAGTTCAGGCCTGAAGCTATGCAGAAAGAAGAAGTCAAAAAGAAAAGCAGGAAGCAGCACGGCTCTATAGAAGAAGCGATTAACAAGGCAATAAAAGAAGAAAAGAAAACTGTTTTTATAGATTAATATGTACAGAAACCGATTTACCCCCGGATATGAGGTCTTGAGCAAGTCAGGATACAGCTTGGACCACAACAGCTTAAGCAGCGCTGCCTCTTATCTGGCAACAAATGATTTTCCTGATTATGCTGCTATGTTCTACAGCCCGAGCCAGCATGAGATGATAACATCGATAAAATACGGCAATTTTGAGGCAGGCTACCACAACCTTAGTGATATCAGGGAGTCTTTGAACACAATGCCTATGGACCTTTACATACCAAGCCCACTTATTGGTGCTGATGGAGCAGGAAGGAGTGATGAGAAAACCATTGTGCCGGAAAAATTAAGGAACGGGATCATCGGCAGGGCAAACAGGGAAGCGCTTGAGGAAATAAAAAATGCCCAAAGGGAAGCCTCGAGGAGAAAGGTCAGGAAAATAGAATTTGAGGATGTCCTGCTGCTCAGAAAGATAAAAAGGACAATTTTCTTTGAAAACAAGGAAGAAGATATTTAAACTTCCGTGAACAATACTGTTTTATGCGTAATAAGAGCCTTTCACTTGCTGTTTCTATCGCTATGATACTGCTTGTTCCTGCAATATTTTACGGCTATGCCCTCAATTCCACTGCATTTGACAGGGAGTTTTACAAAAAAGAATTCCTGCAATATGGCGTTTACAATGATCTTCAGGATTATGATGTTGACAGCATAAACAACGAGGTTTTGAATTACTTGAAGATGCCCGGCAACAATGAGCTTATGGGGACAGATTTTTTTGATAAGAGAGAAAAAGCCCATCTGCTGGATGTGAAAATCCTGATACATAGGACTCTTAAAATTTATTTTATCTCCTTAGCGCTATTTTTAATCTTAGCAGCATCATTGGCGTTTTTGCTCGGCTTTGCCCCAAAAATTATATTTCAGAGATTTCTTTTAATCCTGCTTTTTGGATGCACCCTTTCCTTATCTGCCGCATTTTTGCTTTTTGCCGTCTCAAAAACTGATTTTGATTTTGCTTTTGGCCTGCTGCACAAAACTTTTTTTTCTGCAGGAACTTACACATTCAACCCCGAGTCCGAGAAAATTGTCGTACTTTATCCTGAAAGTTTGTTTTCTGATGCTTTTGCGAAAATAATTTTGAAGGTGATTTTCCCGTCGGCTGCAATTTTTTTGGCAAGCTTAGCTGTTATGTTTTGTTTTTTGAAGGAAAATTTTTTGGAAATTTTTACCGGAAAATTCCGACGATAAACCTAATAAATAGAAAGGTTTAAATACTACTTTTGAAATAAAATTCTTAACAAAAAAGGTGAATTTTTTTTAAAAATAAAAATGAGGGAATTCGGCCAGCATCTGACGATTGATGCTTCTCAGTGTGATAGGAGCAAGCTAACTGACCATAGCCTTGTTTATGATATTCTGGACCAGTTGCCGAAAAAGCTTGGCATGACCAAGATGATTCTGCCGCATGTTGTCAAGTGGCTGGATCCCGGAGCAACAATCCCAGGCATTTCAGGATTTGTCATGATTGCGGAAAGCCACGTAAGCATACACACTTTTCCGGAAAAGGACTATGCATTTATTGACATATTCTCATGCAAGAATTTTGATGTTGAGCATGCAGCAGAACTGCTGACCAATGTTTTTGCATCAAAAAAATTCACCAAAAAAGTAATAAAGCGCGGCATGGATTTCCCAAGAAGCCATCCTGACTATATATATGTCAAGCATTAATCTTTTTTCTCTTTTTCCGAATGTGAAAAGCTGTTTACTATTTACAAGCTGGTAGAAAATTTCCGAAGATTTTAATACTATCTCCTTTTCTGGCATACAACATGCAGCTGATTTTTGACATTGCAGGAAAAAAGAAGCTTATCGAGGATTCTATAGGAAAATACGGCCACGGCGTTGAGCATAATTACTGGAACCTGAGGCATCTTGATGGAAAAGGGACTAAAAGCGCCTTTTTTGAGCATGGTGGCATGGGCGTAATGTGCTTTAATCGTGCCGGCACATGGGAGATGCTGCCAGGAATACTGGCTCCTGAGGAAAAAAAGCCTGAGGTTCTGGAAAAATTTTTGGATTATCTTTTTGCCGACAGCAATACAAGGAAAATATTTGTTGCAGTTCCCAAGGAGCACCGGGATAAAATAAAAAATATTAGAAAATACAAAATTCCAGAACATTGCAGGACATTTTACTTTCCAGTTTATAACCTGAAGGATTGGGATGCAGCAATTCCCGGGAAAAAATGGAAAAAACTCAGGAACCTCAGGAATAATCTTTATTCCAGCCACAAGGTTGAATTTGTTCCATGTGGAGATACAGATCAGGTGGAATTAAGGAAAATTCTGCACTCCTGGAAAAAAAACAGGAACTCGGCTGACAGCCTGTGGCAGGAGCAGTTTTACGACAACATCCTGGAAAGTAATTTTGAGGGCATAGAGAATGCAAGATCCCTCTTGGTAGATGGCATTCCATGCACGATAAGCGGAGGTTGGAAAATACCCGGAAGCAATGATTATTATTCCGCATTGGGGCTGCTTAACTACAAGTTTGATGGCATTGGAGAAGCAGCTGTAATGGAGGAATTCAGCCTTCTCAGGAAAAAAGGATATGGGCATGTGAATTTCGGCCAGTCAGACAAGTCATTGCTGGACTTCAAGAAGAAGTTCTACCCCGAAAGAATAGAAGAGGAAGTGCTGTTTTCTGTGTCAAAAAATAGATAAATAAGCGCAAGTGTGCTATCAAAATGAAGATTATAGTCAAAAAAACGGGCAACCGGGGCAGAGGGGTTTTTGCGGCTAGAGCGCTAAGGAAAGGAGAATTCATCCTGAGCTTAAAAGGAAAAGTGATAAGCACCGAAGAAATGCTTGCAGCCTCAAAGTACCACCTTGATCACATGGGAGCCATAGGAAAAGATTTGTGCATGATTTTTGGGTATCCTGAAAAGTACATCAACCATTCATGCAGTCCAAATGTCTTTGAGAGAAACAGGGAGCTGTTTGCCATGAAAACCATCAAAAAAGGCGAGGAGCTTTTCTATGACTATGCTATTTCCGATGTTGATGATCAATGGAGCATGAGATGCAAATGCGGCAGCAGGAACTGCAGGAAAGTCATCAACGGGCACTTCTTCCAGCTTCCGCTCAATATCAAGGTCAAATATTACCCTTATCTTGACGACTGGTTCAAAAAAGAGTTCAGGCATGAGCTCAAACCGATCAAGAGGCTTTGGAATGATAAATGCAAAAAAGAGGCAAAACATAAAAAAAGACGCTAAAAGCTGAAAATAACCTATGAACTTACTTTAACCTCAATAACTTCGCCATATCGCTAAAAGCCGCGCTTACATCCCACTTGTTTTTTATCAGGAAAATGAGGAGTATTATGGCCAAGACAAAGATAATGAAATAAGCTATCCTTATTACGAAGGCTTTTTTTGAATTTATTGCCATACAATCTGCCATTCTTATGCAAGTTTATAAATTTTTTCAGAATAATCAATATGCCAACAATAATAAATAAAATTAAAAATATGCAAATCCTTAACTATAGTTAAAAACAAGATATATAATTTATATAAAAGCGATAGGTTTAAAAACGGAATTTGATTATATGGCCTAATAAGAGCGGCTATGGAAAAAAGAAATTTTGTTTATCTAAGTTGTAATCTGGCTTTCTTGTTTATGCTAGTCATTATTGTTTTTTAGATATTGTCTTTAAAAAAGGGTGATGGTTGCAAATCGTAAGAATGCAATAAAGATGTTTATAAAAATTAAAAATCTTTAAAAAATGAGATTATAATTGAAAAATGAATGGCGTAATTGGAAAAAATTCAGGACAAATGGTGGCTCCCAAAAATAATGGGTGTGGTTCATCTAATGGCAGTTCAAAGCCTTTAACCTTGGTAGAAAGACTTAACAATTCTAAATTGCCTAGAAAATCTTTTGAAGTCTCTGACCTTAATGAGGGTATGCCTGTAACATGCATTCCGGAAGTCATAGAAATAGCTAACAATTATTTGGAACATTATGGCATAGATCCAACAAAAGGTGATGATACCACTCAATGGGATATATTCTGGGCTCGTGAAATGGCAGCTGCAAAGATGGCAATTGGAATTGGGGGAATTGATTACCAACAGTTTTTGCCTGGAAGGCATTTTATGTATGGTTTATTGGCAGATTCTATTGCATCTCTTGTTAAAGATGGAAATGGTGGTAATCTTAAAGGTAAAAAAATAGCAGAATTTGGCGGCGGAAGCGGTATAGGACTAATATTATTGGCGCAGCAAGGAGCTTTTGTAACAAATCTGGATACCTCAAGAATGGGTTTGGAATTTTCACGATATCTTGCTCAACATCACCGTGTAGAAAATATGATTGATTTAGTCCCAGGAAGTTTTTATGAGGCTCCATTTGAACCTGGTAGATTTGATGCGGTCTACAATGCCGGCGTTTTTGAGCATCTGGAAAATGACCAGGCAAGACAATTGTTGGGTGAAATGACAAGAACAACAAAACCTGGAGGCTATGTGGTTATAGCCATACCTAATGTGAATAGCCCTTTTTATACGCATTTACGAGAAAAAGAAAAGTCCGTTTATGACCGGTTCAAACAAATCTTTGCTAGGCTGCCATGGGAAGAAAGACGGCACACTTTTGATTTTAGGAGATTGATGGAGGATGCTGGACTGGATTTTATTAAAGAGGACGGTTTGCTTATACCTCCTTCTCAGGAAGTTAAAAAAAGCACGATTCCAGAAAAAGATTTTCCAATTTTTAATACGTATCTGCCTCATGGGTCTTATAGGGATATAGGAAGCATAATCTCGAGCTGGAAGGTATTTCACACAGAAGTTGATCCTGCTTTTAGGATGAAATATGGTTGGGCTATATACGCTGTAGGGCAAAAAAGAGCGGCTTAAAACTTATTGTTTGATTACTATGCTAGATCTGTACTTAATCAGGCATCCGGAAACTGTTTTTAATAAACAAAAAATTATTCAAGGACAGCTGGATCCTGAATTGGCGCCTGGATACCAAGTTGGCATAGAAAAACTTGCAGCAGAGTTGGCTAGAAGAAAGCCTTTTAATCATTTTTTTTCTTCCGACTTACAGCGGGCGGAGAGACCTGCTAGAAGCATTGTCGATTATTTAAGGCAACAGCAAGAAACTCCTATTAAATTTGTTTCTACCGATCTTTTAAGAGAAAGGCACTGGGGCGACTTACAATCATTGGTTTATGATCAAGTAGCGAAAGATGGAGAAGAATTGTATCAAACTTTATTCAAGCAAGATCAGATTAGAAATGGAGAAAGTCTTGATGCTATACGGGCAAGAGTTAAAAGATTCCAAGAGGAACACCTAAGAGAGCTGGACGGCATAGTAGGCATTATGGGCCATAAATATTTTAATACTTATTTGATAAACTCTTTGTTAAGGGGCGGAGACATAATAGCCAGGCCTTATTCCAATTGGCCAAATAATTTTGTAAGGCATTTAGAGATTAGCGACCAAGCAGTACAAGAGGTGGAACCCATAACTATTCAATAATTTTATAATTTCAATATACTTTTAACATATTAATATTCTAACTCTATTCTTGTCACTTTCAATGTGTAGATTAATTCTATTATCTGCTTCATGTGCATTATAAGCTTAATCTCTTCTTTGCTCAACTTTTTTGATAATCTCACTATTTCATCTAAAATTTTGAATCTGTCAGAACTTAATTTTTCTATTAATTTAGCATCAAACTTGTAAAAAAACTTGTGAAAATCCTGCAAGGAATCATTAATTTTAACTAATATGCTATCGCAGAGCTTTGAGATCTTAATATCTTCTTGGACTATGCTCCTAGCTGAATCTTTTAAAGTATCGTTAATAATGTCCAGGCACTCTATCACATGATAATAAGCGGAGGTATCCTTGTGATTTGGATGGCCATATTTATTTAATAATCTCAAGCCGTTAGCCATGAACTTGGTAATGGTATTATGCTTTTCTTCCATGCTTTCAACTAAATATCTATCTCCTTTTTTTGCCCCCTGAATCAAATCATTGCTCGCATCCATCACTAACAGGAAAATCCTCCTGAATATCAAGTCAAATTCTTTTATCGAACTTTCAGAAAGAACCTTAAGTATGCAAAAATTTTCTCTTTGCTGAATAATCTCAATGCCCGTAAGCCTGTTAACTTCTGTATGTATTTCCGATATTACTCTTACTTTTTGATTTATTCTGTAATGATCTACTGTAGGCTCATTAAAAATCAGCTTTATTTCATCGTATCCTCTTATGTATAGCACCCTGATTAAAAACATAAAAGAATCCCTGTCCAGACCCGTAATATCCACTTCTATATTTTTTGACTCTTGGGCTTTCTCAGTACTTACTGTTATCTTATTCCCATCCTCCTCAACCTCCAGCTCATCTCCTTTCTTAATATTATACTGCAGAGTCCATTTTCTAGGCAGAGAAATCAACTGCGTGCTGTTTGCTATCTGTATTACCCGTCTTTTCATTTAAACCACCCATTTAAAATTGGAATTAATTATAACGCAGCAATTAAAATATTAAAAAATAAACAAATTATAAGCTTATATAAATACACCCCTTAGTCTTTGTATTGCATTAAGGTAGATTATATTCCATATATAAACTTTTCTTTTTTATATAAAAATTAAAGGTTTTATAAACTTTAAGGAAAAGCTATATAAAACTGATAATCTTTACTCTTCCAGAAAAGGGGTAGTTCTGAGAATATAGGATGGTTTCGGAGGTGGTAGTATGTATACCAAAGACTGGCGCAGTTTCAGGGACATTCATGAGATATGGGACGCTATAGAGAAGGAATACATGGCATTTCCTGAAAAATACAGGCAAGAAAAGGTAAAAAGAGTAATAAGCAAAAAATGAAAGTGAGGGGGATTATAGATATATGCTTGAGTTTTTCTATTTAGACTTGTAGACTTATTGGGTTTTTCCTTCTATGATGTCACCATAGCCTATTAGCCTGAACCTGTTGCCTATTCTCCTGGATATGGTGACTTTCGAATTTATTTCCGCGCATACCGGTATTTTCAGCCTGCAAGCAACATTTTTTTTCCTGGTGCCGGTCACTATTCCTACTGTAGTTGCCGAGTTCACATTAAGCATCAGCGTTTCGTTCATCTTTATAGGCTCCACACTAAGCTCCTGCTCTGTTCCCACCACACGTTCAAGCAGGTGAGGGGCAAATGTTATTTCAAACAGGACTTGCGGAAGCTTGCCGGGCAGGCCAACAATAGAGCCAAGAAGCTGGTCTGATTTTACAATTGAAGGGTCCAAAGAAGTCAGTATTCCTGCTGTTCCCCCAGGGGAAATCTCGCCAACAGACAAGCCGCCATATCTTAAGTCAGCAATTTTTGCCCTTATGGGCTTCCATACTTCCTTGTTCTTTTCCATCAGGCTTCTGCCGGGCCTTATCTCAATATCCTGGCCTTTCTTTAATATGCCCTGCTTCATGGAGCCTCCAAGAACACCGCCTGTAAGGTCTTTTGGCAATGTGCCAGGCCTGTTTATGTCAAAACTTCTTGCTACCAGAAAAATAGGATCTTTGCCGGTGTCCCTTTTAGGCGTAACTATTGTTTCCTCGATGGCTTTTATCAAAGAGCTCAAGCCGACATTATGCTGTGCAGATATAGGTATTATGGGTGAATGCTCATAGGCTGTTCCCTTTACAAAACTTTTAATCTGCTCATAATTTTTTAAAGCGGCTTTCTCGTCAACCAAATCAATCTTGTTCTGCACAATTACAATATTTTTTATGCCTATAATCTGGAGTGCCATGAGGTGCTCTCTTGTCTGAGGCTGCGGGCATGTCTCGTTTGCCGCTATAAGCAGCAGGGCACCGTCCATTATAGTTGCTCCTGAAAGCATTGTTGCCATCAGGCTTTCATGTCCCGGAGCGTCGACAAAGCTTACCTTCCTCAGCAGCTCTGCTTTTGACCTGTCTTTCGGCTTTGTAGTGAAAATGCCACCTTCCCTGTAGAAAACAGTGTCTGCATAGCCCAGCCTTATTGTTATGCCCCTTTTTATCTCCTCAGAATGAGTGTCAGCCCATACCCCGGAAAGCCTTTCAAGCAAAGTTGTTTTTCCATGGTCGACATGGCCCACCATCCCTATATTGAGCTCGGGCTGCATTATTTTTTCGTTTGCTTCATCTGTTGCTTTCTTGGTGCGAGGCATATTTTTACTTTTTCTCCTCTTTCTTTTCTTCAGCTTGGGGCTTTGCTTCCTTCTTTTCTTCCTGTTTTACTGCCTGGACTTCTTTTTTTGCCTCTTCTTTCTTAGCTTCCTTCTGCTTCTCCTCTGCCTTTGCTTCTTCCTTTTTAGCCGTTTTTTCTTCAGCTTTTCCTTCTTCTTGCTTTTTGCCGAACATGTCAGCAAGCTTTTTTGCCCCTTCCTTCAGCACTTTAAGGTTTACCGCGCTTATTTTTTCATTGATCTTATGGCCGCATACGGTCTTTCTCCTCTTGATGCCTTTTAATGCTCCCCTGAAGCCGGTGCTTTTATAGATGGAAATCTTCTTTCTCTGGCCGAGAATCCCGCTTCTCATCGGAAAGCCGCAGTAATCCATGCCTCCTGTAACCTGCAGCTCATAGCCTTCCAGGCCAAGCTTGCTGCCGTCCACTTTTTCCCCAATGTTGAGCCCCATCAAAGGAGCTGCCTGCTGTTCCTTTACCTCAGTCTTGTAGCATTTCCCTTCTTTTGTTGCAATATTAAGCTTAAAGCTTGCCATAATAATTACCTCCAAATCTAATTTTTTAAATGAAATTAGAATGGTAAAAGGGATAAAAGCGTTATTTAAAAAGCTTATTGATTATTATGAGAACAAGTTGATTAAACTTTACTTTAGCTGATAAACAATGATTGGCTTGGGCTCTTTTAGAAATGTTTAAAAAGAATCTTTAATTTGTTAGAGTTTTGTTAAGATTAAAAGGGGTGGTTAGTTTGAAGCTAAAATATGCAATCTCATTGTTGATACTTTTTGCTTTTTTGGTAAGTGCATGCTCTCCTCAAGCTAAGCAGCCTGTTTGTAATAAACCGTATATTCTTGTAGGAAATGACTGCTGTTTGGACAAAGATGATAATTCTATTTGTGATAAGGATGAAGTCAAAGAAGAAACAAAGGTAGAAGAAACTAAACAGATAACACCGGAAGAGGCAGCAGAAGAAACTAAAACTTTTACAATTCAGGATTTACAAGCTGATATTGGAAACGTATTAGGAAAAACAGTAGTTCTTACTAAAGACCCCGAATTAGATTATGCACAAATATATTCTAATAAACTTGAAAATTCTAAGTTTTTAGGAAAGTATGGGTTTAATCCTTATTCTAAGTTTACAATTAAAAAACCAGAGATGGTTATACAGATAACCGACTCCAAACATTATCTAAATGACAATAAAGATTTTCAGAATTTTGTTATCAAAAATAAGGACATATTTTTAGATACTGCTCTCAAATCAAAAGAAATATTTGAGAACGAATTCGAGGAAGGGGAATTGCCAAAACTAATTCATTTAAAGAAGTATCCGAAAGAGATATCTACCGCTGAGAAAACTAAATATGTTAGCCATTCAGAGTTATCCTCGGTTTTGTTTTATGACAATATAACCTTTCCTGAAACCGCTTCTGGAAACATTGCTGAAATTAATTATATAAAAATTAATAAATATAATGTAACTATAAATAATACCAATTTTGGAATTAAAGGCTACACCGAAAAGCTTAGCAATATAAACTATGGACAGAGTATTATTGTTCAATGCAGTTCAAATCTTGTAATAGGTTTAAGTTTTGAGAATTATGGTGATGGCTCAAGCGCTACTTATGAAAGAAAGTATGATGGATTTGGGGTTACCAGTAGTTTCTTTTCAACACCTTTAAGAGACCATTATCAACAACTTATCAGAGATTCTCAAGCCTTAGTAAAAATGTGTGAACAAAGATACCAATTTACTTATGAGAGATATAGGTAATTTACTAGATTAAAGAAAAATAAAAACAATATTGTTTCATCTCCCTATAATGGCTTTTTTGGTAATTCTTTGCCTTTATTTCCTTGAAGGCATCTTAAAAAACACATTCGGATACAAATCCTCAGGCAGGCAGCTTTTTATTTCCTTTGGAGTTCCGGGAAAGAAAGGGTATTTTTGGCATACTTCCGGCCTGTCCTTGTGGATTTTGCAGGAGTATTTGCCGTCTTTTTCTTTTTCCAGGAAAACGCACCACCCATTCTCCTCCTTTTTCAGGAATTTTCTTTTTGAGTTAAACACATCTTTCATCACGAAACTCTCTTTCTTATATCCGAGCTTTTCAATGTTTTTTATGTCTTTATTGCTTACAGCCACAAGCATCTTTTTGCAGCACTCGCCGCAGTAGCGGTCGCATTTGAAATTTTCTTTTGTCAACAGGGGTTTCATTAATCCAATAATTCATCCGAAATTATAAAAACATTGCTATAATAACAGAATAAGTAACAAAAATGCCGAATGGGACTTTTTGAACTATGTCCTCAATCCAACGCCTTTCCTCATAAGGTAGAGGCTGATAGAGAACAATATCGCTGCAAACATGATAAGCATCCCTAATCCTATCCAGATGTTTATGTCTGATATTCCCAGAAAGCCGTAACGGAAGCCATTTACCATGTATAGTATGGGGTTAAATAAGGAGATTGTCTGCCAGAATTCCGGCAATAGCTTTATCGAATAAAATACGCCGCCAAGATAGGTTAGGGGCATAAGGACGAAAGTGGGGATAATGGATATGTCATCAAACCTTTTCGCAAAAATTGCATTAAGAAGGCCGCCAAGGGAAAAGACCATTGAAGTCAGCAGTATGAACGCGATGACTATTGCAATATTGTAAATATGCAGTTGCGCGAAAAACAATAACGAAACAAGCAAAACAATAATCCCAACTAAAAGTCCCCTGAAAACCCCGCTTGCCGTGTATCCTAAGATTATTATGTAATTCGGAGTGGGGCTTACAAGCAGCTCTTCTATGCTTTTCTGGAACTTGGCGCTGAAGAATGCAGAGACTACATTAGTAAATGAGTTTGTTATCACGGAAAGCATTATGATTCCGGGCACGATAAACTGCATGTAAGAAAACCCGTTTATGTCCTTAACCTGAGAGCCGATAAATTTTCCAAATATTATGAAATAGAGGGTCATGGTTATAGCTGAAGGAAGCAAGGTCTGCATCCAAATCCTCAAAATGCGGGTAACTTCCTTGTCTACAATTGCCCTGAATGCGCAGTATTGCTCTTTAGCGTTCATTTTTTCCCGTTCTCAACAAGCCTCATGAATAATTCCTCCAATCTTGCCGTTTTCCTCCTCATGCTTATTATCTCAATATTATTCTTCTGGAAATGGCTGAATAATGCGTTTAAGCTGTGCTTTTTTGATATTTCAACTTCCAGAGTTGTATCATCAATCATTTTTATGCTGAAATCATCCAGCTTTGTTATTTGCCTTATCGGCTCTTTAACATCTAAAATAAAGGCTTCCCTGTCCATGCTTCTGAGAAAATTTTTCATTGAGGTGTTTTCTATTATTTTTCCTTTGTCTATGATTGCAATGTTCCTGCACAGATTTTCCGCTTCCTCCAGATAATGGGTTGTAAGGATTATTGTGCGGCCTTGTGTGTTTAAGTTTGATATGAATTTCCACATGCTCCTCCTTATCTCAATATCTACTCCTGCTGTCGGCTCGTCTAAAATCAATAATTGCGGCTCATGGACCAATGCCCTTGCTATCATCAGCCTTCTTTTCTGGCCCCCTGACAATCTTTGCGCCATGGTATTCCTTTTTTCCCACAAGTCAAGCTGCTTAAGGTATTTTTCTGCCCTCTCTTTCGCTATTTTTTTTGGTATTCCATAATAGCCGGCCTGCTGGACAATAATGTCGAAAGGCTTTTCGAAAATCGAGAAATTGAATTCCTGGGGGACAATCCCTATATGCCTTTTTGCATCATTCAGATTTTTGTCAATGTCAAAGCCGAATACTTTTACAGTGCCGGAAGTCTTGTTCACCAGGCTTATCATTATGTTTATTGTCGTGGTTTTTCCCGCGCCGTTAGGCCCCAATAAAGCAAAAAAATCGCCTTTTTTTATCACCAGGTCTATCCCTTTTAGCGCCTCTACATTTCCGGAATAAGTCTTTTTCAGGCTTTTTATCTCCAATGCTATTTCCGACATAAGGAAAATGCAAGGCTTAGAGCTTTATAAAACTATTTTTTTAATCAAAGAACATAGAGAAAACATACTCATGCCTGTCTTTGTAATAATGCTCCTTTAGAGTCACTTCATGCTCAAATCCCAGCTTTTCATAGAATTTATGCGCTCTTTTATTGTCCTCATGGGTCAGGAGATATAGCTTCCTTAATTTTGACTTCTTTTTTTTGTAGAATTCCATAGCCTCTCTTATCAGCTCATCAAAAAGCCCTTTTGCAACACCTTTTCCCATGTATTCCGGCAGCACTGCAATCCGGTCAAGCTCTGCCAGCTGGTGCTTTGGAAGGCCATGGACAAGCCATGTGATAATTCCAACTATTTTTTCGTTATCAACGGCAACAATATAATTATTGTGCTTTTCCCTCTCGAACTTAAAGATTTCCAGGCCTTCTTTTAGGTCTTTGATGTTATAGCTTTCTTTGAGAACATTTGCAATGCCTTTTGCATCCTTTAAGGCTGCTTTCCTGAATTTCATCTTGTTATGAATTCCTGCCTTCTTATCTTTGAGACCAATCTCTCAAGAGTGTCAATCTTCCTCATCAGCTCCAGTTTTTCCTTGTCCATCTCCCTAAGCTGATGGGCAAACCTTGTCAATTCAAAATCCTCCTTCTTTATGTTCTTGCTTATGTCTATGAACTTGTTTATTTCATTGCCCAGGCTGTTTACCTGCTTTGAAATGCCTGTTATGTTCTCTTTTAATTCATTATAGGCTTCTGCATCGGTTTTTAAAGTTTCCGTCTGCAGCTTGAGCTCATTGCCGAGCTCTTCCTCAAACTTCTCCATGACTTTTTTCTGCATCTGGGCTTTGAGCAGCTTGAACTGGAAAAGCTCCTTCTCAAATTCCTTGCTTGTGCTCCTTATTGCTTCCATATTCTCGTTGAAATTCGTGAAGAATTCGTTGTTTTTATGGCTTATCTCTTCTATTGTGCTGCTTAGCTGCCCTTTCAGCGAGCTCACTTCCTCTTTGAGCTCCGCTACGGAGCTTGTCGCATAGTTGAGGTTATTCTTTATTATGTCAATCTGCTCTTTTGCATTCATAAGGTCTTTTATCTTTCCTATCATTGTTGCTCCTCCAGTAAATAATGCTTCAGCTTTTCAGCTGCTTTTCTCCTGAATTTTTTAAGGCTTTCGCAATTTTCCATTTCCCCATAGGTTTTATTGCTTTTTTCCGGGATGAATATTGGGTCATGGCCGAATCCATGGGCTCCTTTTATTTTTTTTGAAATCGTGCCTTTTTCTATGCCTAAAAAGCTTATCG
The DNA here is from genome assembly GCA_016180235.1 of Candidatus Woesearchaeota archaeon. GTDB lineage: Archaea > Nanobdellota > Nanobdellia > Woesearchaeales > GW2011-AR4 > JACPDF01. Next base: position 21,524 of record JACPBQ010000002.1, on the reverse strand, counting down.
GCTCTTTTTTTGGCTCGCAGTATGCAATTGCTGATTTGTACATGCATTCCCTGCCATCAGTATTTTCCATCAATTTCAAGATCCCTTTTAATCCTATCCTTTTATGGATGTAAGATGAGCATGTTCCGGGGAAATCATTTAAAGATTTTATGAACAATCCTGAATCTTCAACAACAACTGGTTTTTTTAGTTCCTCTGCAAGCCTTTTTGCCGATTCTTTTGCTATTTCTTCCGGGTTGTCGCTTCTTAATTCCCTGTATTCTTTTTTAATATGGTTTATTTTTATTTCCGGCTCTAAGTAGGCTTTAAGTTCTTTGACTTTTCCTAAGTTTGAGGTTATGAGATTTATTTGCATGATAGGAAAGGTGATTTTTAATGAGTATTTAAATCTAATTTACTGCATTCCCCATTTTTTATTTTCTTTTGCTCTTTTTACGGTTTCTTTTATTCTTTTAATTCTTGTCTCTTTTCTTTTGGCCCTCTCAACCCAGTAAATGTACACTCTTTTGTAAGATGGAGCTAAATTATTGAAGTTTTCTTTCGCTTTTTTGTCTTTTTCCAAAGCTTCCTTTAAGTCTTTTGGAGCTTCAGGATTTCTTGGCAAACCATGGTCGATGACAGGTTTTTTTAGGCCTTCCTCATACCTCTTTAAACCTTCTTCTGACATCCTGCCTTCTTTTATGAGCCTTTCTGCGTATTTCAGCGTGTTGCTGCTCCACCTGCTGCTCTCATTCCTTTTGACAAAATGATTGCCATACCTTTCATCATCCAGCCTTTTTGCAGTTGTGTCAATCCAGCCAAAGCATATAGCTTCATCCATCGCTTCCCTATGGGTTATGGTCGGCTTTTTAGTGTGTTTCTTGTATTTTATAAGAAAAACTTTGGATTCTTTTTTATGGTTTTTTTGAAGCCATTGCCTCCATTTTTTCCTTGTTTTTGGATGGATTGATTTTGGTTGGGGCATTTTTGCAGGAAAATAATCATATATAAAGAAAATTTTAAATAAAAATGGGATGTTTATTTTTTCTTCACCAAATCACTCTTAATATGCAGCTCTTTCAATTGCGTTTCATCAACTTCGCTTGGAGAGCCGTCCATCGGGCATTCTGCGTTCTTGTTTTTTGGGAATGCAATCACTTCCCTTATGTCGTTATAGCCGCACATTAACGCTACAATGCGGTCAAAGCCCAGGCCTATGCCTCCATGCGGCGGAGTTCCATATTTGAAAGCTTCCATCAAAAACCCAAATTTTTTTATCGCGTCTTCCTTTTTGATGCCGATGACTTTCATGACTTTCTGCTGAGTTTCAGGATTTGTCTCCCTTATGCTTCCGGATCCTAACTCTATCCCATTAAGAACCAAATCATATAAATCAGCATAGACGTTTCCAGGCTCTTTTTCCAACAGATGAATGTGCTCTTTTTTTGGAGCGGTAAAAATATGATGCGATGCTTCCCATTTCCCATTTTCCTCATCCCATTCAAACAGGGGAAAATCAACAATCCAGCAGAACCTGAAATCATTGCCTTTGACCAATTTTAAATCGTCCCTCAATTTGAGCCTTAATTTGTCCAAAATTGCAGCAGCTATTTTTGGCTTGTCTGCAATGAACATCAAAGTAGAGCCTTTTTTTGCCTTCGTTTTCTCAAGAATCTTCTTTTGCAGATTATTGTTAAAAAATTTCACAATGTTGCTTTCCAGGCCTTTATCTGTGACTTTCATCCAGGCCATTCCCTTGGCGCCGTTCTGCTGGCAGAAACTGATGTAGCTGTCAAGCTCGTTCCTGCTGAAATCCTTTTCCGGATTGATGCACTTTACCTGCTCGGCTTTCTTAAAAACCTCAAAATCCGAACTATTTACAATATCGGTTACATCAATCAGCTCAAGGCCAAATCTCAAGTCAGGCTTGTCTGTCCCGTATTTGTCCATTGATTCCTTGTGCGACAGCCTCGGGAATTTGTGTTTGATGTCAATGCCTAAAACAGATTTCATCATGTGCTTGTACAGGCCTTCTACCATCTCCAAAACATCTTCCTGCGCAACAAAGCTCATTTCCAGATCTATCTGAGTGTGCTCAGGCTGCCTGTCTGCCCTCAAGTCCTCATCCCTCAAGCATCTGGCCAGCTGGTAATACCTGTCACAGCCTGAAACCATGAGAATCTGCTTGTACAATTGAGGGCTTTGGGGCAGTGCGTAAAACTTGCCAGGATTTACTCTTGAAGGAACAATATAATCACGGGCGCCTTCGGGAGTTGCCCTTACCAGCATCGGAGTTTCAATCTCCAGGAAATTATTCTTGTTCAGATATTCCCTGGCAGCCTGCGCAGCCTTATGCCTTATCAATAAATGATTCTGCATCTTAGGCCTTCTCAAGTCCAGGAAGCGGTACTTTAACCTTAGTTCCTCTCCGGCATCAACCCTGTCCTCAACTTCAAGAGGCGGCGTCTCAGCCCTGCTCAGAATTTCCAATTCATCTGCGAGAACCTCTATCTCTCCTGTCTTAAGATTGGGGTTTTCAAGGCCTTTGCCGCGAGCCCTGACTTTGCCCTTAACTGAAATTACATCTTCCCTTCTTAATGATTCAGCTTCCTTATGTGTTTTCCTGTCATGCTTGGGGTCAAAAACTGCCTGGGTAAGCCCATACCTGTCCCTTAAATCAATAAAAATAATGCCTCCATGGTCTCTTGATGACTGAATCCATCCTGCCAGGCAAACTTCTTTCCTGATATCCTTCTTTCCAAGCTCCCCGCATGTGCTTGTCCTTTTAAGCCTCATTTTAATTTACCTTTCATCTTAAGCTCATAAATGACATCCTGCAATTTTATCAGGTTGTATTTTATCTGGTCGGATTTCTTCCTCAGCTCGTTGTTCCTCAGGTTGAACTTCAAAAACTCATCATAAATTTCCTCGACAAGGCCCTTTATCCCGAAAGCTATATCAAAATTGTTTTTTACAACTTCATTCACAGCTTTCCTTACAAGCTCCCCGCTAAGGTCGCACAAGCCAAGCAGGTAGCTTTCGCTGTCCACTTTCAGGGCAGCTTTGTCCGGGATCTTCCTGTTTTTAATAAAATGGTAATAGCATAAGGCTTCCACATACTCCTGCAAAGCAACCTGGTCTATATTGATGTCGAGCTTTATGTTGTTTTTCAGCAGAGAACCCTTTTTAGAATCTATCTCTTTTATCAATGAATCTGCTTCCCTGACATCATCCCTGTGCAGGGCATAAATTATCCTCTTTGACAGGTTTATTATCTCCCTGGACAGCTGAATGACATATTCCCTCCTTTCCTCAGTCCTGGCCAGCTCCTGCCTTATTTTCCCAAATTCGCTCTTGTTCAGCATTTCACCCGTAAACTACGCTGGTTTTATAAAGTTTTTTAATTAGTAGCACATTGTTTATTATGATTTTTAATCTGATCCGAAACTATAGTGCGAGGCTCGTTGCCTTGCCACATCACTCGCCTCGCCTATTTATGGACATTTATTACCGCCCAACAATGGCGCGGCTAGGAAAGTTACGTACCAATGATGCGAGGCCGTAATGCGCCGAGCCTATATTTATGGGTATTATTTTTATATTTTATAGGTATAATTCCAATACATCTTTTCGAAAAGTTTATATATGGACATAAGAATAAAATCATTTAAAAAAAGATGGCAACTCAATTCAGGGAGATAATAAATTTTTTTGATAATATAGGCATCTTTGACGTAGTCCTGCCGTTCCTTCTTGTCTTCACAATCGTTTTTGCATTATTGGAGAGGACAAAGGTCTTCGGGGTTGAGGAGATAGACGGGAAGAAATACACGAAGAAAAACCTTAACTCGGTAGCAGCATTCGTAATTGCATTCCTTGTCATTGCATCCTCGAGGCTTGTTGAGATAATAACAGCTGTTTCATCAAACTTTGTTGTTTTATTGTTTTTGGTGGTATTATTCCTCTTGCTTGTAGGCTCTTTTTTCCAGGAAAGGCCGGAAGGGGTTTTTCTGGAAGGAGGCTGGAAGACAGCATTCATGGTAATAGTATTTATTGTGCTCATCTTCATTTTCCTGGACGCCCTTAACCTTCTGGATGATACATTCGGCTTTTTAAGCGGCAGCAGCAGGGGAGAAGTTACAGGATCGATTTTTTTGTTGATTATAATAGTGATGTTTGTTGTCTATGTAACCCAGGACAGCCATCGCCACCATGATAAGAAATCATAGCAAAGTTTAAAAAGTATAACTTCAATAATTTAGATTAAATCAAAAAAGGTGCGTTAATTGGCTTCAGAGAATTTTGTGCTTGAGGAATTTGGAAGGTCACTGGAGAGATGGGGCCTTATGGACGTTTTGCTGCCTTTTCTCCTGATATTTACAATAGTTTTTGCGGTTCTGGAAAAATCAAAGATTCTTGGAGAGGAAAAGAGGAACATGAACAGCGCGATAGCGCTTATTTTTGCCCTCATAATTGTCATACCGCACATAACAGGAGACCTGCCTGCAGGATTTGACCCCGTTTTAATCATAAATGCCGCACTGCCTCAGGTCGGCCTTGTTATAGTCGGCATCATTTCGCTAATGATCCTGATAGGGGTTTTTGCCCATGACAAGGTCACTTTGGGGATGTCCATGCCCGGATGGATAGGATTCTTTTCCATTGTTGCAATAATAATAATATTTGGCAGTTCAGCAGGATGGTACGCAGCAGGATTCGATGACTGGCTGGAAAGAATATTCGGCTCTGATGCGCTGGCAATCTTCATAATGCTTGTTGTCTTTGGCGTCATTATATCATTCGTTACCGGCGGGGAAGGCGAAAGGGAGAAATTAGCAGGCTTCAAGAGGCTTGGAATGGATTTTGGCAGAATGTTTGGCGGAAAATAAGCGAAAATGGCAACTTTTCTTGATGTTACGGCCCTTCAGAGCTTTTCTGTTGTTTTTGTATTCCTTTTTGTGTGGCTTTTCGTTTATGCCGTGCTTCTCTATACAAAAGTGCTTGGCCAGAACCAGATAATAATAATCCTGATAGGGCTGCTGGCATCATTCTTTGTCATAATATCGGAGATAGCCACAGAGGTCGTGAAGCAGATAGCCCCGGTTTTTGCGGTTGTGCTGGTATTAGTTGCGATAGTGGCGATAGCAGCCAAGATGTTCGGAGGCTCAGCCACAGCGCTTGAAATGCCCGCAATGAAATATATTGTGCTTGTCATCCTGGTTGTTGCATTAATTGTAGGGGCCTTGGCTGTCGTCAGGGAAAATGTCAATGTTCCGGAAAGAGGGGAAGATTTTGCCAAGACATCCACAATCATATTCCACCCCAATTTTCTTGGTATGATACTTATATTCCTTATAGCAGTGTTTACAATCGGATTGCTGGCTGCGAAGCAGACTTAGCATAAAATAGAATTCAATTTTCTAACCAACACTATTTGTTAGCAATAATTATTAACTGATTAAGCCTATTTTCTTACTGACGGCTTAGCGCCTTTAGACAATCTTTCCAGCTTATTTACATTCTCCGTCAGGCTTGGCAAAACTTTCTGGAAGACCTTTTCCATGGCTTTTATCTCTGTGCCGACATCCGTCAAATTCCGGTCATAGTCGGAAACCTTGTTTATTATGTTTTTATGGAGGCTGTTTAAAGTAGCCGCAATATCTTTTATCTGCTGGTCGAGCTGGCCTATCCTCAACTCTGTCTTGTCTTTCCATTCAATTATTTTCCTGACATCTTCCTCAAACTCTTTCCATTTCTCGTCTATTATCGACTCTGCAATCTCTTCTATCTGCTCCCTGCTTACAGACTCTTTTTCTTCCCTTGGCTGCTCATATTGCTGCTGGGGATACGGCTGCTGATAGGAAAAATCCTGCTGCGGCATGCCATATTCCGGAGGCTGCTCAATACTCGTGTTTGCCCCGCTTATGTTCATCTGGTTCATCACATCAAAAATCTGGGAAGAATTATAGCCCTGCCTTTCAAGCTCCTGGACTATGGAGTTGTTGTCCATGCCCCTCTGCTTCATCACCATTGCCTGCTCTATGGGGCTTCCAGGCGCTGATTGGACTGGTTGCGCGCTCTTTTTCTTGCCGAAGCTGAATAAAGCCATAATATACCTCTTTTTTACAATTCAGTTGAAAAAATGTATATAAACATTTCTATTTAAGCATGCAGTAATCTTTATTTTATTTTTTAAATCTGCTCCGCAAATTTACTGCGAAGCCTCGCTCTCTAGCATACGCTCGGCTTCGCTATTTATTAAAACTCAAACTCCTGACTCGCCTATTAATTATCAATAATCAAACCCTTATTTTTCCTTTTCCCTGTCGAGCATTTCCTTCACTATCTGCTCGACCTCGTTCTGGGTGACAAATTTTACGGGATTCCACAGGTTTATGTATTTCTCAAGAACTTTTACCTCGTCCCTCTTTGCTGCTGTCTGCAGCTCCTTTACGAGCTCCATTATTTTTTCCTTTATGTCATTGATTTCCTTTTTCATGTCGCTTATGTCTGAAACTATAGTCCTTATCTCTGTAGTAAAAATGCGGTTCTTATCCAGCATGTTCTGCTCAGTGACCTGAAGAACCCTTCTTAGGTTGGTGAAGCTTTCCTCAAGAACCCTTAACCTCCTGCTTAGATTTCCTATGTCCTCTGAGAAAGGGCTGATGTCAGCCTGCACAGGCTTTTGGCCCCGGAAAAGGCCTGCATGCTGCTTTGGTGCCGGCGGAATTCCAAGTTCTTCCATTTTCATAATCCTCTTTTTAACTTATATAGCGGAAAACACAAAAAATTTATTCACAAATAGTTTGTGTTTTCGAACACACACAAAAATCATAGATTTTTTGTGCATGAACGAAGTTCAGCACAGCGCTTCGCGCTTGTGTCCTGAAAATCTTTGATTTTCATGATAGCGGCGGAATATTGATTAATATTTTAGTTTCGCCGCTATATATATGTTTTGTTTTTTTGACTGGGGCTAAATGCCCAATCCCAGCCTTATGAACTTTACACCCCATGCTATCGTTATTAATCCCAGAATTGTAGATATAACCTGCAAGGTAGTATTTCCCAATGCTTTTTGTATGTTGGTTGCCTGGTAGAACATAAGGGCGCTTATGCCCAGGACAAATCCAACAGCAGCGCCGGTTATAGCATGGCCATGATCATTAACGCTGATTATTATGGCAGTTATTGCTGCAGGGCCCGTTAGCAATGGAGTCGCGATTATTGCTGCAATAGCACGCCCGGAGCTGCCCTTAATAGTGGCGTCATTAACAAGCGATTGTCCCCATACCATCTTGATGCCCAGGAGCCCAAGAATAATCCCTCCTGCAACCCTAAAATCCTCAAGGCTTGTGCTTAGGAGCATGAGAAAGCTGTTGCCCAAGGCCAACACAACCAGGGATATTATTGCAGCCACTATGACAGCGAGAGCAGCAACCAAGTTGCGCTCCTTATTGCCCATATTCTTTGTCGCGATAACGAACACAGCCAGGCTTACAAAAGGGTCAAATATGACAAAAAACAGGATTACCAGCTGGATTATGGCCTGCAATATGGGATCCATGGGATATCTGTATGCCAGAACTATTTAAGCCTTGCTTTCCATAACATTTAAATATCAGGATATGTTTATAATATAAAATATATAAAATAATTAAAAATAATAAAAAATATATTTTATAATATGGGTCATATGAAAAAGCCAATCAGCGCCACAATTGACGCAGAGCTAATCAAGTGGGTGGACAAGGAGCTGGAAGACAGGAAGAAATACAGGAACAAGTCCCATTTGATTGAGATAGCCCTGGAGCTTTTAAGGCAAAGTGAAACAAAAAAAGGCAAATAAATCCTGCATAAGCATCAAAACAACTTAAAAATCAAATCCCGATAATAAAATCGAATAAACAAAACAACAAATTCAAAAATGGCACTGTTCGACAACAAGAAGCCTTTCTCTTACGAGGTGATAAGGGAGGGGGAAGATGTACTGCTTTCAGTTAACATGGAAGATTATACACATGCGCCTTCCCTGGAAGACGACCCGGTTGTGATGTCCAAGGCATGCGACATGCTCATTGAGGTCAAGGATGCAACAAAAATAGTATTTACTCAAAAAAGAAATTATGAGTATGACTATGAGCAGACAATATTGCTGAGGGAAATAGCAAGGCTGTACTCCCAGCTTATCAGGAGAAAGGAGATTTCAAGCTATACGCAGCTGGTTTCAGACACAAGCTGCGCAAAATGGGCCAACAGCTGGTATTCCACTATACAGAACATAATCTCCAATCTGTTGAGATCAGATCCAATTGGCGCTTATGTGGAGCTGGTGAGGATCGCAAGGGACGAGAGGATCAATATCGACAAGTCTGCAGACGGCACGTTTGCAAAGTGCGGCCAGAAATACCTTGAACTTCTTGAGTTTATCCTTGCATTGTTTGAGAAAACAGGGATCATAGCGCTTGCAAAGCCCCATCTTGCAGGCCACAAAATAGGAGACAGGGAAATCTACAGGAGATTTTTCATTCCGGTAGTAAGGCCGGATTTCATGTTCACGAAACTGATGTCCACTTTCCCGCATGATGCAAAAGAGCTCGAGACTTACACAATTGGCGGGGATACTGAAGTTACAATATTCGAGCTTCCCGACACGGTGCAGTACCTTTACCACATCATGCCCCCTGAATTCAAGCTTACCGAGGAGAAATATGAGATACTTGACACTGCTAGGAAGATAATGGCAGAGCACAAGCCGGAAAGAAGCGAGTTTGTGGATCCGGAAAGGATGAGGCAGGTTTTCTTCAATGTGGGCCAGGACCTGATCGAGGAGCTTACAGAATACAGGGACATGAAGCTTACATCATCGGAAATTGACCAGCTTACGAACATCCTTGTCAGATACACAGTAGGCTTTGGGCTGATAGAGGTTTTGCTGCAGGACGAGAAAGTCCAGGATGTCACAATAAACAACCAGATCGGAGATGTCCCTGCTTTCATCGTGCACCAGACTTACGGAGACTGCAAGACGAACATAATCCCTACAAGCGCGGAAGCAGACTCGTGGGCCACAAAACTAAGGCTTGTTTCGGGAAGGCCGCTTGATGAGGCAAATCCAATCCTGGACACCGAGCTTAGCATAAAGGGCGCAAACACAAGAGTTGCTGCAGTCGGGGAGCCTTTGAATCCTTTCGGCATTTCTTTCGCTTTCAGAAGGCACAGGGACAGGCCATGGACATTGCCATTGTTCATGCACAACCGGATGATAAGCCCATTGGCTGCTGGATTATTGAGCTTTATTATTGACGGCAGCAGGACTATGCTTGTTGCAGGCACCAGGAGCGCGGGAAAAACATCGTTATTGGGGTCTTTGCTTGTTGAATTGATGAGAAGATACAGGGTCATTACAATTGAAGACACCCTGGAACTGCCGACCTCTTCGTTAAGAAAGCTTGGCTATAACATACAGCCCCTGAAAGTTGCTGCAGCGTTGACAAAGGGAAGTGCGGAAGTCCCTGCTGATGAAGGCATAAGGACAACTCTAAGGATGGGAGATTCTGCTTTAATCGTCGGAGAGATAAGGAGCAAGGAGGCTTTGGCATTATACGAGGCGATGAGGATAGGAGCACTTGCCAATGTCGTAGCAGGAACAATCCATGGAGATTCTCCTTACGGAGTCTTTGACAGGGTTGTAAACGACTTAGGAGTGCCGAGGACAAGCTTCAAGGCAACTGACATTATCGTTGTTGCCAATCCCATAAGGAGTGCAGACGGCCTGCACCGCTGGAGAAGAATCACGCAGATAACCGAGGTGAGGAAGCACTGGGAAAATGACCCTTTGCTGGAAAATGGGTTTGTTGACCTGATGAAATATGACAGCAGGACTGACCAGCTTGAGCCTACAGACGACCTGATTAACGGGGAGAGCGAGATACTGAAAGGAATAGCAGGAAATGTCAAGGAATGGGCAGGAAGCTGGGATGCTGTCTGGGACAATATACTGCTAAGGGCAAAAATGAAAGAAACCTTGCTGAATTACGCCGAAAAATCCAATATGCTCAATTTGCTCGAGGCCGATTTTGTTGTAATGGCAAATGACGAGTTCCACATGATATCAGAGAGGATAAAGGAAGAGACGGGGTCTTTGGACAGTAAGCGCATATTTTTTGACTGGAACGAATGGCTGAAAAGGAGCGTAAAGAAGATGAATATGAAATAAAAGCAAGATGAATTTAATTTTGACTAATCGGAAAATAATTCCCAGAAAAATAGGCTCGGCGCATTACGGCCTCGCATCATTGGTACGTAACTTTCCTAGCCGCGCCATTGTTGCGCGGCAATCACTGCAACACATCAATAATCGCCCGTAATGGGGCGATTGCGCAAATGTCCAGTGCAATGATGCGCCGCGGTATTGGCGGCGCCTAGATAATAAAGGAATGATTATTGGTTTATTATTATATAAATATGACTTAAAAAAAGAGGTGAACAGTTCTACAGATGCCGACGCAAAGCGACAAGGAAAGGATGAAGAACTTGGCAGAGTTCTACAGGCAGCAGATAGAGAAAGAGCTGGGCGCAAAGACTTATTCCCCTAAAATCACCTCCAGGGAATACCGGGAATTCAGGCAGGAATACATGCCAAAGCACTTTACGATATACGAGAAGCTATGCGGCCTGAGCGAGAAGATACTGAAGATAAAGCCGGATAAGAAAAAAGAGGAGGATATGCTGGATAACATAAGCATATCCCATCTTGATATAACCCCTTCAGGAGCGGTCTCCTTTTCAATCTTGGCCCCGATCTTCATAATATTACTTGGATCGCTGCTTTCCTTCCTTTTGCTGCAGTCTGTGTTTTTCATTCTTTTCTTTTTCATAATAGGAATCTCCCTGATAAAGCCTTTTGCAAAGCTTCCGGACTATATTGCAAACAACTGGCGGCTAAAGGCAAGCAACCAGATGGTGCTTTGCGTATTTTATGTGGTAACATACATGAGGCATACGAGCAACCTGGAAAATGCAATTGAGTTTGCGGCAGACCATCTTGCGCCTCCGCTGAGCCTTGACCTCAAGAAAGTGCTCTGGGACGTCGAGACAGAAAAATACGACAGCATAAAGGAAAGCCTTGACATATACCTGGAAACATGGAAGAGATGGAATTTCGAGTTCATAGAATCTTTCCACCTTATTGAATCTTCATTGTACGAGGGAAGCGAGGAAAGAAGGCTGAATGCATTGGACAAGTCATTGGACGTCATACTGGACGAGACTTACGAGAAGATGCTGCATTATGCCCATAATCTCCAAAGCCCAATAACGATGCTGCACATGCTTGGCATCATTTTGCCGATTCTTGGCCTGGTCATACTGCCCTTGGTTGTCAGCTTTATGGAAGGAGTGGCATGGTACCATATAGCTGCACTGTACAATGTTGCTTTGCCTGTTGCCGTATATTACCTCGGGAAAGCGGTATTATCCAGGAGGCCGACAGGATACGGCCAGACGGATATTTCTGAGGAAAACCCAGAGCTCAAAAAATACAGGAACGTCATAATAAAACTTGGAAAAATAGAATTCCTGATAAATCCCCTTGTGTTCAGCATATTTATAGGCGCTTTGCTGCTCATAATAGGATTAAGCCCTGTACTGCTGCACAGCATCAATTTTACAGACATCGGCTTTGGCGCTGAAGACGCATTAAGCCCATGCCTCAAGAAATTCTGCCTGCTTGAATACAGGGAAAGCGCTACAACAGGAGAGACAGAGGGGCCTTACGGCCTTGGCGCGGCTATATTAAGCCTGCTGGTGACATTATCTTTAGGACTGGGAATAGGCATATTCTACAGGCTAAGGTCAAAGAACATCATAAAGATAAGGGAGAGGGCGAAAAAACTGGAGATGGAATTTGCATCCGCATTGTTCCAGCTCGGAAACAGGCTGGGAGACGGGCTTCCTGCAGAGATAGCATTCGACAAGGTCGCAAACATGATGGAAGGCACGGTCTCGGGAAATTTTTTCAGCCTTGTGAGCGCTAACATAAAAAAACTCGGGATGGGGATAAAGCAGGCAATATTTGACCCTGCGCACGGGGCTTTGATAAGTTTTCCGTCAAACCTCATAGAAAGCTCGATGAAGGTCCTTGTCCAATCGGTAAAAAAAGGGCCAGTAATCGCAGCCCAGGCCCTGACAAACGTCTCAAGGTACATAAAGGAAATACACAGCGTGAATGAAAGGCTGCAGGATTTATTGGCAGACATAATCTCTTCAATGAATTCCCAGATAAAATTTTTGACACCGGCAATAGCCGGAATTGTCATAGGGATAACTTCGATGGTAACCACAATCCTTGGAAAGCTCGGCTCACAGCTGCAGGATGTTACAGCCGGATCTTCTGCAGCCCAGGGAGCAGGCCTGATGGCGATTTTTGGAGAAGGAATACCGACATATTATTTCCAGATAATTGTAGGGTTGTATGTTGTGCAGATAACTTATATCCTGACAATACTTGTCAACGGCATTGAGAACGGCTCTGACAAGCTGAATGAAAAATATTCGCTTGGAAATAACATGATAAGAAGCACAGTGCTTTACTGCATAATAAGCCTTATTGTAATGCTATTATTTAATATAATTGCAGGGCAGATACTGACAAGCTCTTTAGGGGCATAGAAAAAAGTGGGACCGCTGGGAATTTCAAATCCTGAGGGATTTTAATGGCCCTCTGGGATATTTGAACCCAGGATTTAAGTTGGCCAGTATACCTGTACCAATCACCTACGTCTTCAGCGTAGTTTGAGATTTTTGAAATGCTCTCCTTAGCCGAAGACCTCAGTCTTCTCAGTCTGAGCTACGGTTTTTAGTCTGATAAAACATGCGCTTATCAAATCCCTAAATTTTGCTCAGACATTAATTTCAGAAAAAGAATTGATTTAAATTACTTTCGCTTACTCGTCCTTGACTTCTTCCTCATCAAAGTCAGGCTCTTCTTCAAGCTTTTCCTCTATTTTCTTAAAGTTCTCTTCTGATTCCCGGTAGGCTTTTTTGCCCTCTTTTTCATTTGGAGGGCTTGTAGCTTCTTCTTTTGCTTCCTTGCTTTCCCCTAGTACTTCCATAGTCCCGAATTTGCCTGTTGAAAGCTGCATTTCCCCTTGCCACTCGGAAACATAGCCATTTGTGATTTTTATCTTATCCCCTGATTTTATCTTTTCAATATCATCATTCCATAAAGTCAGCTTAATGTCTCCTGTCTCGTCTTTTGCTATTGCGTTTGCCACCCTTCCTGCTTTTCCGAATTTCTCAAATTCCCTTACTTCGCCCATATCAACTATGTCGAGCTCTATGTCAACCTTTCCCTGCCTCGGCTTTAAGTCTTTTACCTGCATATCTTCAAGAGAGTAAGAAGGATATATAAAATTTATGGATTATTTATTAATTTGGAGATGGTCTCATTTAAATCCTGTATTTTTACCCTTACCTGCTTTGTATCATCGCGATTCCTTACTGTAACAGCCTTGTCCTTCAGAGTATCAAAATCAATTGTGATACAAAAAGGAATTCCTGTCTCATCGGCCCTTGCATACCTTCTTCCAATGCTTCCCGATTTGTCAAAAATGCAGTTAAAATCTTTTTTTAAGGCATCATATATTTTTTTTGCCTCATCATCTAATTTATTCACCAACGGGAATATCCCCAGTTTTATTGGAGCAAGTTTTGGGTTCAATTTTAAGACAACATTCCCTCTTTTCTTGTCATCATTGTAGGCATCGAACATAAAAACAAGGAAAGCCCTTTCAACTCCCTGGGAAGGCTCTGCTATAACATGCGGAACAATTTTTTTCTTTGTTTCTTCGTCAAACAGGCTTAAATCACTGCCTGAGAATTTCATGTGCTGCTGCAGGTCAAAATCAGCCCTGTTAGCTATTCCCTGCAGCTCTTTCCAGCCGAAAGGGAAGTTATACTCTAAATCCCATGTGTCAACGGCATAATGGCTTTTTTCTTTTTTCAGATGCTGCCTTACCCTGAAGTTTTCCTGCTTTGCCCCTAAATTTACAAACCATTTCTGCTCTGTTGCCAGCCAGTAAGCGTGCCATTCCGAAATTATTTTTTTCTTCAATGCATCCTTTATTTTCATCCTTATAGGATTTTGCTTTTTCTCCTGCATTTCTGCAGTGAGGAAATTTAATTCTTCATCATTTATTTCGTCTATGAAAGGGCACTTATCGGTTTTTTCCGGATGGGCAAAATACTCTATTTCCATCATCTCAAATTCCCTGCAGCGGAAAAGAAAATCCCTTGGGCTTATTTCATTCCTGAAGCCTTTCCCGATTTGTGCAATTCCAAAAGGAAGCTTTAATCTTGCATTATCAGCAACCAGCTTGAAATCAGCAAATATCAATTGCGCTGTCTCCGGCCTCAGGTAGGATACTGAGCTTTTGTCCTCTTTCGGGCCAATGCTTGTCTTAAGCATCAAATTGAACTGCTCTATCTTTTCAAAATCGGAATTGCATCTTGGGCATTTCAATTTGTTTTTTTTGATAATATCGTTTATTTCATTTACCTTCGAGCCTTCTGCATTTGTTTTTAATTTTTCCTCAATAAAATGGTCTGCCCTTATTTCCTGCCTGCATTTTGAGCATTTCAGCATTATATCCTCAAAATTCTCGACATGGCCGCTGGCCTGCCACACTTTCGGATGGGTAATTATAGAGCCATCTATGCCGACAATATCCTCTCTTTGCTGGACATGGTATCTCCACCATTCTGCCTTTATGTTGTTCTTTAATTCAACACCCAAATGGCCAAAATCCCAGAATCCTGAAAAACCGCCGTATATCTCGCTGGAAGGATAGACAAAACCTTTCCTCTTGCAGAAAACAGCCATGTCCTCTATGCTTAATTTTTCCATGCGGTAATAGATTAATCGGTATTTTATAAAATTTGTTGTTTTTTGTGCATGCCTGCACACTAGCGTATTGGGATGCCTGCGGCATCCCGAGACAAAGATATGGAAAATTGTTGTTTTAATGAGAAAAATAATTATCAGTTTGTAGTAACTTTATGCAAGTTATTTTCTCAGCCATTCAGCCTCTTCCCTGCTCAAATCCAATTCTAATGTTAATTGCTCCCTGAAATCCCTGTTTTTTTTAAATGCAGCCTGCAGGTATGGCAATGTGCTTTTCAAGGCTTCTTTCTTTGATGTGTGCGTTTTTTCAGCGATTTTTTCGGCAATGGCCTTTTTCTTCATTGATTTTTGCTTTGCCCACCATAATTTTAGCAGCTTTCCTGTTGGCTTATACTGCACATAGTGTTTATATTTTTCCTTTTTGGAAACGGCAATTCCTGCTGTGATTAATGCGTTTATGTATACAAGAAAACGCCAGTGCTGCCATCTTCTTATCCTTCTGCTAAACATATCAGCCTTGCTTAACTTGTCATATGCTTTTGCCAAATCTTCAGGATTTGTGTATTCCTTAGGCAGGTTTTCATCAATCCACAGCAATTGCTGATCAAGGTTTTCCTCGACAGCGTCAAATGCAACTATTGCAACTTTCGGGTCTGTGCTCTTGAATATCTTGGCGAGGGCATTTGGCATGCTTTCCAATTTGTTCCTTTCCCCCAATTCCTCAAGGCTTTCTTTTGTCAGTTCTTTTGCTTCCATTGCCAGTGTCTGCAGGTCGTTTATAGCTGCCCGTGCATCATTTCCAGCCCTCCTGGCCAGGCCCTTAAGGACTTCCTCTTCAAATTTTATCTTTTCATTGATGCAGATACTTTTCAGGATAATGGAAATGTCCTTGTAGTCCAATGGGGCAAATTCTATCATCTCAGCCCTTCTCCTTAAATTATTGAACTTGTAGTCCCATGGGTTTGTTGCTGTCAACACTATCGGGAATGATGATTTTTCTATTAATTTTGCAATTGCCTGCAAGCCGCCTCTGTCTTTTGTGCCTGACAGGCCGTCAATCTCATCCACTAAAATCAGCTTTCCTTTTGAGAACAGGCTCATCTGGCCTATTGCTGAGCCCAATAAAGAGTTTATCTGGTCGGCATTACGAACGTCGCTGGCATTGACTTCAAGAATTTCCAGGTTCAGTTCCTTAGCAATTGCATAGGCACTTATTGTTTTTCCGGTTCCGGAAGGGCCGTATAATAATGCTGCATTCTTTTTCTGCTTCTTGAAATTAATTACAAAATCCCTTAGTTTTTTTATTGCCGATTCCTGGCCTATTATCTCCTTTGAGGTCTTTGGCTGGTATTTGAAAGTGAAAGGGTGCATAAAAGAAAGAATATTTTTTGAGTATTTATGTGTTTTGGGTTGGAGAATTTATAAGAGTGGCTCCATTCGAACAGGAACTATATCTTTATCTATAATTTCTTCTCGCAGGGCTTTTATACCCTTCTTTGAGTCTACTACCACCAACCTCGATCTTCTGTGAGGTCTTGGTAATAGATCGGATATAGCAACGTAAGTGGCAACTGGTATAACTTCGTCTATGCTTACAATATATATTTGTCGATTTTCACCATTTCCACGAATATAGACGAATACCCCAATTTTACCCGGATCATAGTGACGATTAATTGCCTCAAAAGATGGAATGGGTCCAGGTTTCATACGGCCATATAAAATAAATTCCTCTGGACTTAAGCCTCCTTTAATCCTTTCTTCAAATCCCCAGGGCATTTCAGTAGAAATGAAGTTTGCTTTTAAGGGATACAAATAATCATCTGAATGCCCCTGTCCAAAAAATATTGCTTCATCTTCCCCATGCAGTATCTCCACATCAGGATTGTGCCTTATTCTATGCTCTAAATCAAACCTAACCAGGCAAACCTGGCCTATAAAATGCTGACCATTTGTCACTAATACTCTTTGGCTATTCCTTAACACTTCACCAACGGCACTATTTGGCCCCCTGGCGAGATGATTCAAATTAACTAATTCTATCCTTCCATGCAAATCTAAAGGGTCATAATCCTGTCTTGCTAGAACTCTGGTTTCTGCTCTTATTGACTGAGCATAGTTCATTAACTTAACCCCACATTAAATCGACAGAGTAAATTTCACACCTCATTTAATATACCCTAAGAAAAAGCTCCTATTTAAACTTTGCTCCCCACAACATTTAAAAACAAGTTTCTTTTCTTTTTGGGTATGGAACTGCCAAAGCGCTACAATGCTAATGAATCCGAGGAGAAATGGCTCAAATACTGGGAGAAGGAGAAAGTATATCTATTTAATCCTGACAGCAAAGAGGAGGCTTATTCCATAGACACTCCCCCGCCAACTGTAAGCGGGAAGATGCATCTCGGACATAGTTTTTCTTATTCCCAGCAGGACTTTGTTGCAAGATTCCAGAGAATGATTGGCAAGAACGTATTCTATCCTTTTGGCACTGATGATAATGGCCTGGCAACGGAAAGGATGATAGAGAAGATGAAGAATGTCAAGGGACAGAAAATGGAGAGGAAGGATTTTGTAAATCTATGCTTAAAGACTCTTGAAGAGATAAGGCCGGATTTTGTTTATGACTGGAAAAGGATCGGAGTAAGCGCCGATTACAGCATATTCTATACGACAATCAACGAGCATTCCCAAAGAATATCCCAAAGAAGCTTTATTGATTTGTATAAGAAAGACAGGATTTACAGGAAAAGAGCGCCTTTTGTATGGTGCCCTGAATGCCAGACGGCTATAGCCCAGGTAGAGATGAAAGACAGTGAGAGAGATTCAAGATTGGTTTACATGAAATTTGACACAGATGTGGGCAAACAAATAACGATAGCAACAACAAGGCCTGAACTATTGCCAGCATGCGTCGCGATACACATACATCCTGATGACAAAAGGTTCAATAAATTAATTGGAAAAAAAGCAAAAATACCTTTCTCTGACAGGGAAGTCAAAATTACAGCAAACAAGGATGTTGACATGGAATTCGGCTCAGGTATTGTTTACCACTGCACCTATGGGGACATGGATGATGTAAAATGGCTGGAAGAACTCAAGATAGAGCCGATAGAGATTTTAAACAAAGACGGAATTTTGAATGAGAAAGCCGGAAAATTCAAAGGCCTGCATGTCAAAAAGGCAAGGGAAGCTGTAATAAAGGCTTTGGAAGAGGAAAACAGGATAGAGAAGATAGAGCCTATACACCATGTTGTCAATGTGCATGAAAGGTGCGAAACGGATATTGAGATATTGAATACAGACCAGTGGTTCATAAAATATTTGGATTTGAAAGCGGATTTCATAAAATATGGCAGGAAGATAAAATGGTACCCGGACCATATGAGGGCAAGGTATGAGAACTGGATTGAAGGCCTTAAATGGGACTGGAATATATCAAGGCAAAGGCATTTTGGAGTTCCCATACCTGTTTGGTACTGCAGGAAATGCAATGAGATTATTGTTGCGGAAGAGAAACAATTACCTGTCGATCCGCTGGCTGATAAGCCGCTAAAAAGCTGCAAATGCGGCTCAAATGAATTTATAGGAGAAAAAGATGTCTTGGACACATGGGCAACTTCTTCATTAACACCGGATATCGCAATTGAATTATTCAAGGATAAAGCTGTTTATAAAAAATTATTGCCGATGGACTTAAGGCCGCAGGCACATGACATTATCACTTTCTGGCTCTTTAATACCGTTGTCAAGAGCTATTTCCACCATCAAAGCATTCCATGGAAAAGCACGATGATTTCCGGATGGGCTTTGGATCCTCACGGCAAGAAAATGTCAAAGTCAAAGGGGAATGTCGTTGATCCCAGGGAGATGATAAAAAAATATTCTGCCGACGCTTTGAGATTCTGGGCAGCAGGAAGCAGATTAGGGGATGATCTGCCGTTCCAGGAAAAGGACCTGATTACAGGGACTAAGTTTGCAACAAAAATATGGAATGCCTCCAAGTTCACATTTATGCATCTTTCCGACTACAAATCTGAAAAGCCGAAAAAACTTGAGATAATTGATATTTGGATTTTATCAAAATTAAGCAAATTAATCAAAGAATCGACTGAAAATTTCATGAATTATGAATACTCCCATACAAAACTGGAAGCAGACAAGTTCTTCTGGCACATGTTCTGCGACAATTACCTTGAGATTGTAAAGGACAGGGTGTACAATGTTGAGAAAAGGGGCAAAAACGGGAAATTAAGTGGGCAATATACTTTATACCATACTCTGCTTTCAATAATGAAATTAATGGCGCCTATCACTCCTTTCATAACCGAGGAATTATACCAGCAGTATTTCAAAAAATATGAAAAAGCAAAAAGCATACATCTTTCAAAATGGCCTTCTTTTGATATGGTTGATGAGGAAGCCGAGAAAGCAGGGGAATTTTTTGTTTTTGTACTGCAGCAGGTGAGAAAAGCTAAATCAGAACAGAACCTTTCATTGAAAAAGCCAGTAAAAAGGATTTTGGCCAAAGGAAAGATAACTTTGGAGCAGTTCAATGCAATCAAGGACGATCTGAAAGCTACAACAACTGCAGAAGAAATAGAATTTGAGCAGCTTCCTGAGAATAATGAGATGGATTATGAAGTTGTCGTGGATTTGTGATTTATTCTTTTGAGAATAATAATTTAGTAAAAAGATTTAAAAAGAAACAGCTTATCCAAAACTAAATGGCAAGAGAAAAAGATGGGATTAACGTTGCATTAAATGAACTAGCTCAAGGAGATATTGAAAATCCTTACATAGCTGGAACAAATGCATTTCTGAAATCAATCGGATGGACTGATGAAGATGTTACAGATGCTGTAAATCTTCATGGAAAAATGGAAGTTAAGCATGCAGCCATGATAGGGTACGATTTAATTAGAAAAAAAAGTTTGCCTAGAGATGCTGTTGACGGATTGCCTAAACTAGTAGCAACTTATGGTGCTGAAATCGTAAGGCAACTTGCCTTAGTTGATGGTATCGCTCCAGAAAGAATTTCTGAAGAATATGCTGTACATAGGGTAAACGGAGTTATAGTAGTTGCACCTTTTATTCCTGGGCAAAATCTTGAGGCAGTACTTTTAAGACCCGTCTCACCTAATGGAAAGCCGCAAAGAAATACTCCAACTTCTGCAGTTTTAATACAGTATGTTTCTGCCAAATAACAAATCAGTACACTCATTATATTTCTTACGATTTCTTAACCCTAACCCCTTCTTTCGTATCCTCAAGCAGATAGCCATTCTTTTTCAGGGCTTCCCTTATGCTGTCCGCTTTTTTGTAGTCTTTCCCTTTTCTTGCCTTTTCCCTTTCATTGACCAGGCTCATTATATCTTTTGGGAATTTTTCCTCTTTCATGTCTAAAACATTGAATATCTTATCGAATTCCAGCATCAATTCATAGCTTTTTTTGCTTCCTCCTTTTTTGTTCACTTCCTTCACAAAGTCGAACATGGCAGCAAGGGCTTTTGGAGTGTCAAAATCATCATCCATATGCTTTAGGAACTTTTCCTTTGTTTTTTTAATCAATGCTTCATTGTCTTTTTCTTTGCTTTCCCTGGCTTTTCTCATGAAATCATTCAGCCTTTCAAGGCTGTTTTTTGCCTGCTCCAAGGCATTTTCGGAGAAATCAATGGGGCTTCGGTAATGGGCTGATATGTAGAACAGCCTCAGGACTTTTGGGTCATATCTTTTCAATGCATCCTTTATAGTAATGAAATTTCCCAGGGACTTGGCCATTTTCTGGCCCTTTACGTTAAGAAAGCCGGTATGAAGCCAGTATTTTACAAAAGGCTCTTTTCCAGAAGAAGACTCCATCTGCGCAATTTCAGCTTCATGATGCGGGAAGATCAAATCGCGGGCTCCCCCGTGCATGTCATATTGCGGCCCAAATTCCTTTTCCGTTATCGCTGTGTCCTCGATATGCCAACCGGGCCTGCCGCCATTAAACCACGGGTCTTCCCATGAAGGCTCATCCTTCTTGGATTTTTTCCATAAGCAGAAATCCCCTTTGTTTACCTTCTTGATGCTTTCATCAATCCTTGTAACGGCATCTTCCGCCTCTGCCGATTTTCTTCCTGATAATTTTCCGTACTCCGGAAATTTGGAAAGGTTGAAGTAAATGCCGTCATTTTCAATGACATAAGCGAAGCCCTTATCCATCAAAATTTGAATTTGCTTTATTATCTCCTTTATATGCCCAGTTGCCCTGGAAAACTTATTTACAGAATCAACTCCCAAGTCCTTCATGTCCTTATAGTACTCTTTTTCAAAATTTCTTGCCAGGCCAATCGGCTCTTCTTTCCTTTCTTTAGCCCGCTGTATGATCTTGTCATCTATGTCTGTAATATTCTGCAGGTAGAAAACATCATAGCCGCTATGCCTTAAGTATTTCACAATGACATCAAACTGCACATAAGTCTTGGCATGACCTATATGCGCGTAATCGTATACTGTCGGGCCGCATACAAAAAAGTTTACTTTTTTACCTGCCCTTGGCTTGAAGGCTTCTTTTTTTCTTGTCAGGGTATTGTATATTTTTAACGGCATTTTACCTGATTTTTGTTTTTTATTTTAAATATATATTGGTTTTAGA
>JACPBQ010000007.1 GCA_016180235.1 Candidatus Woesearchaeota archaeon | reverse complement strand
GTATCTGTTTCCTTCTTCTGCATTTTTTGCCCACTCAACGACTGAGCCGGAATCATATCTTTTCTCATAGCTCCACATCTTTTTGCCGCCCATATAATGATATCCTTCTACTGTTTCCCGGGTGTTTGAGCAGCCTATGTAGCCTATTGAAACAACCGGCCTACTTCCACCTTTTAGAGCATCATCCTCATAATCCCCATTCCCAGGGCTCTGGGATTCTTCACTCTGCTCGGCACATCCATAAATTACAATAGAAAAAATTATCAGAAACAGAGAAACCCTCTTTTTCATTATAAAAGAATATATTTGCCTGATAATATAAAAAATTATTGGTTTACAGTTTACAGCCCAAAACTGTCAGAAAATTCCTTTATCCTCTCAAACTCAAGCAGAAACTTATGCCCCTGCTCTTTCATAAAATACATCCTCTTGCCTTTTATTTCCTTTTCCTCAATCATGCCTTTTTCCAGAAGCAAATTTACGTATTCCTTCAATTTTGCATGTGACAGGTTGGATTTGTACAAAAGGTGGGTGGGCTTGATTTTGCCTTCTTTTTTCTGCATTGACCTGAGGATATCGGCAATTATCTCCAGTTTTCCACGCCTTTTTTCATTCATTTTAGATGCCTGGGTTTCATTCTAAAAATAAGCATGAATGGTATTAACAGGTATATAAAGCCAAGCAACTGGATTAATTCTGCCAATACATAAACTGTCCCCGAGTATATCGCAAAAACAAAAAAAGCCTGGCTGATAAGGAGTATGCCGAATGCTGTTGTCACGAACCTTGCCTTCTCATTCTTGACTTCCATATAGTTCCTGTAATACGAATAAGTTATGAGCAGGAGAAGCACCAACGATGTTGCATAAAAAAGCTGGTAGTGTATGATGCTTAGCCATGTTGCCAGGAATACAAAATAAACCAAAAGCACGATAACCCTCTGGTTTTTCCAGGTAAGCCTTGAGATTATCAGGAACAATATCATAAATCCGAGCAGCATGAAGAAATAGTGTATGACTAATGCAATTGCATTGATGCTATACGGGGTTAAGCCGGTAAATGCCTGGTGGATTGAGCTTCCAAGCGCGGTTCTTGTGACTGAGGGCCTGTAAATTGCAAAAGTTCCTGTAATTTTTGCTATAAATGCTATGGTCAAAGACAAAAAGGCAGTGCTGAAGTGCAGGTATTTGTTTTCTCCGGTTAATTTGTAGCACTTATAGCTGTAAAATATGAGCAGAATGCTGACTATTATGGCTATAAACTCGATTATGGAGTCAAAGCCGTAGAACCATTTCGGGCTAAAGACATAAGAAGGAATACTGTAAGGTACAGTCTCAAATACCATGGCTTAAAAAGCGTTTTTCCCTTTATAAACTTTATGCATCATAGTTCCTGATTAGCTGTTCATAATGGTTAATAAAGACCCATGCTTTCCTTACTAATTGACTAAACACCCCTTTTTTAATCATTCAGGGGCAGGCTTTTGAACACCTCTTTTTGCCTGCTCTTGATTGTTTTTTTATGGATTGCATTCTTGATATCGTTTTATCTCATCAACCGCCCTCTTAGGCAACCCCAGAGAACTCAAGTAATGCTCTACTCTAACCTGCTGCTGTGCAAATAGAGGTGAAATTCCTCTCACTGTTTCTGCTATGGCTTCGATGCCATCATCTTGTCCGGGCAGAAGTGTAACTTCTATGCATGTTACACTAGATTTTTTACCATCAGCAAACTGCCCATCCATTATGAACATATGACCATTTCCCGAGAATACAGCAGTTTCTCTTGGTAAATTCGCAGTCCCTGTGGAATACTTCTTTACCCCACTTGCTAAGCTCCCAAGGTATCCCGAAACAGAACTGTATTGAAGCCATAAATCCCTGATTCCATCGCTTTGTGTGCAGAGGTGGATTGGTGCTTTTGCCATTTTCAATACAAAATCCCCACAACAATCCCTTCTATCTGCCCAAATCTTACCTTGTAAGGGTCATTCTTGAAATAATTGTCCCCTTTTGTTATGAAATAAATGCCTTCTTCGTCATTTCCTATTTCAACAACCCTATGCACCAACGCATAATCAAATTCATCAACATCATAAGAAATTATATCCCCGATTTTTATTTCATCGGGATTTTTCGGACTTATTTCTATTGTTGTTGAGTTCTCATCTATAAGAGGGTCCATGGAATTAGAATCAATGAATTTCCTCCAATCCGGGCTTTTGATATTAATGATTATTTTATTATTGAAAACTTCCAAGTCCGATTCTTTGATTCTGTCTGACGGGGATCGCTTTTCTTTGTTATTTAATATTTCACTATTGCCTCCCTTTTCAACGAATTCTTTCTCAATGATGCTTTTATAAATGGTGAATCCTGTTGGTTTTGGAACATTGTATACCTCTCCATTGCATTTTATATAAGTGTTTTCTGTGCAGGTTTTATTGCCGAAGCCGTCAACACAGACCTCTTCCCTGAACGTCTCCAGGCCATTATTGATTGTTATTTCATTGTCAAAATTATTGTTATTATTGGGGTTATTGTTGGCAAAAGCAGAAAGAGCAAAGACTATTACAACTAATACTGCAAAAATTACCCCCAACTTTTTCATTTGAATAAAAAAATCAGCATCAATTTATAAAATTATAGAATAAAAAATGCCACAGTAACCATTAATTTGGGACGACTATTTCCCGTTTATATTCTGGTATGCCAAAATGGCTTAATTAATAGCTTATTACAGCCAATTGCCTAATATTTTCAAAGTGCTTGGCATTTCTGGTAATAATTTTCCTGATACCGTTTGCAAGAAACATTGCGGCTATTGCGCAGTCAAACTGCTCAATGGTTTTGCCCTGTTTTTTCAGATTGTAAAAGATTTTTGATGCCTCTTTGCAGGAGTTTTTTGTCATATCAATATTGTATACGCTTTTAAAAAATTCGTCATAATAGCTTCCTTCCTCTGCGTGATTGGGATTCCCGGGATCCAAGCCAAAAAACAACTCTAAATAGCTCATCATGGTTGCTGCCAGCGGCTCTTTATTGTCCTCAAGAAACTGCTTTATTTTTTCCTCTCCCTTGAATATGTCTATAATCGCGCTTGTATCCAAACCTATCATTGTAATCGCTTGTTAAAAGATGCCCTTAGCCCCCCTATATTCTTTTCTTTTTCTTGCCAGTCAGTGTCCTTTAAAGCTCCAAAAAACCTCATTATGCTCTGCTCTTTTTTGAAGCCCAGAATTACATCCGAGAAACTCTTGTCCCTGGCCTTTAAGTTCTTTAAAAAATCATAAGCTTCCCTTTTGATTGCGATGTTTATGCTTGCCATGTGTACCCATAATAGGTACATATATATAAAGTTTTCTAGAATAATTAAAGCAATATCACTTTATCCTGACGCTCTCAAGATTCCTTGGGGCAGAAGTCTCTATCCTAAACATCTTGTGTATGGAACTGGCTAAATCCAGGCACCTAGAGCTTTCTCCGTGGTTTACAATCACTTTTTTCGGCCTTGGGTCGCAGTTCTTGACAAAATTCATCAATTGCTGCCTTGAGCTATGGCCTGAGAAGCCTTCAACAGTATTTACTTCCAGCTTAATCTGGACTACTTCGTTTTTGCCGTTAACTCCGACATTATATTCCCTTTCTCCCCTCTGGATGCGCCTGCCTAAAGAGCCTTCTCCCTGGTAGTTGACAAATATCATTGAGTTTTTAGGGTTGTCTGCCAGGTGCCTTAAGTATTCGACAGAAGGGCCTCCCTGAAGCATTCCGGATGTCGCTAATATAACGCAAGGCCCTGTTTCCTCTATTATCTGCATCCTTTCTTTCTGGCTGCCGACCCTCTTAAAAACATCGGAAAGGAAAGGATTTTGGTCGCGGTGGAATATCTGCTTCCTTATTGAGCTGTTAAGATATTCTGGATAGGCTGTGTGTATTGCGGTTACGTCCCATATCAGGCCGTCGATATAAATGGGTATTTTTTCCATGACTCCCGTCCTTATCATCTGCTCTATTGCAATCATGATTTCCTGGCTTCTTCCCACTCCAAGGGTAGGTATAAGGATTTTTCCACCGCGCTTTGCTGTCTCCTTCACAATCCTGTTAAGCTCCTCGTCGCTGCTCTGCCTCTCCGGCATATTGGCTTCTTTGCCGCCGTAAGTGGATTCAAGCAATAGTGTTTCGAGCCTGGGAAACATTGTTACAGCAGGATCAAGCAATAAAGTCTTCCCGTATTTCTGGTCTCCTGAGTAAAGGATATTATGAAGGCCATTGCCTACATGCAGATGCACCATTGCGCTTCCCAGGATATGTCCTGCATTGTACAATGTTATCCTTACATCCGGGGTTATGTCAAAGACCTCGTCATACTCCAAAGTTATTGTATGCTTCACCATCTCCTTTATGTCATCTGTGGTAAAAATGGGCTCTTTTGCGTCTGAGCGCTGTATCTTAACAAAGTCAATGAGCATCAATGCAGTGATGTCCCTTGTAGGCGCTGTGCAGTAAACAGGGCCCCTATAGCCGTACTTGAACAGGTAAGGGAGAAAGCCGGAATGGTCAACGTGGGCATGGCTTAATATGACAGCATCAAGCTCCTCTATCTTGAATTCAGGCGCTTCCAGGTAAGGGTACGGATACTGGTCAGACGCGACATCTACGCCGCAATCGAGCAATATACGGCTTTCAGGGGTCTGCAGCAATAAGCAGCTTCTTCCAACCTGCCTTCCAGAGCCTAAATAGCTTATCCTTATCCACTCCTCTTTCTTGCCGCGAATCCAGCCGTCATAAATCCTGTGGCCTGCCTTGTCAAGGAATTTTCTCCTGTAATCAGAATTCTGGTAAAGGACCGCGCGTATGTTTTCTATTAATTTTGACCTTATTGCAGGCTTCCTGTTAATCAAAGGCACCCATAATGTCTTGGCCCTTATATCCCTGAGCAAAGATCCCTGTTTTCCTATGGCCAAACCTGGCTTTTCCGCTTCTATTATGACCCTTGACCTTTGCGGGTCAAAAATCACTTGGTCAACTCCGGCTTCCTCCGGGATTATCTTCCTGATCTCTTTCTCAGCCTCTTCCATGTCCATGGTTATGCTGGGATCAGGCCTTAACTCTACCCGTTTCTTTATATCGTCAACTACCTTCTTTATAATTCCATTGTTGTTCAGGAAGAAGTCCTTGTCCTTCGTGTACAGCACAATGTTCGCTGCCTCGAAGTTTGCCTCGCTTATCTTGTCGCTGGGCAAGCTCTTGAGGATTTCCTTTATTATGTCTGCCATTATATTCACTCAAATTTTACAAAGAAACATTGTTAATTCCAATGTTATTAACTATTTGTTCAGTTGTTCTTTAAAATCAAAGTTTATCTGTTTTGGGCACAAAAAAAATAATAAATAAATACCCGGAATTTTTCTTGATTGCTTCTTTAATGAAAAATTTGTTTTAAGTTTTGATGTTTTTTAAGAAAAATTATGCTTCAATTCTTGTGTTTATCTCCCTTGAAAATACCTTATTTACCCCGTCTTTTGTTATGGTAACAACGTCTATGCCGTTTCCCGAGGCTATATCCCTCTGGACAGCCGCATTTACCGCTTTTACAGCCAGCTTGATGCCGTCCTCAACTGAAATATTTTTGCTGTATAGTGTCTCTAAAACTCCGTAAGCCATGACGCTGCCTGAGCCTGAGGAAACATAGTCATCAATCTCGGCAATGCTGCCGTCAGGGCTCAAATCATAAATGTAGAAGCCTGAATCATCTTTCCCTCCAAGCACGAAATGGGATATGCCGGGTATTATGCTGAATTTCCGTATGTTGTTGTAAACCAATACTGCGAGAAGGTTTGCAGCTTCCTTCACCATATTTGCCCTGTTAGTCCTTATCTCCTTCAGCTTTAATTCCGCTTTTATGTATTTTGCCAGAAGCTGGACATCAGAAACAGTTCCTGCCACTGTGACAGCTATGGAGTCTGTTATGTTTATGATCTTGTCAAATTTCTTGTTTGCTATTAAATAACCAGCAGTTGCCCTCTTGTCTGCTGCAAGCACTATGCCGTCCTTGCACAATATTCCAACAGTTGTTGTACCTGTCTTCGTTATATTCTTATCTTCTATCATTTTAAATCTAAGAACTCTTTATTCTGGTTATATATATGTTATATTTAAATGTTATGGTTTTATATAATAAAATCAAAGCTACGAATGTTAATGAGTATGTTGCGGTTTTGATGTTCTATAAGCAAAAGGGCACTAATGATTTTATCCTTTCAATGCTTGGACCACTTGATTAACTTGGTAATCAGATAGGGGGCTAAATAGGTTGGGATTCATACCTTCAGGAAGTAATTCTGTATCAGGGACTCCGCCGGTGGGATTGAAAGGAACCTCATCAAATTCTCTCAATGCCTCCTTCATATCTTTAATTAATAAATCTATTGAAGGATGAAGAGCAAAATAATCACCTCCACCATCAAATGGCCTAAAAAAGCCAACACGTGGAGTAACATTGGGTAGATTACAAAAAAACAGATATGTATTGGGCATTGATGATGTATCAAACAATCCAGATTCAGGTCTTGGCTTCGGTTCTGGTCCCATCTTAAAAAATTATATTACCCATTCCCCTTCTCAAACAGATTGTTAAGGGCAGATACAAAATAAGGGCTCTTTATCCAGACTCCTGCGTCGAATTCAGGGTCTTTTCCGGCCATTACAAAGAATATTTCATCATTATCCACGTTAACAAACCTTGAGTCATAGCCTGTGCTTAAAACTTCAACATTAGGCATATCGACATTAGCATTATTGATATTGGTATATAGCCTTACATTGATCTTTTTCTTTGCCAAATGGTCCTTTGCCTTCCTCAAGACCTTGAGCTTGTGCTTCAACCCATCTGCATTTGTTAGTATTGTGACGCTTTTGTTTGCCCTTAAAAGCATGTCCTTTATGAACCTGTTGACATTATTCCTTCCAGCAACAGAGTCTGTTACGTTCTCAACATCAACT
The DNA here is from genome assembly GCA_016180235.1 of Candidatus Woesearchaeota archaeon. Lineage (GTDB taxonomy): Archaea > Nanobdellota > Nanobdellia > Woesearchaeales > GW2011-AR4 > JACPDF01. Next base: position 52,681 of record JACPBQ010000007.1, on the reverse strand, counting down.
TTCTTTACCCCGGTCTTATGCAAAAGCTCCAGTTCCCGGAAAAGGTCTGTCTCTCCAAGGCTTTCTACGATCCTTATCTGCTCGTCTGCCTCTTCCTGAAGCCTGTTTTTTACCCTGTCAACCACGGCATCAGGCTGCACTGCAATATACTTGATAGGCTTGCCGATCTTCATTATAATGAAGCCTTTCTTCTCAAGGCTCTCAAGAACATCATAGCATCTTGATCTTGGCACTCCGGAAATGTCTGCAAGCTCGGATGCTGCTGCTATGCCTCTGCTCAACAAAGTTGTCCATATCTTAACCTCGTAGATATTGAGCTTGAATCTTTCCCTTAACTCATTCAGAGTGTCTTTTGCCACCAGCATTTTATATTCAGGATAGGTTACCGATATTTAAATGTTTCTATTAATTTGTTACTTTAAAGTGGGGACATTATTTGTAATTGACGCATAGCTGACAATAATACCAAAAATAAAAATTAAAAAGAAATTAAAAAAGAAGTGTTTAGCTTCTCTTTCTCATAACTGCAACAACAATCATGATTGCAATTATTACAAGCAAAACTTCCCCTGCAACCAAAGCTGCAAGGAATCCAGTTGACTGGAATAGTGATTTTTCCTCAGTTGCTGGAAGTGTTGGCTGTGTAACCGGCTGGGCAGTTCCTGCACCTGTTGGAACAGTAGGCTGCGTTACAGGAGGCTGTACAACTACAACTTCTCCTGAGTCCTCTTCTTCCTCAGCTGGTGCCGATTCAACATCACAGGACCTTACTACCAAGTCTACAGTCTCAGATTCTGTGCTTCTTCCATCCTCAAAAGTGACTTTTGATGTTATTGGATAAACACCAGAAGCAACATCGTCAGCAACAGTGAATGTGTATGTCTTGCTGAACTTGCTGTCTTCGTCAAATGGGTCGTCAGTAAGGTCAAATGTGTCCCTGAAGCTTACGCCCAAGTTGGCATTTGAAACTTCCAATTCAGCATCATCCTGCTCGCTTGAGCCGGTGTTTATGACTGAAGTGGACAGCTGCACTGTCCTGCTGCACTGTATTTCTGATGGTGTAACACTGTTTCTCAAAAACCTGACCTCATCGTCTTCCTTCTGGACTTCCAGATCAAGAGTCATCTCTACTTCCTGGCTTCCATTGTCTGAATCGCCTTCAACTACTATCAAAACGCTGAATGTGTCTTCATCAACTTCAAGAGGTATCTCAAATTCCAAGGTTTGTTTTTTGTCCTTGTCTGCCTTAAGGTCAAACTCGCTTGTCTCTTCCTCAAGGTCGTCATCATCATCTATTCCTTCTATGGTGACTGTTATAGTTATATCTTCAATCTCAACATCCTCATCATCAGTAAAATTGTTGTAAACCTTTATCGCGAACTGGACCTTGTCTCCTGGAGCTGCTTCATCAGAAATTGAATCCCCGTCCTTGAGGTTCTTGTCAGATTTGCTTCCTACCTTGACATCAACATCTGTTATGAAAAGCTTGCATCCTGTAACGCAAACACCTACATTTTCCTCCTGAGCCAATACAGTAGGCACAAGAAAAACTGCCAAAATCAACCCGATTATTATGCTTAGTGCTTTTATTTTAACCACCCTCAATCAGTTATTTTAATATCGTTTTAGCTGTGAAAAACACCACTAGTATTTAAAGTTTTTGTTATTGTGTAATGGTAATAGAATTTTGACATTAAATAATAGGTAATAAGGACTTATTAGTTGCTATGTTTCAATGCCTAAAACATTTCCTGTTTCGATATCGATAATGACATCGGTCTCTGTGCCACCATCATCAATTTCAACAACATAAGCGGCCTTTCCAAATTTTTCCTCTATTCCAACGTCTGTCACTCTTCCTGGCACCCTTTTTTGCGCAATTGCAATAGCTTCCTGCTCCGTAATTCCTGCCTTTAACTTCTCGACTGGCTCCTCTATGGTTTTTGAGCCTGAGCCTTTTTTGATATCAACCAATTGCACCTGCTCTCCATCTTCAACTCCCATCTCTAAAACCACATTTCCAGCTTCGGGGCAATAATACTTATACTCATCAGCTCCAGGCTCCAAAGGATTCCATTCTCTTGTCTGCAGGCAGTTTTCAAATGAGCCGTATTTTACCCTGACTTTTACCCCTAAAGCAACAACATCGGCCATGTCCTCTGCCTGGCCTTTATAATATTCCTGCCTGTAAGTTTCTCCTATTTGCAGGTTTGCCTTCATTACTATGCCCGGCTTTGCGCCGTAATAGCCGGATACCCATGAGCCTGCTGTGCTTGCTATCTTTCCATTTACAATCTCTTTGGAGTCCTCGCCAAAATACCAGACATTCCCGTACCTGTCCTGCGCATACCAATCTTTTGTATCCTCAATCAATTCATCATTAAGCCAGACCCTGTCCCTTACTTCCAGAACATCGACATCCATGATTTTTTTGATATTATCGGTCACATAGACCTCAATCCTTTCAGTCCCTTCCTCAGTCTTGCCTTCATAAACATAAGTTGTTCCTGGGGAAAAGGTAAGGTACTTATTATTGATATTTGTGCTAAAATCGCCTGGATTTATCTGAGGATTGTAAGCTTGCCCTGTTATTTCTGACTGCAAAGACTGATTAGCTGCTTCTTTTTTAACAGCGCCAATTATCACAAATGCCCCTAATGCTGTTATCAAGATTATTAAGACAATTAGAAATGCAATCAGGGTATTTTTTGATCCCATTTAGCAAAGGTAATCTAAGCTTATTTAAAAAATATTTGGTGCAATAAACACATTTTAGCAACATATAAATACTATTATAATCCTATTTAGCGGCATGATAATAATAGGCTGCTCAAGAGGGAAGCACATAGCGGGAAAAATAGCCAAAAAGCTCAATAAGCCTTATTCCGAGCTAAATGCAAAGAGGTTTCCTGACGGCGAGATTTATGTAAGGTTTATGAAGAATGTAAAGGGCAAGGATGTTGTCCTGGTGCAGTCTTTCTATGGCTACATCAATGATTGCGTTGTTGAGGCGATATTTGCTGCTGAGACAGCCAGGGAATTGGGCGCTAAAAGCGTAACCTTAGTCGCTCCATATTTCGCTTATTTAAGGCAGGATTCAAGGTTCAATCCGGGAGAATGCATAAGCATTAAAGTCATTGGGAAATTGTTCAGCAGGTATTTTGACAAGATAATTGTCATTGATCCCCACTTGCACAGGCAGACAAAATTAAAAGACCTTTTTTCCACAAAAATAGACAAATTAACCACCAACCCCTATATAGCCGATTACATTAAAAAAAATATAAAAAATCCCCTCATCGTAGGGCCTGACTGGGAAAGCTACAAATGGGCTCAAAGGGTTGCTGAAAAGATAGGGTATCCATTTGTTATTTTAAATAAAAAAAGACTGTCCGGCAGAAAAGTCAAAATTACAATAAATAAAAAAATAGACATTGGCAATAAAAATATAGTATTTGTCGATGATATCATAAGCACAGGGCATACTATATTAGAGGCTGCAAAAAAGCTGAAAAGATTAGGAGCAGAGAAATTCTGCTGCATTGCCGTGCATGGCCTGTTTGTCGAGCATGCTTTGGAGAAATTAAGGAAAGCAAAGATAAACGTGATAACGACAAATACTATCCCCAATAAAGTTTCAAAGATTGATGTTTCTGGATTGGTGGCTGAAAAGTTGTCAAATAAGAGGGTTTGAAAACTTTCCTGGTAATTAAAGAAAAATTTATAGGATAATGAACTTTTCCAGGTAATATGGTTAAAGACAGCAAGCTATTGCGGGATTTTAATTCATTTTTTCCCAGAGAAGGGGAATTTTATCAGAGATACGGTACAAACTGGGAACTAGTATATAAAGAGTTAACTCAAGACCCGACCATTAGAACCTTAGAGACAATTGCCAAATACGCCGGAAGAATACCGTTAGTATTTAAAAAAGCAGAGGAAGCTTCAATTGCTATACCGCTGGAGAAAAGGCTTGGCCACTATACTGAAGGAGTCCCAAGAATCCCTTTATTTTTTTCCGATGGAAAAACAGCTGTAATCACAAATCCAATAGAATTATTTGTCCCAGGCCGCACTGTGGGTTATATAGCAACAGTTTTTCCGGATTTGGGGATGAAAGGTTATGATGCCAAAGTTGCAGAAGTTGAAGCGGCTGCTTATAGAAATGGTTTAGAGCCTAGATATTTTGTAGACAGGCATGAATTAAAACCAAGAGGAAATTGGCCATATCTGCCATTTAAGCTTTTTACTGATCTTGTTACCCATCCAGAACATTTAGTTAATATGGCAGGCGGCGATCATAATTTACACCCGAATAAAGGACCTGATGCGCAGATATTGCCTTTTGTTCCAAAATCTAAAATTAAACCTTAAAATCCAACACAGCAAATTTAGTGGAATTGGCAATCCAGGAAAAATCAATACGATTGGGTCAATAAGCCTTCCCGAATATAACCATAAACTTAGCTTCTTTATCGCAGTGTATGCATTTTCCTAATTTCTTCGGTTGGCCAAAAGGAATTAATCTTGAAGTTGCGCCATTGGTTTTTTCTTTTATTTCGTTCTCGCATTCTATCCTGCCGCAAAAAGATGCTTCCACAAGCTTCCTGTCCTTGAGGTGCTTTACAAAGTCCTTCCAGCCTTCCGCAAAAACCAGGTTTGATTTTAGGAATTTTTTCGCATTTTCAAACAAATGGTTTTGGACGTAATCCAGGGTTTCGTCAACTTTTTTATCCAGCTGGGATATTGGAACTGCCTCTTTTTCGTTTGTATCCCTTCTTACCAAAACAACCTGCTTCTTCTCGATGTCCTTCGGGCCTATCTCAATCCTTAATGGAATCCCTTTAAGCTCCCATTCGTTGAATTTCCATCCCGGAGAATATCCGTCCCTGTCGTCCAGCTCAACTTCATAATCTTTCAGCCTGCTTCTTATTTCCTCGGCTTTTGTTACTATTTTATCCTTATCCTCGCTTTTAAATATCGGAACTATGACAATCTGGGTTGGTGCGGCTTTAGGAGGCAAAACAAGGCCTTTATCGTCAGAATGCGTCATTACCATAGCCCCTATGGTTCTAGTTGACAGGCCCCAGGAATTCTGCCATGGCACCTTGATTTTTTCATCCCTGCCCAAAAATTTGATATTAAATGCCTTTGCAAAATTCTGGCCCAAATTATGTGATGTGCCCATCTGCAGTGCCTTGCCATCCGGCATCAAAGCTTCCAGAGTATAGGTTCTTTTAGCGCCTGCAAACCTCTCCTTTTCTGTCTTCTCACCTTCAATCACAGGTATTGCAAGCAGCTCCTCGCAGATTTTTTTGTACTCATTCAGATACATTTTCGTTTCTTTCTCGCATTCTTCCTCTGTCTCGTAGACGCAATGGCCTTCCTGCCACAGGAATTCCCTTGTTCTCAAAAATAATTTTGTCTGCTTGACTTCCCACCTTAAAACATTGCACCATTGGTTTAAGCGCAAAGGGAGATCCCTCCATGACCTTATCCATCTAGAATATGAATCGTACATTATAGTTTCGGAAGTAGGCCTTATTGCATACTTTTCCCCTTCCTCCTTATCTGACACCCAGGCCAGTTCAGGCGCAAAACCTTCAGCATGCTCTGCCTCTTTCTTGAAGAACTTTTCAGGTATAAGCAGGGGAAAGTAAGCGTTTTTTACCCCTAGTTTCTTTATATTTGCATCGAAGAAATGCTGTATTTTTTCCCATACTGCATAGCCCCTTGGCTTAATCACCATGAAACCTTTAATTGGGGAATGCTCAGCCAATTCGGATTTGATGACTACCTCATTATACCACTCAGAAAAATCATCCGATTTCTTTACCTTAATGCCCAGCTTTTCCTCTTTGTTTGCCATGCCAGTAAGCTCTTATATTTTGTTTATAAAGATTTTGATTTAGTCGATATTACTGCGTTTCGGAAATGTTATGACTACTTTTCAAAAGACCCAAAACACGTTTATAGGACATATGCCCCAGCTTGGGAAGAATTTGTTCTGTGTAAAACCTATATTTTTCTTCCCTGTAAACCGCATCTGACATTATTTTTCCTGTTTCCGCAAGGAAGTGCTCTATGCTGGGGCTGCTTTCTCTGATGCCAAATGGCAGTTCTGCTGCCAGATGTTCAAGGGCTTCTACTCCTAATTTTCCCTTTTTGGTTATATCATGTATCCTAGCGTATACTAAGGCATCTTTTCTGCCTATACCCAAGGAGCCACAGGCAGCATAAATTTTTAATGCATCATATGCTTTTATAGTCATTAATAATGCAGAATAATATCTCGATATTGCTTTTGTCAAGCTCATTTTGCAGTTTTGAATATTGAATGGGGCTGCTGAGATTCGAACTCAGGTTACGAGGCCCCGAACCCCGGGTGATATTGCCCGCAGAGATTGATTCTCAGCTCCAAGCTACACTACAGCCCCACGCAAAAAACGATTTGACGGCTTTATTTAAATATTTTTAATTGGGATTGCATAATGCCATAGAATGCCAAAAGACCCGTGATGACTATAATAACTACAACCGATATGCCTATTCTTGGATCAGCTTGTGTGTTTGCGGCAAATAATCCCGTTATCTTCGGCAATGGGCTGTTGCCGCTTGTTTTTTCAACGGTTTTGCCTTTATCTGGATTTGTCTCTTCAAATTCCTGATTTTTAGTTTCAGTTTTTTTTATTGTTGGGCATTCCCTCTCGCCTATTGGCTTATTGGAGATAATCCCGCACTTGCTTAAATCATTGCATATTCTTGCCTGCACATTATCAACGCATTCCAGCCATTCTGCACATGACCATTGCTCAATGCATGCTGCAGTGCTGCTGCTTCCCCCGCTACCACTTCCGCCACCAGATGAACTTGCTGATGGCTGAGTTTCCGGCTTTTCAAAATCAATCTGCTTTATTCCTGAGTGTTTTAATCCAGTAACCTTGTATTTCCCCGTTGAATCCATATAGCTGCAGTTATAGCCGTCCTGCAAAGTGCCGTCGCATTCAATCTTGTGCTCATTTATCCCATTGCAATCATTCCCTATCTCATTTATTGCCATGACTTCCGTATCTTTGGCGCATACGCCATTCTCCGACTGATTTAACCTATCAAGATAAACTGTTTTTGTGAAGCCTGCAGGCAAAGTCATGTTTCTTATGCTGAAAACTACCGCGCCGCTAGCATTATTATCCTGCTTGTCCATTACTATATTGCTTAAATTGATGGAAGCATTGCTGAAGTTGAAGTCAAATTCAACTATTGTTGCATTTCTGTCCTTGAACTCAATCTTTTGCGTTCCATTAAATATTTTCGACAAATTGCTGGAATTCCCTATTAAAAAAGAAACATTTATTGTTGAAGTGTTTATGTGCTCCGGCATCCCGATGACCCGGTCCAAAGAGTCGTTTATGCCGTCGTCATCAGCATCAATCTCTTTCCTGTCCAAAACCACTATTTCAAAAATGCTATAATCATATAAATAGCCGTCGGATACGTTTATTCTTATCGTATAATTTCCCGAATCCATTGTTGTCGTTTTCCATGAAAAAATATTTCCATCCCGGAAAAATTTTGAATCATTTATCGAGTAAGCCAGGCTGTCGCCATTGGGATCTAAGGCAGTTGCGTTTATAAGGATTAAGCCCGTTTCATTGATTGTTATATTGCTTATTTCATTTAATATTGGTTTTTTGTTTATCCTTATCTCCTCTTTTGCGATGTTGTTGCTTTCGTTGCTTTCCTCGACAAAATCGTCAAAGTCTGCAATTGCATTGATTTCAAAATCCGAGGCATTGATAAACTCTATGGGGTATTTTTTATGATCATTTGCTGATAGGATATTTATCGATTTGTTAATAGAATACGTGCGGTTGTCAAAAATCTCCAGGAAAACATTGAAGGCATTTTTATCTCCAAGATTGTTTATTGTAATGTTCAAAGTTAGGTTGTTTATCCCATAGCGGAACCCGTCAGAAACCTCGATGCTTATTTTAAGGTCAGGCATAGGCCCTGTTTCAAAGTTTGTATAATTGTAATTTTGGGTTGTGTAAAAATCATTGACCTCATCATTTGTGCTGTTATTTTCCGCTAATTTCGCATATTTTATTATGTATGGGCCATTGAGTTTTTTGGCATAGATATTGGTCCCATTAAAATTTAAGGCAACATAATTTTTCCCTGATGAAAGCATCATTGTTTTTTCCTGTTTTTCTATGAAATTGCCGAACAGGTCGTATAAGTCTGCTTCAGCATTATAGCTAGCATTATTTTTTGTTTCCAACGTCGCGTTCAGGCTCAGAAAGTCAAGCAGGCCATTGTTGTCTGAGTCAACACCATGGTCGGAAAATCCGGAAAAATACGAGCTTTTGGAAAAATCCCCGTAATCATAATGATTTGTCGCATAATCTACTCTTATTATTTTATTGCTGATTTTTACCGATGTTAGGTTATATTTCCCGGAGTAATGCGTGTTTTTTATTGTCTCGCTGTCAAAACTTATCGTTATGTTGTTCATCCCGGAAATTATTGTCCTGTTTGCCTTCGAAAAAATAATTGAGCCATTGTGCTGCAGATAAGCGGATATCTCATAAGAACCGTTTTTTGTGGAATTAACCGCAAAATTCAGCTGCAAAGAATTGTTATCGGCTGATTTATCGGAAATAACCGCTATTTTGATGCCTTCCTCGTAATTTGCATAATAATCTGTCCCTATGCCCTCTTTGCTGTACTTGAGGCTGTAGTCCTCGCCGTATATTTTTATGGTGTAATTGAACCTGTTTTTAGTGAAAAATTCCGCTGGAAAGGAAATATTGAACTTATTTATTCCGGAGGTTAAGGATTTATTCGTCTCATTGGTTATTATATTCTCATCGAACAAATCAACAGCAACCAGGTAATTTCCGGAATTGCCATCAGCTGTTAATTCTAATATTAAAGTATCATTGATGCTATTGTTATCCCTGTCTATCATAAAATCGGTATGATTAGTAACACTTATTGCTGCTGTGAAGAAGTTGAAATTGAAAAAGCTGATTAAATCCTGCAATGTTACTGAATAGGCTAATGGAGCCAGAAAGATAAAGAATATCGCGGTTAATAAGGTTATTTTTCCCATTATTTTAATTCAAAAAGATATTAAGAATTAAAAACATTTCCTATTGCAGTAAAATGTCGGAAATTTTTCACCAGTTTAAAACTGGTGGCTGGAAGCCAATTGCCATTCACGATATGAAAATTTCCGAGCACACTAGGAAATTCCTTACGAATTTCCGGTGCACCAAAAATGCAAAGCATTTTTTAGTGTGCTCAAAAACCACTCAATGTTTGCATATATTACCAAAACATTCCACCCATCTCTGATGGGTGGTTTTTGACAGACACAAATGTCCAATGACTAATGTCCTTTTTTATTGCATGTTTGCGGGCTTCCACAGCCTTGCAATCTTGTCCTTCTCGCGCCATTTCCTGATGAAGCCCTTCACCCTCAGAGGCAGCACGGTCTCCAGGAGCTCTGTTTTTTCAGTCAGCTTGTAAAGCTCGCTCTTCAGCCTGTTGCTAAGGTCCTCGTATAGGCTCGGGTCTGCATATATGAGCCCTTCTTCAATCCTGTAAAAAGCAGTTGTCCCTTCAGGCGCGAAGACTATGTAGCCCCTTTTTGCTTTTAAAAGCTCAGAGTAGGTATCCATGCCCCTGTGCACTTTTTCAGCATCAGCCAGATAAACGCCCCCTTTCTTGCCGCTTGGGTCCAGGATCACAAGCTCATCGCCCTCAACAGCGACGCATACAGCGTAATGCGCCTTGTTTGACTCGGGGAACAAAAAGCTTTTCTTGTAATCGACTATTATCAACGCCCCCTGGTTGAGCCAGAGCCTTATCTCGTCCTTTAGGTTTGTTATCCTTTCAACATTAATCCATGCCCCTTTGACTTTGTCTTTTGTAAGCTGTTGCACAACCCCTATCAGCACATCAGGCTTTGTTCCTGCACCAACTTCTGTCTTGCTCAGCTCCCCGATCTTCGACTGGGGCTCATTGTAGCCGAATATCCTCAGTATCATGGATGCGCAGGCAGGCCCGCAATAGCTTGGCTTCTGCTCGACATAGTAGCTTTTTATTTTTTCCAGGGTGTCCAGGTCGGTTTCTATATTCTTAAAAGATATCTCCTTTTTGACAAATTCCCTGTTCGGGATGAATGTTATATAGCCGGAATCAGATTTTATCGATACTCCCTGGTTCGATATAGACTTTATGCTTCCCTCGGCACCTTCGACCTTCACTTTCTGCCCCAGCTTGAAAGAACCAGACATCCTTAGGTAAATTCCGGCTATCAGGTTTTCTACCATAGTTCTTGTGCCGAAAAACAGGTAGAGGAAAAACAAGGCAGCTAAGCCGTAGAAAACCCAGCCTAAAGCGCTTGTTATTCCGCTGATGTCCACTCCGAACAGGCTCAGCAAAAACAATGCGGTAAAAAGGTAAAGAACAGTTCTGACAAAAATAAGCATGCCGTTGAGGAAATGCTCCTTCTTCTGCTCGAGCATGAATTCCGAGATTCCGGAGATGTCAAATATTCTCCTTAAACCGAAGGTTATCAGGTTCACTATTGCAATCGCGAGCACTATCAGCAGTATTACAATAAGTATATTTGGCAGCAGGCTGTAGGTATTTGCCAGGAAATTGATTATCAGCGTGGTGTCTTTTATGAAGCTTACCTGGAGATATGCCAAAGCTGCAAGTATTGCCGCAATAAGGATGAGGTACCTGAAAAGCTTGACAAGCCGGACATTCCCCATGCTTACTACCTCTTTCCTTCTTGCTATCGCAAAAATCAGCTGGCTGCCAAGCCTTGCTATAACATACCCTACCATGATTATCGCCAGGGTTACAAGAAGCTTCGTTGTTGTTGTGTCTAAAGGCATGCTATTTACCTCTTATTTATTTTTTAAATCAGGCTATTGCCACCCTAAATAAATATTTTGTTGTTTTTAAACTGCCTATATCTGCCAAGGCAAATTATTTAAATAAAATCCTTTTTTTTGGTAAAATGGATGTTAAAACTTTGTTTGCAAGCATAGATGCGATGGATACAGAGAAGTTTCTTGGTTTTTTGACTGATGATGCTTCTTTTAAGTTCGGCAATGCCGATGCTGCGGTTGGGAAAGAGGCCATAAAAAAGGCTGTCAGTGATTTTTTCGGCTTGATTAAGGGACTGAGCCACAAAATAATAAATACTTGGGAAGTTGAAGATGCAGTAATATGCCATGGGGAAGTTACTTACACAAAGAAGGATGACAGCGAGATTACATTGCCGTTTGCCAATATTTTCCGGATGAAAGGAGACAAGATAAGCGATTATTCTGTCTATATTGATATCGGGCCTTTGTTCCAGTGATTATCCCAAGCACTCTACATTGCCGGTTTTCTTACACAATGCTTTCTGGAAAGAAGTGAAGCTTGTTGTAACCCTGTTCCTTAAATCCTGATTCTCGCTCTCTATTTCAAGGTAGCTTTTCTCGAGGATTTCCTTGTCTTTCTCCATGAGGTCTTTTGACTTCAGAAGCTCATTGATTCTTTCCTCTTTTGCCATGAGCCTTTTCTCGATTTCCTGCAGGTTTTCGACTTTCTTGCCATAGTCTTCCTGCATGCCGTTTATGCTCTTATTGTAAAAAACGCTTGAGAAAACGAACATGATAACAGCTAAAAGGACTATAAACAATAAACCCATATTTACATCCTTTTTCAAAAAAGGCAACCAATACACCCCCTTAGCCATAATTATCTGCAAAAGAGTATTTAAAGATTTCTCAAAACAAACAGCCATTGCGGAAATCTCCCGGGAAGGCTGATTTGTGTGCAAAGCCACAAAAACACAAAACACACAAAAACACAAACCTTTATATATAACTGCTTATTTACTTTTTCTAGAATTTTGATAAAAACCTGAATTTTAATAAAAAATCGTGGAGGGAAATTAAAAATGGCACAGAACATACAACCGATATTTATACTTCCGGAAGGAACGCAAAGGACTTTGGGGAGAGATGCGCAAAGGAACAACATCATGGCAGCTAAACTAGTTGCAGAGACAGTCAGGACTACTTTAGGGCCAAAAGGAATGGACAAGATGATTGTTGATTCTTTGGGCGATGTCACGGTAACAAATGACGGCGTCACAATTCTGGAGGAAATGAACATAGAGCACCCGGCAGCAAAGATGATTGTGGAGGTTGCAAAAACCCAGGAAAATGAGATTGGGGACGGAACCACAACAGCAGTTGTTTTGGCCGGAGAATTATTGAAAAATGCCGAAGAGTTACTGGACAAGGAAGTTCATCCTGCAGTGATATCAAGAGGATACAGGCTGGCAGAAACAAAAGCCCAGGAGATATTGAACGAGATGGCTGAAAAGATAACTGCGGACAACGATGAGGTTTTGAAAAAAATAGCGCAGACGGCAATGACCGGAAAAGGCGCAGAATACTCAAAAGAGACCTTGGCAGCTTTGGCTGTAAAGGCTGTAAAGATGGTCGAGGAGGATTCCTATGTTGACAAGGAAAATATAAAGATAGAGAAAAGGACCGGAGGCAGCGTAGATGAATCAGAATTAATCAAGGGCATTGTCATAGACAAGGAAAGATTAAGCCCAAACATGCCAAGAGTCGTTAAAAACGCCAAAATCGCGCTAATCGACAGGGAAATTGAGATAAAGAAGACTGAGTTTGAGGCTAAGATAGAGATTGACAATCCCGAGCAGCTGCAGGCATTCCTTGACCAGGAAGAGAAAATGCTCAGGGACATGGTTGACAAGGTTGCAGGAGCAGGCGCTAATGTCATGCTTTGCCAGAAAGGAGTGGATGATGTTGCAGTGCATTTTTTCGCAAAGAAGGGAATTTACGCAGTAAGAAGGATTTCTGAAAGCGACATGAAAAAGATTGGAAAAGCTACAGGAGCAAAAATAGTGACTAATCTTAAAGACTTAAGCAATGAAGATCTGGGTTTTGCAGGGACCGTTGAGGAAAGAAAAGTAGGGGATGAGGAATATACCTACATAATGGACTGCAAGAACCCAAAAGCTGTTACTTTGCTTATCAGGGGCGGAACAGAGCATGTTACAAATGAGATAGAGAGGGCAGTTACAGATGCTGTGGGTGATGTTACCGCTGCATTAAAAGACGGAATGGTTGTTGCTGGAGCAGGAGCTCCGGAAACAGAACTGGCAATGCAGATGAGAAAATATGCAGAAACACTTTCAGGCAGGGAGCAACTGGCTGTTCAGGCTTTTGCGGATGCAATGGAAGTCATACCAAGGACTTTGGTCGAGAATGCAGGCCTTGATCCTATAGACACGATGACAGACCTTAAAGCTGCGCACTCCAAGAAGCAGAAATGGGCAGGCATAGATGTCTTTAGCGGGAAGGTGATGGACGCATGGAAGAAAGGCGTAATTGAGCCTTTGAAGATAAAAACCCAGGCAGTCTCAAGCGCGTCTGAAGTTGCGGTAATGGTCTTGAGGATTGATGATGTGATTGCATCCTCAGGAAAAGGCGACAAGATGCCGCAAATGCCTCCCGGCGGAATGCCAGGAATGGGCGGTATGGATTATTAACAACCCTTTCTTTGATTTTTATATTTTTTATTATTGCCGAAAAATAGTCCGAGACTCGCTCTCTGAGCATATCGCCTCGTCTCGGAGACTTATTATAATCCCAAATTGGCCTTTATTGCAAATATTTTTATAATGCTCTTAAGTTCTTTTTATTATGAAAACCTCAATGGCTTTTGGAAGCTTTGACATTCTGCACAAAGGGCACTTGCGTTATCTTAAGGAAGCCAAAAGCTTTGGGAATTATCTTATAGTCATAGTTGCCAGAGACAGAAATATTGAAAAATTCAAGGGCAAAAAGCCCAAAAACAACGAAAACCAGAGATTAGAAAATATAAAAAAACTAAATATTGCCGATGAGGCTGTCTTGGGCAATAAAGATGACATTCTTGAAGTACTGGAGGAATACAATCCTGATGTTATCTGCCTGGGATACGACCAGAAGACCATTGATGAAGAGAAATTAAGAACAGAACTCAAAAAAAGGAAAATCAAAGCTGGGATTGTCAGGGCAAAGCCGTATAGGGAAGACATTTACAAATCCTCCAAGCTTCAAAGTTAGTCATTATTCTGTAGTAGTTAAAAAACTAAACATTTAAAAACAAGATAATGTTTTTCATGCATATGAATGAGCCAACACCTATGAAAAATGTGAAATTGACAGCTTCGGCAATAACAGTATTATTTGGCTTGCAGATATTCCCGGTCGGACCTTTGCAGATTGAGCATGCATCAAGTCTTTTGGAGAATAACTTCAAAGGGGTTTATTCAGATGCAAGCGTCAGGCCTGGCTATTGCTTTGGCGCTGATAAACAAAATACAGGTTCTGCCTCAAACTTTGTAGATGCTTATTTGCCTGATTTTTTAAGGCCATGGGAGTGCAGGACCAAAAACCCCACCATGGCATATAAACCTTAACACAGAAGTTGTTAAGATGCACAAAAGTTATAAATCCTTAAGCCAAATATTTATGAAAGCCCTAAGTTAAAATGAGAGAACCAGTTTATTCTGATTTGGAAAGATTGTGCGAGGAAGGAAATGAAGATGGTGTTGTTAGTGTGCTTAGGAAACATGGTTTCTTATTTGATGGTTTTCTTCTAAAAAGAATAAAAAGGGAAAAAGAGGTAATAGATTATATAATATTAGATGATCCAACTTATTGTGTTACTCTACCAAAAGATTTTGCTGAAGGTTTTGAAAAGTGTTATAGGAGATATAGGGCTGGTTTCGGAGGATTTGCTCCATATTTAGCATCGATTTTAAGCGGAATGGGTAGTGCTATGGCCGGAGCCTATTTCAGTGAAAAACTGGGAACTAATTTCCAAACTTTGATAATATCAAGTTTTTTAATAGGATTAGTAGCTGCGGGTTTTGCCCGTAAAATTGCAGGTTACTTTGAGTTCAAAAATTTTAATAAAGCAATAAATCAGTTTAATTCGATTATAAGTGATTATGGAAAGGAAGGCAAAAAACATCTTGATTATCCGCTAATAAATGATTTATTATTAGCTCCTTAAAATTCAATTCATAGATTGAGTTGGTTATAAAGAGAAAATTTATAAGCCATCAAAACTAATGGGATTATAGATGCCTGATAAAAAAATAACACCGAAGATTGGAAAATCTAGAACTCATTCTACATTTTATATTGAAATAATTGAAAGATTGAAGGATAATGCGGGAATCTCGGAAATTAAAGATTCTTTGAAGGCAATAACCTTTGAAGATAAAGGATTTTACTTTGCAAGGCGCAATAATGATTTTGATGGCATCTGCGATTATATTGTATTTCTTGATGAAGGCACATATGCCAGCTCCGTCCCTTTGAAGGATGCAGCTGAATTTGAGATACTGATTCAGGGATTGTATATTTTTCAAACTCTCCAAAAAGGGGATATCACAAGAGTTATCGGACAAAATAAAGAAAATGGAGCTCCAAACATTTTGACAAAGAAGGATATAGAAACCAGGCTTAATGAGCTTTGCGGGGATCCATTGGGTATTTTTGGCCAGGCTGAATCAGGCAGGGGCTTTACAATATACAGCCCAAGGCCTAATGACGCAAAACTGGTCAAGCAATATTTCCGTTAGTTAAGAATTTCAGCCTTTTTGTCCACAACCCTTAATTTCTTAATCTCAACATGCCCGCAGTATTCGTCTTCAACAACTTTCTTAACTTTTTCCGGGATTAATCTTTTGTCAAACAGGGGGCAATTGAGGACTAAAGTATCGGCATAGCCGCCCTCAAAGCCGATATGGAACTTAAAGTTGACAGAATCTTCCTTTAGTTCCTGCCAGTTTTCCTTTGTTATTGTCTTTCCGAGCCATCTCATTAATCCATCAGAAGCAACCTGTGTAACCATGATTTCGTAGCCTTTGTCAAGCATTCTCTCAACAACCAAATCATGCTCTTCCCCTGCATGCGCAGCAAATACCTCTATGCCCATCGGCCTTAATGCATCCTGTATGCTTCTTAGCTGGGTTTCCTGCAGTCCGGTGCCTCCCAAAATAACAGCATTGACGGGGTTTTTTGCCTGCATCTTTTTGACTATATTTTTCACTATCAATGCCTCTTTTACCGGATCTGCAACAGTGCATTTTTCAAGAATATGCGGAATTTTTAGTATTTTAGCTAATTCCTTAGTATGCTCAACAGTAGCGTAATGGAACAAATAACAATCCTTTCTTGTTGGCTTTATGGAAATCAGGTATCTTATGTCCCATCCCTTCTCTTTAGCCAAGTCTATCGCAAAAGTGCTGTCTTTTCCTCCGGAATACATTATTGCTGCTCTCATTTTTAAATTCGAAGAAATAGCCTATTTATAAACTTTATGCACTTGCATTTAATTTATAGTTCGCCTTTCCATCTGCCTTTTTCCTAAGGCTGCTAAATCCCCTTGAGTCATATGCACTGTTGGAGTTATATATCTTGAAAGCAAATCCAGAATTTGGGAAAGTGGTTCTACCTCTATATCTGCTTCAGCAATAAACTCTAATCTTTCGTCATCACTAACACCCTTAAATGCATTGCTACTATAATCATGAAATTCGGCCTTTTTCCCTAATTCTGCTGCCCTACGAGCAACATAACCTCTAAAAAGGTCGCTTCTTCTGCCGTTTACTTCCAACCACACATCTCTTGCAAATTTTACCAATTCATCGGTAAGAGTACCTTGTCTATACAGGGGATTCCAGTTATCGCCAAATTTTCCTTGGAGTACTTGCGTAGGATTCTCAGTGCGTAAAAGATCATCAACAAAAATAGATTGGGGAGAAACATTAACTCCTGTTTTGCTACTTTGGCTTGCGGCTTGCATGGTATAATCCATAGTTTTTTGATTTTAAGTTTTTATTAATAAATATTCTTGACAGAAATATTCCTTTCGGAATAATAAAAAGAAAAAATTATTTTTGAGAAAATTTATAAACAAAATGGCAATAGCATTACCATGACCACAGCCTTATTCCTGGGAAGGTTCCAGCCGTTCCATAACGGCCATCTGTACGTAATCAAGGAAGCGCTAAAAGAGGCAGATAAGATAGTTATCGGCGTGGCTTATAACGACAAAGCGGACAGGAATGAAAACCCTTTTTCTGTCAAGGAAAGGATTGAGATGATAGACTTGGCTTTGCCTGCAAATGAAATAGGCGATTATACCATTTTTCCGGTGCCTGACAACGAGGATGACAGCAAGTGGGTTGAAGAATTGGAGACTTTATTGCCAAAGTTCGATGTCGTGTATATGAGCGACAAGAATACTTTCGGGGAGAAGTGGGTGGAAAGATGCCTAAAAGAAAAATACACCATAAGGAGGATAAAATCTATCACAGGAATAGATGGGACTATAATAAGGGAAAAAATAAAAAATAAAGAAGAATGGAAAAGCTTAGTCCCAAGTCAGGTTGCCGTTTATATCACCAAATTAATGCATCTTAGGGAATAAAATTTATTCAAGAATTCTTTTGAAAAAGCCTTTCCTTCCGCTTTCCTTCTCAAATTCTTTCAGCAATTCCTTCTGCTTCTTGCTCAATTTTGTTGGCACCTCAACAACAACTTCCACATTCTCGTTTCCCTGGCCGTAGCCGTGCAAATAAGGAATTCCTTTCCCTTTCATCCTGAAAATTGTGTTGCTTTGCGTCCCTGAAGGAATTTTAAGTTTTGCTTTGCCATCCAATGTGGGAACTTCCACTTCCCCGCCCAAAGCAACTATGGAAAAAGGGATGTCAATTTTAATGTAAAGATCATCCCCATGCCTCTCGAAGACATCATGCCCTTTCATGTGCACTATGACATACAAGTCCCCGGTCTCAGCGCCTTTCTCGCCTGCTTCGCCTTCTCCTTTAATCCTCAGGTTGGTGCCTTGCTCTGCGCCTGCCGGTATCTTTATCTCGATTTTTCTTGTTTTCCTCGCAACCCCGTTTCCATTGCATTCCTGACAGGGACTTTTTATGTAATTTCCCTGGCCGTGGCATTTCCTGCATGTTGTTGTGGTTGCAATAATCCCAAAAGGCGTCCTTTGTGTTCTCCTGACAACGCCGCTCCCGTTGCAGTCAGGGCATCTTACAATGTCGGATTCCTTTTCCGCTCCCAAGCCATTGCATTTTTCGCATTTCTCGAGCCTTGGTATTGTGATGTTTTTTGCCGTTCCCTTGTATGCCTCTTCCAAAGTGATTTCCAGGTCATATCTTAAATCCGAGCCCCTGCTTGGGCCTCTTCCCCTCCTAAAACCTCCTCCGAAAAAGCTTTCAAAGACGCTGTCGAAGTCAAAGCCAAAGTCAGAGCCGCGCATGAAATCAGAGAAATCAAATCCCTGGAAGCCCTGGCCAAACTGGTCAGCCGTAGTCCCGTGCTTATCATACTGGCTTCTTTTCTCGTCATCAGCCAAAACTGCTGCAGCCTCGCTCAATTCCTTGAATTTTTCGGCGCTTCCCTCCTGCTTATTCAGGTCAGGATGGTATTTTTTGGCCAGGTTCTTGTAGGCTTTCTTGATTTCCTCCTTGGTTGCGTTCCTGCCAACCCCCAATATCTGATAATAGTCCTTTGCCATCTCAACCCAGTAATTCTTTTTCAATATTTTTTGTGAACTCAAGCTCAGAATCCAAAGCTGCAAAATCAAGTAGGCTGTATCTTTCCTTTAAATCTTTATACCTTTCATCCACGCTTACAATTTTGTCATGCTTTGCCCTTTTGTCGGCATAAAATACAATTTTCTCCTCAATCGTTTTCGGCCTGTTTTCTAAGATATTGAATGTATGCTTTGACATCACCTCGGCAACTTCCGGATACCCGAGATCCGTTACAAGCTTTGCTCCTGCAATAACATGATTGGGCTTAAGCCTCTCAACGTCATGAAGCAAAGCTGCCGCAATAACAAGCTCTTTATTGGCTTTTATCCCCTTTTCAGCCAGTTTTTCAACCACATCTTCAGCGACTTTGCAGACTGCCTTTGAATGCCCTATCACATTAGAAGGAGTCTTATTATTATTTAAAATCTGTAGGCATTGCTGTCTGGAAGGAATGTTCATTTTCCGGCATTATTGTTAAGGCAATAAAAAGTTTTCTGTTAAATGAAAAACCAATAATTAATAAAAATTATTATAATAAAAAATAAATTAAGGGCTATTTGTTTTTCTTCCCTTTTTTGCCTTCGTCTTCTACCTTGTAGTCAGCATCAATAACATTTTCGTCATCATACTCATTTTTTCCCTGACTTCCCTGCTGTCCTTGCCCTTGCTGCCCCTGCTTTTTTGCCTGCTCCTGCGCGACTTTCTGGTACATCTCCGTCGACATCTTCTGCACCAGTTCATTGACTTCGTCAACTTTTTTCCTTATTGCAGCAATGTCCTTTTTCTCGGGCTTTAATAATTCCTTCAGCTCCATTATTTTTCCCTTTACGGTCTCTAATTCCTTATTGTCCACTTTGCCCTCGAAGTCCTTGAACAGCTTTTCAGTTGAGTAAACAAGATTATCAGCGTTGTTTATTGTTTCGATTTCTTCTTTCCTCTTCTTGTCTTCCTCTGCGTGCTCTTCCGCCTGTTTCCTCATAGTCTCGACTTCTTCCTCGGAAAGCTTGTTCGGAGCAGTAATCCTTATGCCCTGCTCTTTTCCTGTTCCCAGATCTTTGGCATTTACGTGTAATATGCCATTTGCATCAATATCAAAAGCAACCTCTATCTGCGGAATGCCTCTTGGTGCGGGAGGCAATCCTATCAAGTCAAACTGCCCCAGAACTTTGTTGTCTGCAAACATCGGCCTTTCTCCCTGCCCAATCCTTATAGTTACCGCAGTCTGGTTATCGGCTGCAGTGGAGAATATCTGGCTTTTTTTTGTTGGAATGGTTGCATTCCTTTCAATCAAAGGAGTCCTGACGCCTCCAAGTGTTTCAATGCCTAAAGTTAAAGGAGTCACATCCAACAATAGTATATCCTTGACTTCCCCGGCCAATACGCCAGCCTGGATTGCCGCTCCCATTGCGACACATTCCATCGGATCAACGCCTCTTTCTGCCTTCTTGCCTATGAAATCCTCTACGAATTTCCTCATTATAGGCATTCTGGTAGGACCTCCGACCAGGATTACTTTATCAATTTCATTATGGCTTAGCTTTGCATCCTTAATTGCCTGCTCCATCGGATGCCTGCATCTTTGTATTATCGGCTCAACTAGCTGCTCTAATTTTGCCCTTGTAAGCTTCATGCTCAAGTGTTTAGGGCCGTCATCTGTTGATGTGATAAACGGCAGATTAATGTCAGTCTCTAAAGTGTTAGACAATTCAATTTTGGCTTTTTCAGCTGCCTCCCTCAATCTCTGCATTGCAGTATCGTCATCGCTCAAGTCAACATTTTCCTTGTTCCTGAAATCATCCATGATGAATTTCATCAGCTTTTCATCCATGTCTGTCCCGCCGAGCTGGGTGTCTCCATTGGTAGCTTTGACTTCAAAAACACCCTGGCTTAAATCCATTATTGTGACATCCAAAGTGCCCCCGCCAAAGTCAAACACAAGAATCTTTAGTTCCTTGTCAGCCTTGTCCAAGCCATAAGCCATAGAAGCTGCTGTAGGCTCGTTAACCAATCTTACAACCTCTAAGCCGGCTATTTCTCCTGCATCTTTTGTGGCCTGCCTCTGGTTGTCGTCAAAATAAGCCGGTACAGTTATCACTGCCTTGTTTATTGGCTCCCCGATAAACTCCTCTGCATCCTTCTTTATTTTTTGCAGTATGAAAGCGGAAATCTGCTGCGGCGTGTATTCCTTGCCGTTTATGCTGTATTTGTAATTTGTCCCCATCTTTCTTTTTGCTGCCAAGACAGTCCCCTTGGGATTTGAGATTGCCTGCCTTCTTGCCGGCTCTCCTACAAGCATCTGGCTGTCTTTTGTGAATGCAACCACGCTTGGAAATGCCTTTCCGTAAGCAGTTGTGCCTTCCGCGCTCGGTATTATTGTCGGTTTACCAGCCTGCAAAACTGCTGCGGCAGAATTTGATGTGCCTAAATCTATGCCGATTATTTTTTCCTTCCTTGTTTTTGCTTCTTTTGCCATAATTATCAATCCTCCATCAGTTAATTTTTATTTTCAAATCTTTTCCAACTATTTGTTAGGTCATTATTTTATGCAAATTTTATCCTATTGGGCAATGAAAAAATATTTTTTGCCGGAAATTTTTCTTTCTGTATTTTTATTTGAAAAATTTCAGGCTATTATTTTTTATTGAATTTTATTGTTGGAAATTGTTGTTTTTCCCTTGTTGCTTATTTTATTTCCAAACTCAATATTTTTTTCAGTCTCCTTTTGTCAGGAACCAAATCCTCCAGTTTTCCCCCATCCAGGGTCTTTCCGCCTGCCTTCAGGTAAGATGCAAACTGCCTTATCGACTCGGCATCATCCTTGTTTACAAAATGATTGAGCATGAACCACAAGATCAAATCTTCCCCATAGTCCCTGCAGCCCATCGCTATCCTGCATTCCAAAGGCTTTGCCTCGTGTATTTTGCATCCAATCTGCTCATCAAAAAAGATGCACTTGCCGTAAGGCCTGCCTTCTTTCCTTTTTATTCTAGGCCTGAATTTTTTTGTGTTAAACTTCTCGACTTCTTCCAAAAACTCTTTTTTCAAAACCCCGGCATCAATGTTCATGAATCCTGCGAGCTTTTCTATTTCCTCGTCTGCAAATACGCCGCTGCCGTGCCTGCATCCGACTGTGCACGCATTGCACTTGCACGCATTTGCAAGCTTCAAAACCTCATTTAGCGGCGTGTTTTTATGGAGTTTTGCTTGGTTGATCTTTTGCACCCTTTTTTATTGAAATTTATTCTTGAATGGATTAATAAAATAATTCCCCTGAATTATAGGCTCGGTGCATTACGACCTCGCATCATTGGTATGTATTTTTCCCAACCGCCTCATTGTCGGCGGTGCTTAATTTTTTTGGGGATTATTTCTGTTATCCTTATCTTTTTTATCTTCTTTATCCTGGATTTTTTCGCTAATCTTGACTTTGCTGTACCTCAAAACCTTGTCCTTGAACATGTAGCCTTTCTGTAATTCTTCCAAAACAATGCCTTCTTCCCTGCCTGATTCCTGCTTAAGCATGACTTCATGATAGTAAGGATCAAACTTTTTTCCTTCGGCATTTATCGGCCTTAAGCCCTCTGCTTCCAAAGCCGAAAAAAACTGCGCAAAAACCATCTCCATTCCCTTAACAAACTTTTCATGGTCTTTTGTGTTCCTTAAGGCAATCTCAAAAGTGTCCAATAAAGGCAATAACTTCGCAATCAAATCAGCCTTGGCATAGCTTGAAAATTCCTGCTTTTCCTTGTCCGCCCTTTTTTTGTAGTTTTCAAACTCTGCCTGCAGCCTTTGCAGATCATCAGTCAGTTCTGTTATCTTTTCCTTGTCACCGGGCTTTTTGGATTTTTTTAATTCCTTCTTTTCCGCTGTTTTTTCATCGCTTGGTTTTTGGCTTTCCATTTTTATTTGTTGACTTTAAATCAACGAAATTGTGGTAAAATCTACTAATATTTAAATATTTCTATACTTGAGTATATAGATAATCACAATTTATTTAAATAAGAGTGCCAATTGATGATAAAATGAGATACTCGCAAAGGATTACGATAATAACTATCAGGAAGCCTGCGCAAAAAAATATCAACCAGGAACTGCAGTGGCTGGGCTCTTCTTTAGGACTGTTTAACCTGAGGGACAAGGACAAAAGCTGCTTCAGGGTTTTTATTGAGCTTGTAAAGACGGCAAAAACAAACAATCCTTTGTCTTCTGATGAATTAGCTTACAGGCTCGGGTTAAGCAGAGGCACTGTTGTCCATCATTTACACAAGCTATTAGATTCCGGAATTGTTGTGCCGACGGAAAGAGGATATTTACTGAGGGTAAACAACCTGCAGGATCTTGTAGATGAAGTAGAGAAAGACATGGTAAGGACGATTTCTGAACTAAAAAAAATGGCCAAGGAGATTGATGAAGGGCTGGGGTTGTAACTTTTTCTAAGTAGTTAAAATAGTAAAGATTATAAATATAAAGTCAAAACCAACGGGAATGGAAATCGGAATCATAGGAGCAGGAGACATGGGGTGCCTTACTGCAAAAATTCTTGATAAGGCTGGTTATGTTGTTAGAGCTTATGACCTCCCGGATAAAAGAAATGAAGTGGAAAAACGCCTCGGCGGAACCAGAGTGGGTATTTTAGATGATGGAGCAGAGGTTGCAAGAAGAAGCGATCTTCTGCTTTTTGCCGTTCCCACAGAGAATCTTGATGATGCTGTAAGGCAATTTGTACCTGAGATTAAGGAATATGCTGTTGTTGGAGGCTTAACTTCAGTCAAACACCATGAGGTCAGCACTCTGACAAAACACCTGCCTAAAAAAAGATATATTGTGACTTGCCATCAGTTATATGGACCGTCAACAGACCCGGATGGACAAACTGTAGCAGTAATGAAAATTGCAGCAACGCCTGATGTATATAATAGGGCAGTAGAAGTATATTCCTTATTGGGCTCCCATGTTGTTGAAATTTCTGTTCATGACCATGACAGGATGGTAGCGGATACTCAAGTACTTACTCACCATGGATTTCAAAGTATTGGAACTGCATGGAAAAATAAGGGATATTATCCCTGGGAAGATACTGAACACAAGGGAGGTATTGATAATGTCAAAGCTTTAATTGCCCTAAGATTATATGGAACAAAGCCGCATATCAATGCAGGCTTGGCATTTTATAATCAGCATGCCGGAAGAAGAGTGGCTCAATACGACCGTTCGGTTCAGGAATTATATATTGCTGCTGTAGAAGGAAGAAGTCATGAAGTTTGGGAAAGGCTGATGAGGGCTGGAGAAGCAGTTTTTAGCAATTCAGATGGCAAACTCTTGCTGGATGACAGATTAATGGGAGAATTTAGCCTGGCTTCCCAAAGAAATGCAAGGCCGAATTCCGAATTAATGTTATGGGGCGCAATTGATGCCTGGCATCAATTGAAAGCAAATCCTTATACTCATTTACTATGCGGAACTCCAAACTTTAGGTTAAGGTTAGGATTAGCAGAATACCTTTATAAGAATGAAGAGTTAAGACAAAATTCATTACTTACATTATTAAATGATCCTGCATTCAGAGGACATGATCAAGCCTTTACAACAGCTGTGAGAGAATGGGCAACAACAATCAGAGATGGGATAAACCACCCTAAACATGATCCTTTTTCATATTACACTAGGTTTGAAAGAACAAGGAAATTTTTAGGAGACGAACGTATAGAAGCAGGAACAAGAAAAAGCGATGATTTAATCAGAATAATGACTAAAGCAATAAAAAACTCTAACTCTAATAGTAAAGAAGTTAATCCTACTTAGTAAGTTCTACTGATATGGGTTTGGGGCTATAATAGAAAAGATTATATATTAGTTATACTATTTTAATTATATTAAATAAATATAATAAGTTTGAATTAAACAAAATGGAAGCCTCGGTTAAAGCTAAAAGAATTGGAGGGTCGTTAGGCGTGATAATACCCAAAGAAATCGTAAAACGGGAGAGAATTTTAGAAGAAGATACGCTAAATATCAGAGTGGAGAAAACAGACAACTTAAACTTTTTGTGGGAAAAATACAGGGATATAAAGACGCCTACTGACCAAATAATGAGGGAGATAGATGAAAACGAAGCCCCATAGGTTTTATTTTGACACTTATGCGCTGATTGAATTGGGAAAAGGAAACTCCAATTACCGCTCTTATAAGGAAGGGATAAGCATAATCCTAAACAGGCTGAATCTTCTTGAGTTCTCGTACTTTCTTTTCAGGGAAGGAAAAGGGGAAGATTCCAAAGAGACATTTGGAAGATATGCAAGGTACAATGTCGATTTTGACGATGCTGACCTGATAAAAGCGGCAGGGATGAAATTCAGATTCCTTAAGCAAAGGCTTTCTTTCGTAGACTGCATAGGGTATATTTTAGCCAAGAAGAATGGCGCTAAATTTCTTACCGGAGATGAGCATTTCAGGAACATGGACAATGTGGAGTTTGTTAAATAGGCATAGATTTTCTTATTTGGTTTTGTTTGGAACCAGATAAATTTTTTGGGAACTACTTAATGATTCTTGTATTTTCTCACTCCAGTAATCAGTATTATTTAAATATATTACTATTTTTAAGTAGTTACAATATAGAAAAGTTTATAAACTAGACTTAGGACCACTCACTCATGTCAGACTTAGAAGACATGTTGAATAATACGACGACAGTTCTTCGTAGCTATGATGACTTAACAAGAGGTAGCTATCTTGCTTCAATTCCTATTGTAAAAGAAATTAGGGGTGCGCCAGGTATCAGGCATCTTTCTTTAGAAGGAAAAACTGATCACGGCGAAGCTCTAAGGAATGTTCTGACATTTGATGAAATTTCCGATGCTATTCAAAATGGATTTTCTAATGGCGAATTCAGGTTTAATGCCTCTGAAGGTTTTCATGGAGGTGGCTTTAATTCTTTAGATGTGCATACAAGAAGATTTCTCAAGGAGTGGGAGTCAGAATATATGCCAAGATATAGAGAATTCAGAGAGCATTTAGATCAACACGATGAAATAAAAAATTACAGAAGCGTGATGGTTGGGGCAATAACTGGGGTTATAGCTGGAGCAGCTGTAGGGACAGCGATCGATGGCTCTGTAACACTAATACAAAGCGGAAATCTTGATTCAATTGCTGCAGAGCAGGATATTGACTTGGAACCGGTGAAACAATGGTTAACTGACAATGATGTTTGGGTTGAAATTTCTGCACGATCGTTACCGGCACTATTAGAAGCTGAAGAAATTGCTAGACCTTTTTTCAGTAGAGCAAAGGATCGCATTAAATACAGACTTGGAAAACTTGAAGAAAAACCAAAACCATTAACGTCTACCGAGATATGGGCACTAACACAGCTAGCAGGACCCATTGTTGGAGTAGCCATGCTTGTTTACGGAGAAGCTACAGGATTAAATTCCAGCCCAGCCTATAGGGGAACAGCTGTCGTAACCATAAATACTGGAAATAATGTTATTGGGGCAGGGTCGTCTTGGATCCATTTTTATAGAGAAGTTAGAAAAGCTAGATTCGATGGTGATCCACTTTACAAAGACTTCAAAACAA
Source organism: Candidatus Woesearchaeota archaeon (assembly GCA_016180235.1). Lineage (GTDB taxonomy): Archaea > Nanobdellota > Nanobdellia > Woesearchaeales > GW2011-AR4 > JACPDF01. Next base: position 26,436 of record JACPBQ010000007.1, on the reverse strand, counting down.
GTGGAAAAATAGGAGAATTAATTCCAAATTATGCCCATAATGTTAAGCAGCTGTTAAAATCCTCTCAAATGCTTAAGGATATTAAAGATGATGTTTATTTAGCTTCTTGTAATTTCTGGGCAAACAAATTTCAATCTTCCAATTCAGTTGTAGCTTTTGGTTGGTATGGTATTGATGTGGTTTTAAGATCTTACGGTATAGCAGCAGAACAATTTGATTTTGGTGGGGGTTTTGGAGGTAAAGCTGCAGCTTCTGTTGAATCTGGATTATTAAGCATGGATACCGCTGCAGCAGCTAAAGTTGCCATTGAAAGAGAAAAGTTAACTCTACATAAGGAAGTAAATCAACTTACCGGTAAATCGCATTTGCAAGCTCTATACCTCAGAACAAATGCTACTTAATACTTCGTGAGGGTTCAATAAACGCCCAAAAAAGTCAAAAATTTCCTTCAAGAGTAAACCTGTTTGACAGGTTTGACAGATATTGATCCCATTTTTCCACTATTCTTGAAAATCTTTCTTTTTTATCTACAAACCATCTCCTTCCTGCGGGCAAACTTGATATACAATCCACTATGAAGTCGACACCCATAAAGCCGCTTGCAGCTATTGCTCCTATATTGCCCATTGTAGTTCCGGGAGCCATGGCATAAACTGCCCATCCCAGTACTACCACTACGGTTTTTATGGCATAAAAGCTGGAAATGGCATCTTCGATATTGTTGCATGCAACCTCAAAGTTAAAATTCACTTTGCCTTTTCTCACCTTTTCCAAAAATCCAAGAAAAGATGCCTGCAATTTTTTAACTGATTCCATGATTCTAAAAAAAGTGCCCATGGAGAATTTCAGGCTTTTTATAACCGCTTCATTTATTTCTGATTCTCTTCGCAGAAGAGTCCTCAATTCTGCTTCGGCAAAACCATACATCACAGACTTGTAGTAGCGCCTGCCGTTTTGCATCGTTGCCTCAACTTTTATGATTGAAGATTCCTTCCTCAATATTTCCAATGCATGATTTACATTGCTATAAACTTGTTCTAGATTTTCTTTTAATAACGCCATGCCGCTCTCCAATTGACCGGCATTGCTTTTATCAATCACACCTGATCTGGTTTTTTCCAACGATTTTATTGCGTCACCTACTGCTCCAATTCCAAAAGCAAGCCTTCTCAAATGGCTTTGGTAACTTCTTAGCTGAAGGTTGTTTGTATTATAAATATGGGTTATCCCATAAATTCTATCGTCTTCGTCATCTCTGGAAAACTTTTCCAGTGCAATTTTTTTTACAGAAACAGATCTTTGTATTGTCCTGACGGCCCAGGAAAGCAGCTCATCAAGGGTTTTATTCGTAACACTGACATTTAGACCAATAGTATCGGGCATCCAAGATTAAGGACTCTTATTATTTATATACTTTACCCAAAAGAACTATTCATACTCAGTAACCTGCCCCATGCTTTCTTTAGGCTCTTCCTTTGCCTTATGCCGGTGTATGTGGGCAAAGTTTGGCACAGCTGCAATCCAGTTGTCTCCAAATCCGGCTATGTCACCATCAATTGCATCGCAAGTCTTCTTCAATTTGTTGATTGCCCTTTTTAGCTCAACCAAATCCTTGTCTTTTAGCGGCTTGATATTGACCAAAGCGATTGTGCGCCCTTCCCTCAATGCATCCAGGATCGGCTTTATGCTTTCAAAATCCTCAATCACAAAAGGCCTTACCATTATCCTTGAGCCTCCTTCTGGAACGTCTGCTCCCAGTTCCACATATCCCTCTTCCTGTGCTTCATTCAAAATATCAGAACTTCCCCCCATTTTTTCCCTGAGTTTTGATAAAAATCCTGCCATTAAAACACCTTGGTTAATAAACTTGAAGTAGTTTGATTATACCAAATATATAAATGTTTCTATTAGTATTGTTATTTAGGAATAAAGAAAATAAACTGCAGACTTCCAAAAACAATGCGAAACCTTTTTAAACAAGGATAAACTTCAATTTTTCCATGAACAGGATAAGGGGCATGAGAGGGAAGAGCAGGTACAAGCTCAGGAAAGGAATAAAGGAAAGAGGCAAAATCAGCATAAGCAGATTCATGCAGGAATTTGAATCAGGGCAGAAAGTCCATTTAATCTGGGAGCCATCTTACCATAAAGGCATTTACCATACAAGGTTCCATGGCAAGACCGGAACGATAAAGGCTGCAAGGGGAAAATGCTACGAAGTCATAATAAATGATGAAGGCAAGGAAAAAATGATCTTGGTGCATCCGGTGCACCTAAAAGCAGAGGGTTAAAAAATGACAACTCAGGTATTATCCGAAACTCCAATAAACGCTTACCAGCTGAAGGAAGAGCTTGCAAAGATAAAGAAAAGGGATAAGGATCTTAATTTCAGGGCCCAGAAAACAGAGGAGCATCTTGCGCTGACAGCGAGCCATAAAGATGCACAGGAGCTTTTCAACAAGATAACCAAGCTCGATATACCAAGATTAAGGGAGCAGCAAATCCACAAATTAATAGACATAATGCCCACAACGGTAAAAGACCTCAAGATAGTGCTGCAGGGCTACACAGTAAACATAAGCGCTGAAAACATGAAGAAGATTGCTGATACAATCAATAATTTTATCGGGAAGAAGTAAGGAGTTCTAAACATAGAAAGATATTTAAATCAAGTTTTCTATAGTTAATTAAAATGAGTGAAACAACATTTGAAAAACAGATACTCAACAAATTGGCAAACGTGGAAAAGAAAGTCGATTATATAATGGACTACATTGAAAACACAAAATTAAGTGAAGACGATAAAAAAGCGCTTAAGACAGCTTTAAATGAAGAAAAAGCAGGCAAACTTCTAAGCAAAAAGCAAGTCTTTGGGTAAGATGGTTAATTTTCCGGCAGAGTTCTCTAGCAAGGCTGCTAAGTACATTAAAAAGCTGGATGCTATAACTAAGAAAAGAGTCGAGGAAAAAATAAACAAGCTTGAAGAAAATCCTTTTCCGCAAGAAGTGGAGCGAGTAGAAGATTTTGAAGGTAAGAAAGTTTTCAGAATCAGAGTTGGCGACCAAAGAATTCTTTACATTGTGAGATATAATCCGAATAGGCTCATTGTAGCCAAGGTAGATAAACGTTCACGAGTCTATGATTGATTTCTCTAAAATGTTTACCTTACGAAAATACAGGCGAAGAAAAAAGAAGAAATAATGGATTGATTGTAAAATTCGTGGGCATTAGGCTGACTTTTTTATTCCAGAAATATTTGCTATTGTATAGTAACAATTAATAGAAAAGTTTAAATAATAGTTCTTGCATATGCGTTTCTGGAGTAGTTCAAAGAATGTATAATGCAGTTTCAAAATAAATATGCGGTGAAATAAATGAATGATTATGCTCAGCCAAGAGTAAAGGGATATGATCTGCCGAGAGTAAGTATGGGGTATGTCAGTAGACTTGTATCTCAATTGCTAGTAAAAACTCCTGAAGAAGGCAGGCAGGAGTTAAGTGATTTAATACAAATTGCTGTTGAGGCTCGTCAAGAAGTAAAAAGGAGAAAAGGTATATATAAGCCAATTGCTAATGGGGCAAAGTATGGCGCTGCAATAGTATTTGCTCATTATGCAGACCAAGCGGCTCTAAAGGCTTTTGAAGAACATGGGTTTGTTAACAATAGATCCGCGGATGTTATAGCTCGCTATACGTTCTGCGAATATAGAGTTCAAGACTATGGCAGTTTAGAAGATCTCGAACGTGCAGCAGATGAAGCTGTTAGAGATGCAGTAAGAGTATTAAATACTTTCGCAGATGGCGTAGAAGCTCATGAAAAAGCTGCTTACCGTGCTCTTAGAGAGAAAGATAAAGCCCAGAGAAAGAAGAGAAAGAGATAAAGTCTAGAATAGTTAATTCCTATAAAACCAATACTTAAAACAATTTTATATGTGTTAAAAATGAGTGTATTACAAATCCCAAATAACGATGCAAAATTTGCTAGTAATTTAACACTCCTCCCGAAGAAAGCTCAAAGAGTAGTTCTTGAACACATGGAGGGAATAGCTCCTACAATTGACGTCCCCCCTGAAGAGGCAGACTCTTTAAAGGCTGCAATCAGGGAAGCTATAGATTATGCTGTTGCTAATTTTGAACCTCATCGTCTTAATCAATCTGGTCCTTCTACACGTCAATTGGCAGAATTGATGCATGTTTATGCAGAAACTCTAAGCAATAGAACTCGTAGGAGGGCAATATATTCTACAGTCGGGCATTTAGGAGCGGTAGCGGGATATGGTTATGCGAGCATAAAAATTCTATAAATAAAAATCATCTAAAGCCCATTCTTCACTTCTAGAATACTCAAAATTAAAAATATTTATAAAGAAGCAAACTAAATTACCTAAAATGAGGGTGGGTATAGAAAAGAGGTACATAGATAGCTATAGGAATATAGCAAGGGAAGTAAACCGCATAGTTAAGGGCAGCAAAAAGGCGCTTAAGAAAGGAAAATACAGGAAAGATTTGCTCAGCACAAACATAAGCGTTGAGAACAAGAAAAAAAAGCTGGCAAAGGCGCTGCATGATCTTATATTGCGCGCATTTTCCGTAGACATAAGGAAGGCAAAAAACAGCAGGAAGGCATTGCAAAGCGTAAAAGAGCATGTTGCTTTAATAAGGGAAATAATCCAAAAGATAAAGTCGCTCAATAATTACCTTGAAGAGATATTTTTGGCAGAGCTTGGCATTTCAAGGAAGCCGCTGACGATGAAAGCCCTTAAGGCAAAAAGGCCGGAAAGGTTTTTAGAGTCAAAAAGAGGCCTGCCAAAGGATTACATAAGCAAGATAGAGCATACAGTCTACAGGCTGATGCAGGAAATCGTCATTTTTGACGAGAAGCTGCTTAAAGGGTATGCGGGCAAGGAATCAAGGGTAATATCCGAAGAAAAATACGAAATCAAAGACCTTGAAAATTTGCTGAAAACTGAAAGCGAGCTTTTGGATTTTTTGGAGGCAAAAATGCCTCCGCAATCAAAAGTCAGGGCCAGGCTGTTCAAAAGAGAAATATTCAACAAATGGGTTCCCATGGTTTTTGCGTTATTGGCAGGATTTGAGGCAGAATGCAAAAAAGAAGCGCTGCTCTTTTCAAAAGCCAGGAAAAACGCGCGCTTAAGGGGCAGGATTGAGAGCAAGATAAGGCATATAGTTGACGAAAAGGAAAAAATACTTAAAATAAAACAGCAAAGGGCATCGTCAATGAAGTTCGAAAAGGTAAGCGATGAGTACAGGAAGGTATTCCATGAGTATATTAACGCAGCAAGTTTATGAAGAGACCGGAAAAATGGAAAACGCAAAAGAAGAAAATGTAATAGTGCTGGACTTTTTGCCTAATGGGTATCCTTTCGATGAGAGGCCCATATACATGAAGACCCCTATAGCGCAAGCTTTGGGAAAAGAGCATTTTGTATTGCTTGAGCTGGTGCCAAAGAAGGGCATCCATTTGCAGCCTTTTGAGGAAGTCTATATAGGCGAAGGAAAGAGAGATAAAGTTCACCATATAGTTGGAAAGCTTGCAATGTCAAAATTGACCAGGACTGCAAAATCCGAACTGGAGTTTGCAATCAAGGAAATAGTGAAGAAAAATGAAAAAAGGTTTGTTGAGTTTTTCAACAAGGCAATGCCCTTAAGCACAAGAATGCACCAGATAGAATTATTGCCCGGAGTCGGAAAGAAGCACATGTGGGAGATAATAAATGTAAGGGATGAGAAGCCTTTTGAAAGCTTCGAGGACATAAAGAAAAGAGTCAAATTAATGCCCGATCCCGAGAAAGTCGTGATAAGGAGGATTCTTGAAGAATTGGAAGGGACTGAAAAGCATAGATTGTTTGTTGATGTGATGTAGGTTATATTCTTAAACAAAAAATTATTAATACGACTGTTTATTTTGCTTTAAAATGGATTTCCGCAATGAAAAACAAATCTACATAGGCAATATTAATACGTCAGAAAAAGAGATAAAGGATTTGCTCAAGGCATGGCTCGCAATCTCTTTCGCGTTTGCTCTGGTCCTGAGGCACGGGATTGAATTAAGCTTCTACCAGGTTTTTATTATTTCTGCGGTTACCGTAGGATTGGGATTTTTGCTGCATGAGCTTGGGCATAAGTTTGTCGCGCAGCGTTATGGCTGTTTTGCAGAGTTTAGGGCTTTTAATCAAATGCTAATACTCGCAATTTTTTTGGCAATAATAACCGGAGGCAGATTTGTTTTTGCAGCACCGGGAGCTGTAATGATAACAGGAAGGGTCGACATAAGGAAAAACGGGATAATATCCGCTGCAGGGCCTGTGGTAAACTTGATTTTGGCGTTGTTCTTCCTGTCAATTTTATTCATGTTTCCTTCCGGATTAATGAAAATACTCGCATTTTACGGCTTTTACATAAATTCTTTCCTGGCATTATTCAACATGATCCCCTTCGGATTATTTGACGGCTCAAAGATAATCAGGTGGAACAGGAAAATTTATGGCATCATTGTGGCAGTATCATTATTATTCCTGTTCATGCAAAATTTTATAAGCATGTGAGTAAACAAATTATAAAAAGAGGCAAATATGGCGAAGCCAGAGCTAGACATCAAAAAAATACTTATTATTTCAGCAGTTGCCATTCTAGTTGTTATTAGCGGCATTATTTTCTACAATAATTACAGGATAAAAGCCCTGAATGAAGAATTTAGCGCAAAACTTCTTGTGATGAACAAGGAAATTTTGGGAAGCATCAACAGCATGCAACAGGACCTTGACTCGGAAATTTCTTCGCTCAGAAACAACCTTACCCTGAAAATAGATGTCATTGACACAGGCCTTGCCAGCTTCCGCAAGAAAAACGAGCAGGAGATAGGTGCCTTAAATTCGCTGATAGACGAAATAGAAAAGCAGAGCGACATAAAGCTTAACGAGCTGAAAGATGAGATCAGCACAATACAGGTGAAAAGCACAGACTTTTCCGCAATAATTGATGATGTTGTGCAGTCTGTTGTAAGCGTGGGGACAAACAAGGGCCAGGGCTCGGGAGCAATAATAGATGACCGCGGCTTTATAGTGACCAATTACCATGTAGTCGAGGATTCAAGCATCATAAGGGTGCTGACATATGAAGGCAAGGTATATGATGCTGCGCTTATAGGGTATAATGACTTAGCTGATGTTGCTGTATTAAAGGTAAATGCGGACCTCGAGAGCCTCAGGTTTGGAGACTCTGATGATGTGAGGGTAGGGGAAAGGGTAATAGCGCTTGGAAATCCTGCAGGCCTTTCATTTACCGTGACAGAAGGGATTGTAAGCGCTGTCCACAGGCCCGGGCCTAACGGACTAAATATTTATTTGCAGACTGATGTCCCCATAAACCCCGGAAACTCAGGAGGGCCTCTGGTAGATGCAAACTCAAGGATCATAGGGCTCAATAATTTCAAGATAAGCGGCTTTGAAGGCCTGGGCTTCGCAATAGAATCAAACGCTGTAGAGCAGATTTCAGATGACATAATAGAACAGTATCTTCAGCAGACAGGGCAATAAGCGGAATTTCCGACATGTTTAAAAAAGATAAAATTTAGAATGCAAAAATGGCAAAAAAAAGAGGCAAAAGCAAATCCAAATCCGGAAAAAAAATTTCGCGAAAAAAGCCTGCAGGCAAAAAACCGGATGTTTCTTATCGCCAAAAAACTGAGAGGACAGATGATATTGAGCTAAGCAGGGAGCTGAGCTCGCTCGAGAGGATAGGGCTGCAAAAGCCCGTTGAGAGGAGGGAAGAGCAGGAGGAAAAGCCGAAACCGGCAAAAAAAATTTTTCATTTCGAAACAGATTCTAAAGCCCCTTCGTGGTTCTACATAGGCTCTGTTTTTGCGGCATACCTCTTTACGGTGTACATATCAATCTTTGCAGCCATCCATTTTGAAAGCATAGAGTACATGAACATAACAATTGTCTTTCTTTTCATATCCCTGGTATCATTTTTCCTGGTATCCGCAGTTTATCTTTTTTTTGAGAAAAAGAGTGTGCATTCTGCAGTTCCGGTGCTGTTTTTCATAGGGATAACCTCGATAATGGTTTATGCATTCAAGGCAATCGACACGTCAAGCCTTGTAAGGTATTCTATAATGTACACCATAATTGTGGCTGCAATATCGGTTTATATCCTTGCGGCAAGGAAGTAGTCATGAAGATTCCGGTAAGAAAAACAGCTTTTAAGCTTTTGGCGATAGTAGGCATAGCTTTTTCATTGTATTTTTTGATTGTTAAGGACTGGTTTTTATTTGTCATCGGAATTCTTTTTTCCCTTGTTGCTGCCTACAACATAACATGCGGGGACAAATAAGTTTATATTTCTGGGCATAAAGCTTGGTTTTGAGGGGCTGTAGTGTAACTTGGCTATCACTCTACCTTGGGGAAAGCCTCAACTCCTGCAGTAAGGGAGCTTACAGAGTGGTAGCAATCGGGGTTCGAAACGGCCTTTTTCAAAAAAGCCCGGGGAAAAAGAATGCAATGCGGAATTTCGCACTGCTCAATTCCGCGGAACGATGGAAAAGGTTGGCGAAAGTCCTCGCAGCCCCATTTTTACCTTAATCAAAAAGATTTATATATAAGTAGGGCATGAAATAACACAATAACAAAAGCGGTGGAATTTTATGGGTTTGTTCAGGAAATTAGGCATTTTGGCAATTGTGCTGGTTCTATATGCTTCCTTGGCAAATGCCGAGCTTTTTGACATAACCGTTGAGCCTGTGAAGGACAGGATTACAATCGATGAATTCGCAAAATTCAAGATTGCCATAAAGAACAACATAAAGGATGCTGATGAATACAGGATCTATACTCCAGATTTTCCAATATGGGATGTCAGGACAGACCCAATTGTCAATCCCATAACGATTGCTTCGCAGCCCGGAAAAGAGGGAAGCGTGGAGCTTGTTGTTGAGCCTTTGAAAATAAAGGATATAGGCACTTATGCAGTTACAGTAAATATCAGGTCAGAAAAGACAAACCAGCTAAAATCCGTACAGCTCAAGGTTTCTGTCTTATCGGTGCAGGGACTTATAGGAGGCTATGTGCCTACTGTAGTTACCAGCGTCGGAATTCCTGAAAAGATAGATCCAAGGGAGGAAATACCGATAAAGATAGTGCTAAACAACCAGAACATAATAGACTATCCAACGCTCACAGTGAAGATTGAAAGCAACTTCATGCAGGAAACCATAAACACTTCCCTTGGCCCGAAAGAGGAGAAGACAGTCATGGCAGCAAAAAGCATTGATCCTCTTACAAATGCGCAGGAAAGCGAAGTGGCTGTCTCTTTATTAATGGATGACATGAGCATCATAACCCCAATAGTAAGGGAAGTGCAAATCATCGAATACACCGATAAAGAGATGGTAAGCCAGAAAAAAAGCCTGCTGACAACAAAAACGGTCTATGATTTTATATCTAACAATCCGGATTATAAGGGAACATTCAGAGCAGAAACGACACTGCTTGAGACCATATTCTCATCAGAGGATCCAAATGCAAGAGTTGTAAAAGAAAACGGCAAAAGCTACTTTGAATGGGATGGTGATCTTGAAAACAACAAGATGAGAGTTACAGTTACAAAAAATTTCATACCTCTGTTCGCCGTAATAATCCTTCTGGTGCTTCTGATAGCGGCATACTACACCTTAAGGGCCCCATTGGTAATAATGAAAGGCACAAGCAGCCTAGTGAAAAGTGAAGGCGGAGTAACCGAAATGTCAGTCACACTGCACGTGCAGAACAGGGGCAGGACAAAAATAAAGGACATTGAAGTGACAGAAGTCATACCAAGCATTGTAAATATCGAGAGGGAAGTCTCCATCGGATCATTGCAGCCGACCAAGGTGCTCAGGCATGAGAAAAAAGGCACCACTATTGTAAAATGGGAGATTGACAATCTTGATGTTTCCGAAGAAAGAGTGCTTTCATACAGGATAAAGTCAAAGCTTTCAATACTCGGTAGCTTCAGCTTCCCGGCAGCGACAGCGGTGTTTAAAGCGAATGACAAGACATTCACGACATCATCAAACAGGCTCAATATCAGCGGGTAGGCTTGTTTCCTGATTCTTTTTTCATAATGTTTTTAAAGCAGATAGGAATTCAATAAATTCTCCCCACCTAGCACAACGGCAGTGCGTTCGGCTGTAGGGAAACCGCTTGTTTGATAGTGCATTCTGCTTAAATGAGAACAAGTCAGCTGAGACCGAAAGGTTCCTGGAGAATCAATCAATATGATTGGTTTGGGAAATTCAAATCCGGGGGTGGGGATATTTTTATTATTGATGATGAATTTCATTCAGTATTTTCTTAGAAGTTATTAACAAATAAATCAAAATGTTTTTGCATCATACTTTACAACAACACTTACCTGCCTTGGTAAAGAATGGATATCATCATAGTCCCCATGCCTAATCCTGATATTAGTTTCTAGTGTCCTTCCCTGCTGATCACTTTTCCAGCCCGACTCTTCCGGTGCAAAAAATGGATCTGCCTTCCCAAAAGCACGACGCATCTTATTGTCAAAAGCATAGCCGCACCTCTTATCCAGCCCAATCACTGCCTTATTTTCAGGAAACACTATGGCAGTCCCCTCATACCAAGGCAGATGCACACCCACGCCGTCTCCAGCATATTGTTCGTAAGTAACAGCAGAAACCGGCATGTTTGGCATTAAAACATGGCCTGCAGTAACTAGCCTCATCCTCAATGGCAAAGATAATCCTGACTGCCTATCAACATAAAACTTTAAACGAGCACCAATATCCTTTAACTGGTTTTTATGAAGTGCAGCTAAATCTTCTTCTTTAGTTAAAATCTCAACATTTCCAGAATCAACCAATTCTGCTATGGATACTGCACTTAAATTGCCAAGCCCAATTATTTCAGCCATTTTAAACAAGACGGAAACAAGGCCTTGTTTATAACTTTTTCTTATTTACCCCTTTACAATGAGAAACCTTATGCTATCAGATTATAAAGCTCAAAGCCGTTCCTACCCAATATCGTTAACCGTCAAAAGCTCCTGCATGCCTGCCATCTCCGCAGCTGCATTTTGACAATGGCTTTCCATGCTTTGGGCAATCCCCAGCTTGGCAAACGCCCTTTTTGTCTGAAACTCCTTCACAACCACCAGTACAGATATAATGCATAAATACGCACCTCCAGAATATCCTTAAAATATGCTTTTTGTTATTAAGGTTTTTGATTTTTTCTGCCAAATATATGCTTTAGTAACGAAAATTTTAAATAGAAGTTTTATCAGGAGATTGTATTATTTCTTGTACAGATTTTGAGAGATGCAGCAGTATCAAAATGCCGATTAAATCAGTAAACTTTATAAATAAGCAAATAATTCTGATTAAAATGCGGGATAATCTTTCTTTAGCTAAAAGGCTATAATTTACAGCTGCTTTAGTTAAAAGAGGGTTATCTATGCCGTATTTGACAAAATGCCCTGGTAGTGTAGCCTGGCTCAGCATTTTAGGATTAAAATGCTGCAGAAACTATCATGAAGCCCTGTCACGGCTTCGACCCGGGTTCAAAACGAATTTTTTCCAAAAATTCGCTAAAAATGCATGCAATGTGAGGTCTGCAACCTCACGGAACGATGGAAAAGTTTGCTGGAAGTCCCGGCCAGGGCGTTTATATCCACGGTATAAACGCGGGCCGGTAGCTCAGCCTGGTAGAGCGCCTGACTTTTATCAAAACCAAGGGTTTTCAAAACCTAAGGGAAGGTAATCAGGAGGTCGCGAGTCCGAATATCCCAGAGGGATATCACAAGTCCTCTGGATTTGGGAGTCTCGTCCGGCCCATTATAGTCAAAAAGCAAGAGGGTTCAGCGTAAGTATGAAGAAAAAATTTAATGTCGACAAGCATATATTGATGCCTAAGCATGCGAAGCTTGGCGACAAGCAAAAAGAAAAGCTGCTGCAGGACTACAATATTTCTCTAAAGGAGCTTCCAAGGGTATTAAGCACCGATGCAGCCATGCAGGCTTTGGGCGTGAAAGCAGGAGATGTAATAAAGATCACAAGAAAAAGCATGACTGCAGGAGAAGCGGTATTTTACAGGGTGGTAGTCGATGTATAAATACGGAAAAATCCTGATGCAGAAATATTTTGCCGAGCAGAGTTTTGTAGACTCAGACATAGAGTCTTTCAACCAGTTCATGGACAAGGAGCTGAATGTCATACTGGAAGAAAACAAGGAGATTGTTCCTACAATAATACCGCATAACATCGATGATTTCAGGATCAAACTGGACAAAATATGGTCTGTAAAGCCGGAAATAACAGAGGCTGACGGCAGCAAAAGGAATATTTTCCCGATGGAAGCCAGGCTGAGGAAACTGACTTATTCTGCCCCTACCTTCATTGAAGTGAGCGCCCATATAAATGGAGTGCAGAGGGAAAGCTTTGTTACCCAGGTCGGGAACATACCCATAATGCTCAAGAGCAAGTGGTGCCACCTGCACAACATGAACAGGAATGAGCTGATAGAAAACGGGGAGGATCCTGACGAGCCCGGAGGATATTTCATAATCAACGGTACCGAAAAAGTCCTTATAACAATAGAGGACCTTGCATCAAACAAGTTTTTGGTTGAGGAAGATGCCACAGGCACATCGCCGTTTGTCGGCAAGCTGTTTTCAGAGTTCGGCTCATTCAAGATCCCGCATACGATGGAAAAGCTAAAAGACGGTTTGTTCTACATCACTTTCACAAGGGTAAAAAGGATACCTGCATTGGTCCTTATAAAAGCCCTTGGCATGCTCAAGGACGAGGAGATAACAAGGTACATCTCAGACGACAAGCAGTATGACGAAGTAATCCTTAACCTCATTGAATTCGCAAGCATCAAGACCGAGGAGGAAGCTGTAGACTACATCGCAAAAAAAGTCGGAATAACGCAGTCAAAGGAAGTAAGGCTTGAAAGGATGGGGGAGATACTTGACAAATACCTCATGCCGCATATCGGCATAAAAAAAGAGGATAGGATATTCAAGGCCTATAACCTGTGCAAGATGATCAAGAAATTCATAATGGTCTCGAGAGGAGACCTTAACACCGATGACAAGGACCATTACATGAACAAGAGGCTTAAGCTTGCCGGGGATTTACTGGCTGATTTGCTCAGGCTCAATCTCAAGGTTCTGATCGGAGACTTATTGTATAATTTCCAGAGGATTGTCAAGCGCGGCAAGTTTCCGTCAATAAAAGTGATAATAAGGGACAAGCTGCTTACGCAGAGGATATATTCATCAATGGCAACAGGAACATGGGTCAGCGGGAGGAAAGGGATAAGCCAGAGAATCCAGAGGCTCAACTACCTGGAAACGCTGTCGCATTTGCAGCGTGTAGTAAGCCCTCTATCTGCAAGCCAGGAAAATTTTGAAGCCCGCGAACTGCATTCAACTCATCTTGGAAGATTATGCCCCATAGAGACCCCTGAAGGCACGAACATCGGACTGAGAAAAAACCTTGCCCTGCTGTGCTCTATTTCCCAGGGTTCAGACGAGAATGAGACATTAAAGCAGCTTAAAAATTTTGGGTTAAAGGCTGTTAAATAGGAAAGAATAAAGGAGATATAATGGCAGAAGTATACTACAACAGCAAATTTGTCGGTACCGCTGAAGATCCTAATAGTTTTGTGAGCAGGATAAGGGAAGAAAGAAGGACGGGAAGCGTAACAGACAACCTTAACGTATATTATAACGTCAAATCCAATGAGATACACGTCGAGACTTCAAAAGGAAGGGCAAGAAGGCCCCTGATAATTGTGAGGGACGGAAGGCCCCTGCTGACGGAAAAACACATAAAGCAGCTGGAAAAGAATGAGATCTCATGGAGCGACCTGGTAAAACAGGGAGTAATTGAATACCTTGATGCGGCAGAGGAGGAAAATACTCTTGTAGCATTCTTTGAAAGCGACCTTACACCGGAGCATACTCATCTTGAAATCACGCCGATGGCGATGTTCGGCCTTACAACTTCTTTGGTCCCATACGGGAACTACAACCAGTCAACAAGGCTGAATGCAGGAAGCAAGAACCAGAAGCAGTCATTGGGATTGTATGCAGCCAACCTTGCAGTAAGGATGGACATGGATGTAAATTTATTGCACTACCCGCATGTTCCTGTGGTAAAAACAATAATGCATGACATGAGCCATTACGACAAGCATCCAGCAGGGCAGAACATCATTGTAGCGGTAATGAGCTACAAGGGATATAACATGGAGGATGCAATCATACTCAACAGGGCTTCTATAGAGAGAGGTCTCGGACGCTCTACATATTACAGGCCAAGCATAGCAGAGGAGCTAAGGTACTCCGGCGGCCTGATAGACCAGGTAAGCATACCCGACAAGGATGTAAAAGGCTATAAGAGCGAGCGCGACTACAGGTTTTTGGAAGATGACGGCATAATTTATGCTGAGGCGCAGGTTGCTGAAGGAGATGTAGTCATAGGCAAGACAAGCCCTCCAAGGTTCTTAAGCTCGCTGGAAGAGTATAATTTAACTGCAGGAACAAGAAGGGAAAGCTCTGTAAGCCTGAAGCACGGGGAAAGAGGAATTGTTGATTTTGTATTATTGACGGAAAACGAGGAAGGAAACAGGCTCGTGCAGGTAAGATTAAGGGATGAAAGAGTTCCGGAAGTAGGGGATAAGTTTACTTCACGCCATGGCCAGAAAGGCGTGGTTGGCCTGATTGTCCCGGAAGGCGACATGCCTTTCTCCGAATCAGGAATAGTCCCTGACCTTATTTTCTCGCCGCACGGAATCCCGTCAAGAATGACCATAAGCCATCTGATAGAGATGCTCGCGGGAAAAGTCGGGGCTTTATCTGGAAGGTACATCAACGGGACAACATTTGATGCAGAGCCCGAGGAAAAACTAAGGGAAGAGCTAAAGAGCATGGGCTTCAGGGAAAATGGAGTGGAGACTTTCTACAACGGCATAACAGGAGAGATGCTGGATGCAAAAATATTTGTGGGAAACATGTATTACCTGAAATTGAAGCACCTGGTAGCTAACAAGATACATTCGAGGGCAAGAGGCCCGATACAGCTGCTTACAAGACAGCCAACAGAGGGAAGGGCAAAAGAAGGAGGCCTGAGACTGGGAGAGATGGAAAAAGACACGTTTGTAGCCCATGGGGCTTCATTATTGCTGAAAGAAAGGTTTGACTCAGACAAGACGATTGTGCCAGTATGCGAGAGCTGCGGCACGATTGCAATTAAAGATGATTACAAGGGAAAGAGCTACTGCCCAATATGCGGGGAGAATGTCGAGATAAATGATGTTGAGATAAGCTATGCATTCAAACTGATACTTGATGAGTTCAAGTCATTGGGGATATATCCAAAGCTGCAATTGGAGAATAAGTATTAGTGTTATAAAAAATAATTCAAAAAAGATGGTAATCGGCTCCAAATAAAAAAGGGCAAAAAAACAATAAAAACAAGGCATATACACCAACGGAAAGGCAACAAAAAAATCCGGTTTCAATAAGAAATAAACAATGATAAAAACAATAAAAATAACCGGACGAAACCAAAGAAGTTTTTTCGGGTATGATTATTATTTTTTCAATGGTTTTTGTTAAAAAACCAGAAAAACGAAGTTTTTCGTTGCCCTAAAAGATTAAAAGCGGAATAAAAAATTACAAAGCAAATAATTGATAAAAAGCCCAGTTATAAAAAATGATTGATTAAAATGGCGAAGGAAGGAAAAAATAAAACGGAAAAGGCGGAAGAGCAGGAAGAGAGCCTGTTTGAAGAGGGAGCAGATGAGCAGAAGGAAAAGCCCCAGGAAGAGAAAAGCCCTGAGCAGCTTATAGAGGAACTGCCTGCTGAAAGCCCCGAAACGGCTGCTACAGAAGAAAAAAAGAAGGAGGAGATCGAGCCTGAGGAAAGCCACGTCTTCAAGCAGGTAAAAAGCATAGTGTTTGCGATGCTGAGCCCGAAAATGATCAAGGACATGGCGTCTGCCAAAATTGTAACTCCCGAGCTTTACGACAAGGAAGGCTACCCTGTTGATGGCGGCCTAATGGACATAAGGCTGGGAGTGATAGACCCTGGATTGAGGTGCAAGACCTGCGGCAGCAAATTAAAGGAATGCATAGGGCATTTTGGGTACATAGAGCTGGCAAGGCCAATCATCCATGTCAAATTTGTAGCAATAATCATGAATCTTCTTAAGTCTACCTGCAGGGACTGCGGCCGCGTTTTGATACCCCAAAACAAGATCAAGAAGCACAGGGAAGACCTTGACAAGGTAGAGCTGGAAAGGGGATCTGAGCACAGGAGAAGCAAGATAAAGGACATAATATCAAACCTCAAGACCATAAACAAGTGCCCCCACTGCAAGGCAAGGCAGAAGAAGATAGCGCTGGACAAGCCAACTACTTTCATCGAGGAAGACAAGAGGATAAGCCCCATCGAGATAAGGACTAGGCTTGAAAAAATATCAGATGATGACCTGGCATTGTTTGGATTGGTGGCGCCGCACGCAAGGCCTGAGTGGATGATCTTAACCTTGCTGCCGATACCTCCTGTCACGATGAGGCCAAGCATCACTCTTGAATCCGGAGAGAGAAGCGAAGATGACCTGACTCATAAGCTTGGAGATATTGTAAGGATAAACCAGAGGCTTTTCGAAAACATAAATGCCGGAGCACCTGAGATCATAGTAGAGGATTTGTGGGACTTATTGCAGTATCACGTTTCAACTTTCTTTGACAATGCGATTGCGCAATTGCCCCCGGCAAGGCACAGGTCCGGGCAGCCGCTGAAGACCCTGACGGAAAGGATAAAGAGCAAGGAAGGAAGGATAAGGCATAATCTTGCGGGCAAAAGAACTAATTTTTCTGCAAGGACAGTAATAAGCCCTGACCCCATGATTGAGCTTAATGAGGTTGGCGTTCCTGATATCATTGCGATGAAGCTTACAGTTCCTGAAAAAATCACAAAATGGAACATGGAATACCTGAAGAAGTTTATCGAAAAGGGGCCTGGAAAATATCCAGGGGCTAACTATATCATAAGGCCTGACGGCAAGAAGAAAAAAATCACTGATGAGACCAAGGAAGCGTCTTTGGAGGAGATACAGCCCGGCTATACTGTCGAGAGGCATTTGCTTGACGGTGACATTGCTGTTTTCAACAGGCAGCCTTCGCTCCATAGGATGAGCATGATGTGCCACCGCGTCAAAGTGCTGCCTGGAAGGACACTGAGGCTGAATCCTGCAGTATGCCACCCTTACAACGCTGATTTTGACGGGGATGAGATGAACCTGCATATTCCGCAGACAGAGGAAGCAAGGGCGGAAGCGGAGATCTTAATGGAAGTGCAGACGCAGCTTATATCCCTAAGGTACGGGCTGAGCATAATAGGATGCGTCCAGGATGCAATATCCGGAAACTACCTTCTTACAAACGGAATGACAATGAGCAGGCATGAGGCAGTCGACCTTTTATCTGCTGTAGGCTTCGAGGACTTTTCAAAATTGCCAAGGAAGGAAAAGATTGACGGCAGGGAAGTGTTTTCTGCCCTGATACCTGAAGACTTTAATTTCATGGGAAAGTCAAAGCAGGATGAGGAAGTCATCATCAAGGACGGGAAATTAATAGAGGGTTACCTTGACAGGAGCAACCTTGGAGAAGGCTCCGGGCTGCTGTTAAGGAATTTGCACCATAAGTATGGGAAGGAATTCGCAATTGACCTTCTTGGTAAGACATTCAGGCTGGGAATAGAAGTATTGCTCAAAAGGGGCTTTACATGCTCCATTTCAGATACGGATCTTCCTGAAAATGCAAAGATAAAGCTTACTGAAACATTGGACAATGCAAAGAAGGAAGTCGAGCGCCTGATAAGCCTTTACAAGGACAACAAGCTCGATACGTTCCCGGGAAAAAACCTGGAGGAGACGCTTGAATTAAGGATACTTGAGGTGCTGAACAAGGCAAGAAACACCACAGGGGAGATTGTTGCTGCTTACTCTGATAAGTCATCGCATACAATGATAATGGCGCAATCAGGAGCAAGAGGCAATTTGCTTAATCTTGCGCAGATGGCAGCCTGTGTCGGCCAGCAGGCAATGAGGGGCAAAAGGATAGGGAAAGGCTTTGACGGAAGGACGCTGTCAGTCTACAAGAAGAATGACTTGAGCCCGGAAGCAAGAGGTTTTATAAGCAACGGATTCAAGAACGGATTAGGGCCGGCTGAGTTCTATTTTGGGGCAATGACCGGGCGCGATTCACTGATGGATACAGCGTTAAGGACTCCAAAGTCAGGTTACCTGTACAGGAGGCTTGCAAATGCGATGCAGGACCTCAAAGTCTCCTATGACGGCAGTGTAAGGGACGCGCAAAACCGCATTATCCAGTTTTCATACGGAGAGGACGGCATAGACGTCTCGAAATCCGAGAAAGGGACAATCAATGTAAAAAGGATAATAAATTCAATGGTGTAAAATGGACAAGCTGCTGGAAGAATATCAGGACAGGATCCCGAACAGGCTCATCGAGGATATAAAGGCCAATATGCAGGGCATAAACCATGCCAAGCTAAAAAAAGTGCTTGAAATAGTAGCGCAGGAATATGAAAATGCGAAAATAAGCCCCGGCGAGGCAGTTGGAGTGGTATCTGCGGAGTCGATTGGCGAGCCTGGAACGCAGATGACCCTAAACACTTTCCATTTCGCGGGAGTTGCTGAGATGAACGTCACAGTAGGCCTGCCAAGGATAATAGAGATACTTGACGGCAGGAAAGAGCTTGAAACCCCGGCAATGGAAATCTATCTCAAGCAGCCATACTCCAAAGGAAAGGACATAAAAGAATTTGCATTAAGCATAAAGGAGACGAAGCTCGGGGAGATCGCTCTGGAATTCTCGATAAGCATCGTAGATTCCGAGATAGAGATAAAGCTTGACAAGGAGAAGATGAAAAGTTTTGATATTACAAATGCGCTGGTTTTAGCGGCTGTCTCAAAGCATATGAAGGGCTTTAATGTAAAAGACAACAAGGATTCAATTGTTTTGAGGAGCAGGTCAAAAGAGGAAAGCATAAACCAGGTGTACAAAGCAAAGGAATCTGTAAAAGAAGTGCATCTTAAGGGCGTAAAGGGAATAGACCAGGTGCTTCCTGTAAAAAGAGGGGAAGAGTACATAATAATGACTTCAGGCTCAAATCTTTCCGAGGTTTTGCAGCTTGAGGGCGTAGATGCCTTCAGGACAACAACCAACAACATATTCGAGATCGAGAAGATTTTAGGCATTGAAGCGGCAAGGCAGGCAATAATCGACGAGGTTTACAAGGTCATAGAGAACCAGGGGCTGAATGTCGATGTAAGGCATATAATGCTTGTTGCAGATACCATGTGCTTTTCAGGCCAGGTCAAGGGAATCACAAGATATGGAGTCATAAGCGAGAAAGCCTCTGTCCTGGCAAGGGCGAGCTTTGAAACCCCCATAAAGCACATCATCAATGCTGCGCTGATTGGAGAGGTTGACAGGCTTGATTCTGTCGTCGAGAACGTGATGCTGAACCAGCCCGTGCCTGTAGGGACCGGAATACCCAAATTAGTCACTAACAGCGATAAAAAGTAGTGCCAATAAAAATAACCAGTTCCAATAATAAATCCCATTAAAGCCATCAAAAATAATTAATTTCAATAACTAACAATAATAGAAATATGCCAATAACAAAAAATAATAAAAGATAACTAATCAATAAAAATAACCGGCCAAAATTTTTCGATAAATTAGATATGAGGAAAAAATTTCCGGATATGATCATTATTTTTTCAATGCCGGATGAGATAAAATTTGCATGAAAAAACAACAAAACAAATAATTCATAAAAAGCCCAGTTATAAAAAAATGATTGATTAAAATGGCCAAGGCAATAACATCAACGGAGATAAAGAAGCTTTTGAAGGCGAAGAGCCTTGTCATAGGCACGGAAAAGACCCTTAAGAGCCTCAAGCTCGGCAAGATTGAGAAGGTCATACTGAGCTCGAACTGCCCCGACAAGGTCGCTGAAAATATGGGCTACTATGCCGGGCTAAGCAATGTGGAGACCGTAAAGGTCCCTTATCCGAATGAGGAGCTCGGAGTGATATGCAAAAAGCCGTTCTCGATTTCTGTCCTGTCTATTCTTAAAGGTGCGAAGTAAGTGGAAAGGATAAAATACAATTCTGATGTCATGAAAGTCATGTCTCTTTTCGAGAGCCTGACAGGAGCCAAACTGAAGGACTGCATAGCAAATGGCAATGTCACTTTTATCGTGCAGGAAAGCGAGATGGGGAAAGCCATAGGCAAAAAAGGAAGCAACATAAAGAGGATAGAAAACATGCTAAAAAAGAGCGTAAGGCTTTTCGAGTTCAATGATGATGTCTGCAGGTTCGTGGCCAACCTTATCTACCCTTCAAAGGCAGATGATGTCAAGGAAGAGGATGGCATTGTAAGCATTTATGCTGCCGATATGAAGACAAAGGGGATAATAATTGGCAGGGACAGGCACAGGATAAAATCAATCAACAGCATCGTCAAAAGGTATTTTAACATCATAGAGGTCAAGGTTGCCTAAAAATGCCAGTAGATGCGTAAACCAGCAATACATAACATTTAAAAATAGCCATAATTTCTCTTTAATAAGATGGGAAAGAAAAGCCGCGGCATGAATGCCGGAAAGAAGCTGAAAGAAAGAAGGAACAACAGCAGATGGGCCAATAAGTGGTTCGTCCGCAGAGTCAGAAGGCTGAAGGAAAAATCCGACCCCTTAGAGGGGTCTTCACAAGCTAAAGGGATTGTCCTGGAAAAAGTCCAGCTGGAGGCCAAGCAGCCCAACTCTGCAATGAGAAAATGCGTAAGGATTCAGCTGACCAAGAACGGCAGGCAAGTTACTGCTTTCTGCCCGGGAGACGGAGCCACAAAGCTTATTGACGAGCACGATGAAGTAATTGTGGAATGCATAGGCGGAGCGATGGGCAAGTCAAAAGGCGACATTCCCGGAGTAAGGTGGCAGGTAATCAAGGTCAATGAACAAAGCCTGGATGCCTTGCTTAAAGGAAGGATAGAAAAGGCAAGAAAATAAGCCAATAAAAACATCAATTTGCAACAATCAAAAACAATATAGTTTACAAATAGGTTCACAATCATTTCATGAAGATAAAAATTGATTTAGACTTAAAAATTGTGGTGCAATAAAAAACAAAAAATAATAACCGAGCGTTTTTGCTTTAAATAAGCATGAAGGCAAAAACGCAGGCTATTATTAAAGATTTTTCAATGCCTAATGAGATTAAAGGTTTGAAAAAAGAAAAACAAAACAAATGATTGTGAACACAGGATAAAAATATAGTTTATTGAAAATGTCAGATTTAAAGGCTTTCAACAAGTGGGATGTTACGGGCATCAAGGTAGATGACCCCGGGCTGCAGAACTACATTTCATTGCAGCCGAGAATCGTGCCCAAAACAGGCGCAAGGTATGCAAAGAACCGCTTCCATAAAAGCAAGACATTCATTGTCGAGAGGCTCATCAACAAGGTCATGATTCCGGGCCACAAAGGCAAGAAGCATTTTAAGACAAGCAACCATATAACAGGAAAGGCGAACAGGGCATATGAGATTGTCGAGGATGCTTTCAAGCTGGTAGAGGCGCAGATTAAAGAAAACCCAGTCAAGATATTCGTAAAAGCGCTGGAAAATGCCGCGCAAAGGGAAGAGATAATAACAATCGAATACGGGGGTGCAAGATACCCAAAAGCGGTTGAGTGCTCGCCGCAAAGAAGGGTTGATGTCGCATTAAGGTTCATGACAGAGGGCTCATACCAGAAATCATTCAACTCAAAGAAGCATATTGAAAGCTGCCTGGCTGATGAGATAATAAATGCGTACAGGATGAGCAATGCAAGCAGCGCAATTGCAAAGAAGCTTGAAGTTGAAAGGCAGGCAGACGCTTCAAGGTAAAGCCATTATAAAAATATAGTGTTCCAGACTAAGAAATCCGATTCTTATTTTCAATAAAAATTCTTGCTATTTGAAACTTCATTAATGAGATTATCGGCAGTAAGCTCATCATATTTTGCAAGCCTGCCCTTGCTGCAGTATGGGCATACCGCGGCAATTCTTGACCCGGTCTTGAGGGAGAACTTATACTTGCAGTCAACGCACATCATATTGACCCTGTCCGGCACGGAAAGTGGCAATTGCAAAGCTACTGAACTCTTTATCCTGCTCTCTTCAAGCGTCGGCTTATCGTTTCTTTTTGCAATTATGTTATAGCAGTTCTTGCATATCAGCTTTTTACCGTCGCTTGAATATGCCATATTGTCAAAGCCGAAGCTGAACTTGCATATTTCGCACATGTATTTTGAAAAGTCATTTTTCATGCTCTCACCTTGCTTTCTTGTTTCCAAAGTAAAAAATCTTGCCTATTGGCACGTCTTCCGGGCTATAGTCGCCAAATCTCGGCTTAATGTCCTCATTCGGCTTAGGCCTTACTGAATTTGAGGGTATTTCCCTTGCTCCAGATTCCAGCGGCTCCTCAACAGCTACTGCCCTTTCTGCTTTTGCCGTTGCACTTCCCATGCCTCTTTTTATGGAGGCTATCTCCTCGGTAAGATGGCTTATCATGCTGCTGAGCTTATTGATCTCATTAGCTATCTTCCTGTTGTTCATATCCAGCATTATCTCAAACTTCTTCTCCAGCATGTAGTCTTCCATGTTCGGGCTATTTGGGATATTTTCCATCTTCAGTCATGGAAGTTTTCCTTTATGAACTCCACCATTACGTCGTTTCCTGCGAGGCCGTATGCTTCCAAGGCCTTTGAAACATGCTCATCCTTGAGGCATAAGTCTCCTGTAAGGCTCAGCTTGTCTTTTGCCTCGGCAAGCTGGAATGCCTTTATTGCATAGGCAAACTCTTTTTGCTCAAGGCATTTGTTTCCCAGCTCAGTTAACTGGCTTTTGTCCTTTATTGTTGAAAATATCTCAAAAGCATAATCAAACCTGCTCCTGCTGACGCAATGCTGGCCAACTTCTATCAGCTTTGCGCTGTCTCCTATGGCCAGGAATGCCTTTATTGCGTGCTCGAGCCTAGAGTCTGCAAGGCATTTTTTTCCTAACTCAAGCAGCTTTTCCTTGTTGCCTGCCAATTTGTAGGTTTCTATGCAGTTGTCCAGCTGGAATAATTTTTCATAATCCTCAGCCACCCTGTTTAGTTTTGCCTTGTTTGCAGCCAAAACAAAGCATTTTACAGCATCATTCAGGTTGCCTTTTCTTGCATATTCGTCTCCCAGAGCGGTTAGAAGCTCGAATTTGAGCTCTGGCCCGAACATTGAAAGGTTAAGGTTATTGATGCCTTTGCCCATCAATGCAGGAACAAGCTTTGTGAACTTGCCCAGGTCATGCCTCTCATTTAATACACCTTTATTGTCTTCTGCTATATCCATAACAATTTTCTTCATGATTTTCTCGTTTTCCATATTCTCACCCTATTTTGCATTCCTATATCTACCTTGCTTCGTGCATACAAAGCAGAAATACGGCTTTTTTGCCTTTTTCCCTTCTTTTTCTTGCCGTCGGCAAGAGCGAAAGGCTATAGTTGAGCTAATATATAAATGTTACGTTTTTGTATACTAATCTACTAATCCAGATATTGGGGAAATGAGCAAAAATACGGAAAAAAACAAGTAAAAATGAGTGTTTTGGGGGAAAAGAGCGCATAACGTACTATCTTAAATGACCGATAGGTTCGTCAGTATGGCAACCCGACTGACGAGACTTTTTTCGGAGAAAAAAGTTGCGAACGAAGTGAGCGGACATTTAAGATGTGTTACATGCAACGAGCGTAGCGAGTGACGTTTTTCTCCTAAGAATTGCACTATAGTCAAAAATATAAGCATATTATTTAAAAATAAACTTAAAATACTATCATTAAATGGACTTTAAAAACTTTAGAAAAATAATATCCAATGTTATTTCTATATTGGTAATAATGTTCTTGTCGTATTTAACTTATACTACAGATACTACTGAACTGATAATATCATATGTCTTTTTTATTATCATTCTGATATTAGTGATTTCTACTGACTTTAAAATTTTAAAATTCGGAATATTTTCAAAATTTTATTTTTGGATAGAAACTCCAGAATTAATTCAAAATAAGAAACAATCGTTTGAGGCGTTATTATTGGACTTCAAAAATAATTATTATACTAAAAAATACTGTGTAGAAACTTCAGCAAAGGAATTAAGAGTTTTGAAAATGATTGAAGATGATGTAGCAATTGTGGATTCGAGAGACATTTTTTCTAGTTTGAAAAATGGTTTGAAATTCAATATATTCTTTAAAAAAGACATTGAAGCTGAAGGAGAAGACTTTTTTATTAATTCTGATTCAATGGGGATTGGAACTATAATTTATGTGGGAAAGTTTTCTAAATTAAAAATTGAATGGTATTCTAAGGAAAAATCTTCGAATAAAAAATTATTTGCAGAAATATTGGTGGATGAAAACATTAAAGAATCAGAATTAGATGATATAAAGAGAGCTTATGATTCATTAAGAAAAGTTTCCGAAGGAAAATGGAGGATTGATTAAAATGGTAGTAGTTGGTAAGATAATAAAGATTTTGGACGAATATAGGGTAGTTATTGATAAAGGATATACCGATGGAGTAGAAAAAGACACAATTTTTATAATATATTCAGAGGGTGAAATTGTTGAAGATCCAGAAACTAAAGAGAATCTAGGAAGAATTGAACACGTTAAATCTAAAATTAAACCCCTCCATATTCAAGAGAATTTTACAATTATGGAAACTGCCGAAAAGGAAGCTAGTACGAATTTAACAGGCATTATGCATTATTTAAGTACATCTCAGGTGTTTTATAGGAAAAAACCATTAAAAATATCAGCAGATATAAAAAAATCCGAGCAACCAGATGATACAATAAAAGTTGGAGATTTAGTCAGACAAGATTTATCTTGATTTTTATTTTCTATATAAAAGATATATTGTTATATTATTTCCTATAACCTTAATAACAATCTTAATCCAAAAAAATTAATTCTAAAACTTCTGTATCTAATTTTTAACAATATTAAATAAATCAGTGGGAATATTAAAAGAAACAAAATAAAAATAGGATTTATAAATTCTAAAGCTTTTTCAAAAAAAAGGAATACTTCCTTTGAATTAAACAAGGTAACACCCATTAATATTATGATTAATCCGTAACATTCTATTAAAAATTTGTAGCCATATTCCTGTTTTCCAAAATTTTTTAAATCTACCAATATTGGAATTAAAAGGAGAGAGATTATTAAAAGTAAAAAAATCTCCGATGGAATGAAAGATACTTCAAATGAGTAAAAAGGGTTACTCAAAGAAATTATAGAACTAAAAGTTACTTTGTTTTTGTTTGATTTATCGTCAATTTTCTGATCTATAGTACCAGTTCTGACAACATCTAAACTTCCAAAATTTACATTCATCACCAGGCCCATGCTAGAATTTACTTCAAATGAAGTCGTTTGATAAGGGAAAGAAACCTTTTGAAAACCACTTGTGTTTTTTTCTACTCTATAGAATTTTGGAACTTCTATGGTATAAATAAACTCTTTTGTGTGCCCTCCCTTTGTTATAAAAATTGGCAAATTTTGGGGTAAATTTATTGACTCAACATAGCTCTCCTTTTTAAAAAATAATGGTACTTTTATTTCATCTATTGGATAAATCTCCCTTTTCAATACGAGATTCCTTATTTCAAAAATATTTGGTTTAATATCCTTTGAAAAAAATAAAGATCCAATAAGATAGAATCCGCCCTCTTTACTAAATTTTACTGGATTGTGGTTAAGATAAATTTCTGGAACTCCTTCAACTCGGGATTCATTAATGAATAGACTCGGCTTATTCTCTATGTTGGCCTCAGCATCTACTAAAACTTTAGCATTCATAGAAAAAACATTCGACTCTTTTCTCTCTATTTTTAAATCAACAATATGCTCTGTTTCTACATTAAAAGGTGCCTTATAGCAAAACCCCCTAGGGCAATCTTGTTGAAAATCATCTATCATAGTTTGATAATCTCTAAAATTTATATAATCTGGCCAATCATCATCTAAAGGGGTGCGAAAAATAAAAATAGTATAATGAAACACTAGTAAAAGCATAATGGTGTACATCAGTATTTTTCTTAAGTTTAAACTTACCATCTAAAACATTTATGTTATAGTATATATAAAATTAATTGTACTCTGGAGAAAAACGGGCATATAACGTATAAGTTAAGCGAATTTTTTTCCCTCGAAAATTTTTCCCGGATGAGGCATCCCTCATCTCGCTGGAAAAATTTTCAGAGCTGGAAAAAAGTT
>JACPBQ010000008.1 GCA_016180235.1 Candidatus Woesearchaeota archaeon | reverse complement strand
CTTAGCTGCAATAAATTGAAATTATTGGTTTTTTCCTGCAACTCTGATTTGGTAGCCTGCAGTTCCAGGCTTATGGAAGCAATATCCTCTTTTAAGGCCTGGTTCTCGCTCTTTAAGTCGTTATAGCCTTTCTCCAATGTTTCCTTGTCCTGCCTTATATTTTCCTGCTGCTGTGAGATTTCCTGCACCTTAATTTCATCAGAAACAGCCTTTGCAGTTATCTTTTCAAGCTGATTTGTCTTATTTTCGTAATCCGATGAAATGCTTTTGAATTTATCTTGGTAAAAAATGCTAAAGACGGTAATTGTGATTATAAGCGCCAATATCAGGAATATAAGCCTAAGGTTAACGTCTTTCTTAAGAAAAGCCAAAATACCACCCCTTAAAGGCACAACAATCAAATCAATATAAATATTTATTCCTTCTTCAGCATATTAATTATTATTCCAATAAAAATCAATATTAGCGGCGCATGGTATCTGATATTTAATCCCAATAAGCCGATATAATAGCTGAAAATCCCAATAACAGCAGCTGACAAAACTATTCCTGCAATGAACCTTTCTATAAACTCCAGATTTTCCCTCCAGTAAAGCATTATGAAATAGCCAGGCAGGACAAAAAGCCAGAACAGTGACAAGACGCTTCTCAATAAAACAAAGAAGTTTTCCCTGAAAAAGGCAATTTTGAATATTATCATTGATAATAAAAATAATATGCCTATATACCGGAATTCCCTTTTTACCAAATCAAAAGCTTCTTTCCTCAATGCAATCAGCTCCAACATCATTATTTTTCAATATTACAACAGCCTGGTTCTCGAAGACCGGCTTTATGTAGCCCTTTTTTAATAATTCCTGGGCTATCAGCATATTGTACTGAGCAAGCACTTCCTCTCTGGATACTTTGTCAAAAACATAATAATCAAAATTGCATATATTTTTCGGGCCAAAGCCGAATTCCGGCAATGAGGCATCAGGATGCTCCTTCAGCTTAAAAAATGACTCTCTGATTGATATAGAGCCTCCAGTGTCACCCGGGGTTTCTGTCATGTATTCCTTTTTTATTTTCCTTTCCTGCAAAGCTTTTATGAAATCTTCCGGGTCAACCTGGTAATGGGTCCTTTTTGAGTTCCTCAAAAGGGCATCCTGGCTGTAGATGTCCCCGTAAAAGAAATATATATCTGACTCTTTTTCCGTATTCTTGCTCAGCCAATCCAGGGATTCCCAATTAAAGGGGTTCATTATTCCTTGTTTTGATTCCTGGTTTAGCTGGGGAATTGACGGTATTGCCTGCACATCTGTTTGCGCTATCTGCGGCAGACTTATTATCCCCAAAAAAAGTATCAGCATAACTGCTGAAACAGACGCTGCATAAGCAGAATTCCATTTTTTTACAATAAACCCAAATAAAATATAAATCCCAAGCCCGAAAAAAACTGACAGGTAAATCGGCCAGAAGAACCTAATCTGGAAAGACCTCAGTTGGAAGCCTGCATAGTTTAAAAATCCAGCAGCCAGCATTACCAAAGCCAGGATCAGGGACACATGCAGGTTCTTTAGTTTAGGCAATGAAAAGATTAATCCAAAAATAATGGGTATCAGCAGCAAACCAAAACCAGCAATGTAAAAGCCCGGGTTTCCTTCCCACACGGGCTCTATAGCAAAAGAATATGGCTGGGCCTTTGCCCATGTGCCAAAGAAAATCACCATATAATAAAAAGAAATTACTGAAAAAATAATGAAAGCCAGCGCCATGCTTTTTATATCATCCCTGGCTAATTTTTTTGCAAATAGCTTAACTCCAAAAAACAATGCCAGAAATAAAATGCCGAATATCGCCTCTGATGTGTGTGTCAATGCTACAGCAGACAGCAGCAATCCTATCAGCATGTATGATTTTTTAATATCAATCCTCATAATGCTCCAGAACAGCAATACAAGGAAGGACTGCGACAAAATAGAAGGCCAGTGGCCCCACAGGAAGCCTGTTGATATGGGAGACGAGAAAATCAATAATGACAGGGGCAGCGAAAGCACAGCAATTGCCTTGTTGAAATCCCTTATTATAATGTACATTACGAAAGCAGAAATTACCGCAAAAAAAACTACCGCAAAATATATTGAGTCATAAACTTCAATCCCCGAAGCGTATGATAAAATCACCGCTATATGATATATCGCAGGAGGATACCTGCCTACAACATCCTCGAGGCCCTTGGAAATATAAGCCGCTTCGTACCTGAAATCTCCAGCATCCTTGATCGCTTCCGCCCTTACCTGGTGCTGGAAGCTGTCAGAGGCAAAGTAGGCATAAGGAAAATCATGGCTGACCCTGTGGTCAAATAATATGCCAGGGCCGAAGAACAGAAAAACTGCAAAAAACAGCGCGAGGAATGCCTTTTCCGCATCAATCTTTATTTTTACCACCTATCCCTTTTATTTTCGGATATGCAAAATAAAAAATCAAAATTATGAGCGTAATCATGCTGACCAAAAGCCCGTCCCTGAATGATTTTGGCCTGTATTTAAATGTTATTTTTTCATCATTATCGACAAAGACAGCGGTTGTTATTCCATCAGCCACCAGGATATCCTTACTGCCTTTTCCTGCCGCTTCCCATCCGGGGAAATTTGAGAATCTCTCGCTTAATACCAAAAAGCCTTTCTTTCCTCTGACATTATAGGATGCTTTGCTGCCCTCATACTCCGATATTTCAATCTCTTCAAATTTGCCATCCATCCGGCTGAATAGCCCTTTAATGTCATCTTCGCTTACCGAATTTTTCCCATCAAATATGTTTGGGAGCAGGATGCCGCCACTGCTGGCATAATCCCTTAGCAATCCCACTTGGCTGCTGTCTAGCGTTCCTGAGACCATTATTGCATAATATTTTTTCAATACCTCCAAGCTATACTGGCCTGCATTGCTTTTTCCCGACACAATAACGGCCTTTTTAGGATCAAAATTTTCATTTAAAATCAAGGAATATACGGCTCTCTCAGACTCCTGCCTGTCCCCAACAACTAAAATGCCCTTATCCACAAAGTAAGCCCTGGGCATAAACTGGAGGTTTTCATAGAGATAAGGCCCGTCAACTTCCCCTATCGGGCACTTTTCGCATTCGTTGAACTTATTTATGAATTTCAACCCGTCCATGTCTAATTCCCTGTCTGATATCACATACTTGTTGTTCAACAGGCCCCAGAGCTTTGCAGGATTTGACTGCTGGGCAACTGTCAGGTAAAGAAGGTAGTCATTGAACCATATGCCGCTGCCGCCCTTTATAGTCCCGATTCCCAGCTGGGAGAGGTAATTGTAGCCAGAAGCCCCTATCAAAGTTGACAATGCGAGGTTTATTGTCCTGAATCTGCTGTTGTCATTGCTTATGTAATCATTAATTTCTATATCATCCGGCTTTATTATATCATTGGACTGCGGAAATTTTTGAAGGAATAACAGCTCTACAAGAATCAGCAAAACGACAGCAGAGAAAACAATAATTTCCCTTTTTATTTTCATGAATTTTCTGATATTTTCCAAAAATATCGGAAGCCCTGCCCCGGCAAGAATCGAAGATGCAAATGCAGCAAGAAATACAGCCCTTTCGATATGCCTCAGCTGGCTGAACACGGTAATTTTGAAAAATATGTCGGCTACAATGCCTTTTACAGCCATGAGTATGGAAAATGCAACCAAAGCCAGCGAGAACATTATATATCTTTTTTTGTAATTGCGCAGGCTGAATAACAGCAGTATGAAGCCTATTACCCCTACAGAGGCAGATATCCCATTGGAAACCAGGTTTGTAACAAGGATATGGATAATATTGGCTAGCTGCACCGGCTCCCCAAGATATTCCTGGTAAGATATTCCAGCGCCCCTGTTTGACAGGTTTATGAATTCAATCCCAGGGAGCAGCTT
>JACPBQ010000006.1 GCA_016180235.1 Candidatus Woesearchaeota archaeon | reverse complement strand
TATCTTTTTTTAGTAAAAAAGAAACAGAAGATTGTTTTATTTTTGGATAATTGATATTTTTCTTAACAAGAGTGGCAAACTTGCTTTGAGAGCCTGCTCTTTTAATGGCATTTGTAAGCAATTTTTTCTTATATTCTGTTCTCAAAAATACAAAAATATCCTGAATTTTGAAATCATCTAAGCTTATCTGAATTTCAGATTTTTGATTCATTTTTTAGCTACCTCCAAAGTTTTTTGTTTTCTCTGAAACTTTGGAACAGATAAAAGAGAATTTTTAGCAATACTGCATAATTGCTTTTGGGTGGTAAGCGAAAAGCATTATTTGGCAGTTTTGCGTGTTCTCTTTTTCGATTAAAATCTAGAATAATCTAGTTTATAAACCTGACGCGCAGATGTCCAGTGTAAATTATCCCCCTTATAGGCACTACATCATCAAAATTTTGATATTTCAGACCACTGGACATTTTTGGATATCCCAAAGATTTTTATAATAAACAAATTTTTCTTGAAGAACTATGTATGAACTTATAATTTGTGAAAAGCCTGATGCAGCAAAAAAAATAGCGGAAGCTTTGGCTGATGGCAAGCCGATTAAGGAAAACATTAACGGGGTTCCATATTATAAGGTTACTAGGGGCAAAAAAGACATAGTGGTTGCATGTGCCGTCGGTCATTTGTATGGTTTAGCTGAAAAAGGAAAGAAAACATGGACATACCCAGTCTTCGACATCGAATGGAAACCTATTTCTGAAATCAATAAAAAATCCGCATTTTCAAAAAAATATCTTGCTGTATTAAAAAAACTCTGCAAAGAGGCAAATGAATTTACAGTGAGCACAGATTTTGACATTGAGGGAGAGACCATTGGGTTTAATATTATTAGATTTGCATGCAAAAAAAAAGATGCTAACAGGATGAAATTTTCCACGTTAACAAAGCCTGATTTGATAGAGGCTTACGAAAACAAAATGCGGCATTTAGACTGGGGTCAGGCAAATGCCGGAGAAACTCGTCATTTTTTGGATTTCTTCAACGGAGTTTCGTATAGCCGTGCGTTAACTTCATCAATAAAAGCCGCAGGCTCATTCAAATTAATGTCAACAGGACGGGTCCAAGGCCCTGCATTAAAAATCATTGTTGACAGGGAAAAGGAAATCAAAGCCTTCAAGCCAGTTCCTTTCTGGCAGATTGAGCTTAATGGAGATGTAAACAAAGGCCAAATAATAGCATGGCATAAAGAGGACAAGTTCTGGGAGAAAAGCAGTGCAGACGAAGTAATAAAAAAAACAAAAGGCGCAAAAGAAGCGATTATAGAAAGCGCTGAAAAAAGGCAGTACCAGCAGGCTCCTCCAACGCCATTTGACTTAACCACCCTGCAAATAGAAGCCTATAGGTGCCACAGGATAAGCCCGAAAGAAACACTGCAGATAGCCCAGGAGTTATACACCTCCGGATTCATCTCCTATCCGAGGACTTCCTCCCAGATTCTGTCGGAAAAGCTGGGCTTCAGGAAAATATTCTCAGAGCTCCAAAAGCAAAAAAATTATTCTGATTTAATAAGCAAATTATTGTCTAAAAAATCATTGCAGCCCAATAATGGAAAAAAAACCGATCCTGCGCATCCTGCCATCTATCCTACTGGAATAACTCCTCATTTATCAAACGAAAGGGAAGCAAGAATATATGATTTGATAGTAAAAAGGTTCATGGCAACGTTCTCAGAGCCTGCAACAAGGGAAACAATGACAATAGAAATAAGCTGCAAAGACGAGATTTTCATAGCAAAAGGCACAAGGACAACAGAAAAAGGATGGCATGTTTTCTATCAGCCGTATGTAAACATAGAAGAAGAGGAATTGCCGGCAGTAAATAAAAACGATAAAGTCATAGTTAAAAAAATTAAGCTGCATGAAAAGGAGACCCAGCCTCCAAAGCGCTACACTCCTGCTTCTATAATAAAGGAGCTTGAGAAAAGAAACCTAGGCACTAAAGCAACAAGAAGCGAAATTGTAGACACTTTATTCAACCGCGGATATGTAACGGGAAAGGCAATAGAAGCGACAAACTTAGGAATCAAAACTGTAGAGACTCTGGAACAGTACGCTCCGAAGATAGTTGATGAAGAGTTGACAAGGCATTTTGAAGAGGAGATGGAGGAAATCAGGGAAGGAAAGAGAAAAGGGGAGGAAGTCCTGGAGGAAGCAAAGGAAGCAATAACAAATATAATTGTGGATTTCAAGAAGAAAGAGAAGGATATTGGAAAAAAGCTGCTGGAAGCCAACATAGAGACAAGGGATGCTTTAAGCAATCTTGGAAAATGCCCCGTATGCAGGGAAGGTGATTTGCATATGAGGAAAGGAAAATTCGGAAGCTTTGTTGCTTGCAACCAGTATCCAAAATGCAAAACCACTTTCTCACTGCCAAAAAATGCATTGATAAAGCCTGCGCAAAAATCATGCGATACGTGCAGTTTCCCGAAAGTTTTAGCCATAAAGAAAGGGAAAAAACCCATGGAATTCTGCCTGAACCCTAAATGCCCGACAAAGCATGTTGAAGGAGATGCAGGAAAAGAGGCAAAGGCCATAGCAAAAGGAGAGATAGAAAAAAGCTGCCCCGAGTGCAAGGAAGGGAAATTAGTCTTGAGGGGCTCTATCTACGGGAAATTTTACGGGTGTAGCTTGTACCCTAAATGCAAATACACAGAAAAGCTCGGGGAAGGGCCTTTAAAAGAGGACTTCACAAAAAAGTGATATCAGGATTTCTTAATAATAAATTAAGCTCATTGTTGAATCAAAACAAAAAACATTAAAAACACCTTGATTATTTCCGGTTTTATGAAAAAAATAATTATTTTAATATTTTTTATTTTATTATTGATGCCTATGGCATACGCCCAAAGCGGCCACATGAAATTATTGGCAGTCTCAGAAACAGAAAACGGCCAGGTAGGCGGCATAGCAGACTTGTACCTGGAGATAGAGCCGGGAAACGGAAGGGTGTTTCTGGAGACTTTTCCATTGACAAAAGTGGACACACAGATATCGACAAGACTTGCAAAGGAGATAGCCTGTGATTATGCAGATGTAGATTGCAGCAGATATGACTTTTTCTACACAATAACTGCAGATTCTCCGATAATAGCGGGCCCTAGCGCGGGAGCGGCAATAACTGTATTGACATTTTCATTGATTAAAAATGTAAAATTTGATGAGAATGTGGCTGTTACAGGCACGATTAACTCCGGAGGATTGATAGGGCCTGTGGGAGGCTTAAAGGCAAAGATAGATGCTGCGTCAAAAGCGGGAATAAAAAAAGTCCTTATTCCATTCGGGGAAGCTGTAGACGGTGAAATAATTATTGAGGCAGATAACGAGACCTTGCCGGAAAATGAGACCTTTGACATTGAAGAGCTGAGGAAAGAGCATGGCATTAAGATAATCGAGGTGTCAACGATAGACGAGGCTCTGTTCGAGTTTACCGGAAAGAAGTTCAGGGAAAAAAAGAATAATCTCACAATAAGCCAAAGCTACAAGGATACAATGAAGCTTTTAGCCATCCAGCTCTGCTCAAGAAGCACCAGGCTGAGGGATGAAGCTGCAGGTTTTGCCGTTGGCAACCGTACAAGGCAGATAATGGAAAATGCAGTTAACCTCTCGGTAAAAGGCAGGGATTCTTTCGGGCAGGATATGTTTTACTCTTCTGCAAGCTACTGTTTTGGCTCCAATGTTGAATTCAATTACCTTTCCCTGCTGCATCGGGATCCAAAAGAGAAGGAGATAGTGGAAAAAGTCCAGAGGCTGAAAGACGATTCAAAGAAATTTAATGATGAGATAGAGAATGAGAAGCTGAAGACTATAACCGACCTTGAATCCTACATGGTGGTCAAGGAGAGGCTGAAAGAAGCGGATGATTTTCTCAATATTGCCCTTGAAACAATAACTGACAGGAATTCAAGCCTGCATAATCTGGCTTATGCTGAAGAAAGGATAAGCTCCGCTAGGTCATGGGCCCAGTTCCTCAAGAACACCGGAAAGGAATTCAATCTGGACCAGGACGTGATTAAGAATGCCTGCAGGACAAGGCTTGCCGAGGTTGAGGAAAGGCTGCAGTATGTCCAGCTCTACCTGCCGCAAAGCCTTGAGGGAACAAAGAAGGACCTTAATTATGCTTATGAAGACTTAAAAAATGAGAATTATGAGTTGTGCCTGTTCAGGGCAAGCAAGGCAAAGGCCAATGTCGATACGGTCCTCAGCGTGTTCGGCGTAACAACTGGCAACGTCAAGATTGTGGTGAGCAAAAAGCTGGAAATTGCCGAGAGGAACCTTGTTGAGGAAACAGAGAAAGGCGTTTTTCCTATCCTTGGCTACAGCTACTTTGAGTATGCAAACTCCCTGAAAGAGTCCGATATATTCTCTGCCTTGCTCTACTCAAGCTATGCCATGGAACTGAGCAATCTGGACATTTACCTGAAAGACACAGGCACGGTTCCGCAAGTGGCAGAATTTTCCAGGAGCATTGATAAAAGCCTGGCTGTTGGATTAGTTGCAGGAATAATATTAGGGATTGCCATAGCAAGGATATACTATCTTGGCAAAAATCCAAAAAAGAAAGCAAAAAGGAAAAGAGGATTATAAACCCCGGCAATGCTTGCGCACTGCCAGGGAAAAAGAGGTGATAGGCTATTGTTAATCACTTAACAATAGTCTAACTTTATTGTTACTTTAAAATAGTATTAGTATTTAAAGTTTTCGCTAAAATGAAATTCGCTGTGATAATTATACTGTTATTTTCGTCAGCGATAGGTGGTTGCATTGGCAGCATTTCAGGAAATGCCATAAAAAAAGAAAGCATTTATGAAGAAGGCATGGGCATAGAAGCCTATTTCTGCCCAGGGGACAGCTGCGAAAATATAATCCTGGAAAGCATCAGCAATGCAAAAAATTCCGTGCACTGCGCTTTTTTTGACCTTGATTTGAGCAGTTTGATTGATGCAATAGCGGAAAAGAGCCATTCTGCAGACGTTAAAGTGGTTATAGATAAGAACAACTATGAAGGGCAGATAAAAGGGCAGGGAGTAAAAGTTGCGGACTCTAAGCAGTATATGCATAACAAGTTCTGCATACTAGATGATAATTTAGTTTTGACAGGCAGCACTAATCCCACCAATAATGATGTAAATTTCAACAACAATAACATTGTAATCATTTACTCAAAATATATTGCAGAAAATTATGAGGATGAGTTCAATGAGCTGTGGGATGGAGTCTATGCCGATGGTGAAAAGGTAAAATATGAAAAAATAAATTCCGAAAATCTTATTGTTGAAAACTATTTCTGCCCCGAGGATGATTGCAGGGAAAAAGTGATAAAAACTATCAATGAGGCAATGCATAATATTTATTTCATGGCTTTTTCATTTACAGATGAGAGTATTGCTGACGCAATTTTATTCAAAAACCTCGAGACAAGGGGAATTTTTGAAGCATTGCAGGCAGGCAGCCAATATTCGCAATTCCAAAGGCTGAAGGATTTTGGCATCGACGTGATAAAAGACAAAAACAGGAAAAACATGCACCACAAGGTCTTCATAATAGACAACGAGACCGTGATTACCGGCTCCTATAACCCGACAGGCTCCGGAAACAGCGTGAATGACGAGAATCTGGTCATAATCAGGAACAAAGGGATCGCCCGGGGTTTTGTCAGAGAGTTTGAGCTTTTGCGGCAATGATTTTGCTCTCGGAAACAAAAAGCATCCTTATTGCCTCTAAGAGGATATCAGGATTCTCTTTTTGCGCCTCGGCTTTTTCCGCGTCAGGCGCATGAATTTCATCAGCTTCTATTGGAATCTCATTTGCAGCAGTATTGTTTTCTTCTTCTGTAACCTTATTCTCCTCAATGCCATCATCTGGGGGCATTGGAAGGTAAGACGCCTGTGACGATGCGTATGCTATGTTTTCTTCATCTTCAGCAGGGCCTAGATAAAATATTCCCTCTTCATAATCCTCATATGAGAAATGCATATCTGCGGAATCGAAAAGATAGTCCTTATGGCCCCTTCCTGGCAAATATTCCATATAGTATAGTATGTCCTGAGAGACAAAGGCTTTTCTCACGAGATCAAAGGAGTCCAGCCTGTTTTCCATGAAGTCTATGGCATCCCACCAGGTAAGCCATTCACCCCATGGAGAATGAAGCGGGTTTGTCAGAGCTTGGCCATCGTCATCATCGAGAAAGTCAGAAAGGCTGGCCCTAATCGAAGGGTTGCTTGCGTATTCCAGGCTCTGCTCTATGCTGGAGGAAGTTGCTGAAGAATAAATAGGCTTTTCAAAGGGTAATAAAGAGTTCATCTTATGTTATTGAAGTCCTGTTATCTTTGTAATTTATATTATTATCCTCCTCGGGTCCTAATTTGAAAGCTAATTTTTAAAACTTTCTATTTTTTTAGCCTTATGGGTTTATTTCCTGGGATTTAATAACCTTTTTTGTTTTAAATTTATTGGGATTATAGATTATAGGGCTCTGTCCCAAATGTAGGTTAGCAGCCTTCAGGTCGAATTTAATAAATGTAAAGATTAAGCTGACAAGGGGGAAGTCCCTTACGGGGAATGTCAGCAATCAAAATAAACATAAAAAATTCGAAGCTGCTAACCCGAACGAAAGTGAGATTTGGGACAGAGTCAGATTATAGTAAAAGTTTTTAAATGAGGATTTTATTCCTGCATTATATGGCTGATCCTGTGATAATAGGCACCGTCGCGCTTGACAGCATAGAGACGCCTTTTGGCAAAGTCAGGGATGCATTGGGAGGCAGCGCAACTTATGCGTCGCTTGCTGCTTCTTTCTTCTCGAAGCCTGGAATATTGTCGATAATAGGAAGGGATTTCCCAAAAAATCACATAAAATTCTTCAATAGCAGGGGCATAGACACGGCAGGAATCTCTCTAGGGGACAGGACATTCCGCTGGCAGGGCTTCTATGAGTTTGACATGAACGAGGCTAAAACTCTAAGGACAGAATTAAATGCCCTCGAATCCTACAAAGTAAGCGTCCCGGGGCACTACAAAGAGGCAAAATACATTTTTTTGGCAAACATCGACCCTGAATTGCAGCTGGAAGTCATAAATAGCATCAAAAATCCGGAATTGATTGTCATGGATACCATGAATTTCTGGATTGGGCACAAGAAAAACCAATTATTAAAGACAATAAAAAAGGCAGACATACTGGTATTGAATGACGGCGAGGCAAGACAGCTGTTTGGGACTCCGAACCTGGTAAAAGCGGCAAACAAGGCATTGAAAATGGTTTCCAAAGCAGTCATAATAAAAAAAGGAGAGCATGGGGCATTATTATTTACGGATAAGAAGCATTTCAGCGCGCCTGGATACCCATTGGAAAACATAAAGGACCCAACAGGCTGCGGGGACACTTTTGGAGGGGCTTTAATCGGCTATATCGCAAAAACCAAAGATGCAGGCGAGAAAAACCTCAGGAAAGCTGTAGTCTATGGAAGCATTCTCGCATCCTACAATGCAGAAGGGTTTGGCCCCGAAAAATTGAAAAGCGTGAGCCATGAAGACATAGAAAAAAGGTACAGGGAATTCAGGGACATCACAGAAATCTCATAATTTTGAAAATAGTTAAAGATTTCTGGGATGCCAAAAATGCTTTGCATTTTTGTGCATAAGGGAATTCTAGATCTCCTCTTTTACATCAGCAGTCGCTATCATTGTCAATGTTGTCTCGATTTTCTGCTCTTTCCTGAATCTTAATACAAAATCATTGAATTCCTCAACATCCCTGAATTTAAGCTTGATTATCAGGTCATATTCTCCTGTAACCCCAAATATTTCTTTTACGTGGCTGTTGCCTATTATGCTGTTTCCTAAAATTGCAGCAGGTTTTGTTTTTACCAGCATGAAGACAATGAAATTCTCCCCAACAAGCTTATTATTCAGCTTTAATGTGAATTTTTCTATGATATTTTCCTTTCTGAGCCTTGCAATCCTTTGGTGCACGGTGCTTGGCCTTATGCCTGTTTTTTTTGATATCCCTCTTATTGGTAATCTGGAGTCGTCTTTTAATGCGGATATAATTTTCAGATCCTTGCTGTCAAGCTTTGTCTCCATGGAAATTAATAATGTCCAACAAATATATAAATTTTTTGTTATTTTTACAGAAATTTTATGACTTTTATGGACAAATTTGGTATTTTTTTATGAAAATATATATAAATATTAAAAAATTTCTTAATGATAAAGCTATTGCAGGTGATTTTATGGATAAAGGTGAAAATTACGAAGTCAAAGATATCAAATTGGCAGAACAGGGAAAATTGAATTTGGAGATAGCCGAATCAAGAATGCAGGCATTGATGAGGGTAAAGCAAAGGTTTGCGAAAGAAAAGCCCCTTAAAGGGACAAGAATCGGGATGGCTTTGCACGTTACAAAGGAAACAGGGGTTTTAGTAAGGGTTTTGATTGAAGGGGGGGCAGACGTTGCAATAACCGGATGCAATCCCTTAAGCACGCAGGATGATGTCGCTGCCGCTCTTGCAGAAGAGGGCATTAAGGTGTGGGCCTACAAGGGAGAGAATAAAGAGGACTACTACAGATACCTCAATAATGTAATTTCTTTTAAGCCCAATATAACAATCGATGACGGGTGCGATTTGGTCAGTGAAATCCATAAAAAACATCCCCATTTGATAAAAAGCATAATTGCCGGCTGTGAGGAAACAACAACCGGAATAATAAGGCTGAAAGCAATGGAAAAGGACAACGCATTAAAGTATCCGATGATTGCTGTAAATGACAACAAGACAAAGCATTTGCTTGATAACTATTACGGCACAGGGCAAAGCACTATCGACGGGATTTTAAGAGCAACAAACATCCTTTTTGCCGGGAAAAATGTCATTGTTGTAGGCTACGGGAGCTGCGGAAAAGGTGTTTCTCTTAGGGCGCAGGGAATGGGCTCTAATGTCATCGTTGCAGAAACTGATTCTTTCAGGGCTTTGCAGGCAGCATTAGACGGCTACAGAGTTATGCCAATAGCGGAAGCGGCAAAAATAGGAGACATCTTTATAACAGTCACAGGAAATAAAAATGTCATTGACATAGCGCATATTAAGTCAATGAAGGATGGTGCAATATTGGCAAATTCGGGCCATTTTGACGCTGAAATAAACATCAAAGGGCTCAAAAGCATTGCAAAGCCAAGGCGCGTCAGGCCGTATCTTGAGGAATACAAAGTCAGCGGAAAAAGAATCTATGTATGCGGAGAAGGCCGCTTGATTAACCTGGCTGCAGCAGAAGGGCATCCGAGCGAAGTCATGTCAACATCATTCTGCGGCCAGGCTTTGGCATGCGAATATGCGGTCAAAAATAAGGGAAAGATTCCTGCGGCAGTGATACAGCTTCCAGCAGAAATAGACAGCCATATCGCGCAATTGCAGATAGAGGCAATGGGAATCAAAAAAGACTCTCTGACAGAGGAACAGAAGAAATACCTGGAAACCTGGCAAGAAGGGACTTAATTATTTTCTTTATTTTCCTCATTTAAATTGCATTTTTCTTTGCTCCTGCTCAACCAATGAGAAAGGAACCTGGTCCTCCAGCACCCTTAAGCCTCCTTTGTCAATCGTGACAGGATACACATCAAGGCTGTGGTCCTGGCCCCTTACCTTGGCCACTGTGATGACCCTCTCAAAATAGCTCCCTTTCCTTATCCTGCTCAGGATTATAAATCCCTCAAAAACAAAGTCGTTCATGTCGTATTCCAGCCTGTCCAAGTCAGTGACTTTCCTTTCAGAGACAGTCATGAAAGTCACTCCAGCCTGCTTCATCTTATGCATGAACATCAAAACCTGCCTCCTGTATTCCAGGATATTGTGGTTTATCTTCGGATACAGGTATTCGAAAAAGATCATGGAGTCCAGAGCAACCCTCTTGATGTTCTTTTTCTTTATTAGATCCAGCAGCCCTCTTATTGATCCCAAGCCGCCCCTGAGCATTGCAAGAGGCTTCTCAATAAGGAATATCTTTCCCTTTTTTTCCATGTCCTCAAGGTCCATGCCCAGGTTTTTTGCAAATCCCCTGAGGTCGTCCAATGCCTCTTCCGTAGCGATAAAAATGCCGTTTTCATTGTATTTCTTGGCGCCATAGTAAATAAACTGCAGAGTCATTATTGTTTTTCCTGTTCCGGGGGCTCCGGTAATTAGTATTGAAGAATTCTTTCGCAGGCCTCCCCGGAGGATCTTGTCAAGACCTTCTATCCCGGTCTTGATTTTTTCTACTATCACCCAATCACCTCTTTTTTCAACAATATGTTTTTTGAATATGAATATTGGAAAAAGACAACGAAAATCCGCATTTTCTGGCTCAAATCAAAAGATTTGAGGACCAGAAAACCTTTTTTTGGTTTTCGCTGCCTCTTTTTTATGCAATAATAAAAATATAGTAAAGGCAATAATTATGCTCAATTATTTGTTGGCCTTTACTCATTGCGAACGGACAACTAATGCTCAATTTTATATTGTCCGTGAGTATACATATATAAAAAACTTGTGCTATTTGAATTTCAGAAAGATTTATATATGTTCTTCGGCAGTTTAGAATCAAAAAAAGCGGTGGTAGTTGTTGAATATAAGCCAGGAATTCAAAAAGGATGTAAAAGGCCTTAAGGATTACATAGTTCTTGTGACTGTAAGCGCGGCAAACTACCAGAAGGCAAACTTGGAGATTCTTAAGCTGCTTGTGACGGAACAGAAAACTCCTGGTGTCTATGTCACGTTAAACAAGCCATTTAGCATCATGCAGCGGCTT
Source organism: Candidatus Woesearchaeota archaeon (assembly GCA_016180235.1). Lineage (GTDB taxonomy): Archaea > Nanobdellota > Nanobdellia > Woesearchaeales > GW2011-AR4 > JACPDF01. The sequence continues at coordinate 68,393 of JACPBQ010000006.1, read as the reverse complement.
CTGGAGCAGAGCAATATAGACCCAAAGCTTGTGATTTTTATCGATGGCATTACAAAAGTCCCTGACGGCAAAACAAGAGTAAAAAACTGCCTCTATATAGGGTCTCCTGAAAAGCTAAGCGACATATCAATGGCAATGGACCAGGCTGTCAAGGCCCTGCCAACAAAGGAAAAGTTCATTTTCTTTGACTCCATAAACACCTTGCAGCTGTTCAACAATCCTGCGATTGTGGCAAGGTTTGTCTATTTTCTTGCAGGCAAGATAAGGGAATGGAAAATAAAAGGGATCATAATATCCGTAAAAAAGGGGACTGACCTTGCTCTCCTTAATGAGCTGTCCCAGTTCTGTGACATGCAGATAGACCTCGGAGGTAAATGAAAATGGTGTCTCTTACAGTTGTCGGGATTACGACCGTGGCTTTTGGGATAGGCTCATTGATACTTGCATCGAGGGCAAGAAGGCGGCTCTCCCCGGGCTCATTGAGGAAGTTCATAGATAATTTTTCTGTCTGTATCGCATTCATAGTTGTCTTCTCGCTTTGGCAGACTGTAAGGAGCATTGCAGACATACAGGTTTCGCTGTCCGGGTTTTTGGGCTATCCTGAGCTTATCTTCATAGTGTTTGCGTACATAGGCTTCATAATAACATCATACAGGGTTTCAAAGATAAGCGAGGAATTCGGCTTCAAGGAAGAAGGCAGGGAAATCAGCAAGATTGTAAAGAAAAAATAATGCCATATGTGCAGGAAAAAGTCGCAGGTAAGCGTTGAGTATATGATGATAATAGGGTTTGTTACGCTCATAACAATTCCTTTGGTGCTGATCTACCATTCTTTTGTGCAGGATTCCAGCGACGAGATAATATCGTCCCAGGTGCGGCAGATTGCGCAGAAAATCGCGCACACTGCAGAGTCAGTTTATTATTTGGGCGAGCCTTCGCAGGCAACATTGAACATAAACATGCCGGACATGGTCATTGGCGTCAACATGTCCGCAGGCTATGAGATAGTCTTTAAGGTGCTGACAGGCTCTGGGACTGCCGATATAGTGCAAAGTTCTGCTGTCAACATTACCGGGTCTCTGCCCGTGAATAAAAGCGCTTACGCAATAACTCTCGAAGCCAAATCAGGCCATGTGGAAGTTTCTTATAAATGAAGGAGCATTGTGAAATCGGCGCCGGTAAAATAAGCAACTGCCCGATGATTGGAAGAAAATGAACATCAACCTTAAGACGAGTGGCAATAAGTCCCAGCTGTCCATGGAATTCTTCATGCTGGCAGGGCTGGCTTTTATTACAGTCATAATTTTCGTCGGGGTTTCTGCAAGGGAAATTGGGGAATTAAGGGATACAAAGGATTTCCTGCTGATAAAGGACCTTGGGTTAAAATTGCAGAAGGAAGTGGGCATAGCAGCTTATGTGGAAGACGGCTATGTGAGGGAATTTACGCTGCCGGACAAGCTCGATAATTCTGTGGATTACTCCATAGTCAACATATTGGGCAAAAACAATTCCATAACAATAAGCACATCGAAAACCGTATTTTCCGTCAGGGTCCCGCTAATGTACGGGAAAAATTTCACAAAAGGCAGCAATAAGGTTGAGAGGATAAGCGGAAAAATATATGTAAACAGGTAAGAATGGCAAAGGGCAATAAGGCGCAGGCTTGGTTCATGGATTTTGCTGTTGCAATAGTCATATTTTCGCTTGTCCTGATATCATACTATACATACACTTCAAACCTGTCTAAACAGAATTCAATTGTATTGGACGATATGATTTCAGCCTCAAAGCTCGTGTCCTCTTCATTGCTGTCTGCAGGCTTCCCGGGCAGCTGGGACAATAATTCTGTGCAGATAATCGGGCTGACAGGCAATGACCAGAAGGCTGATGACGATAAGGTATTCCAGTTTGGTGAGCTTTCCTACAACAGCTCAAAAAGCCTGCTGGGAACCCAATATGACTATCTGCTCTTTTTCCTGAACCAGAGCAACGGGCAGGTTAACATAAACGGAGTCTGCCGCGCAGGGATCCCGCTGCCTGATCCAATTTATGACATCAAGGCTGCGTATCTCTATAGCTCTTCAGATGACTCCTTTCTGAAGGATTTATTGTGATGGAGCACTCATCTGTCAGTGCATCCACTTTCAACACCGGGAAATCAGATCTGGAAGATTTCATATCGGATGGCGGGATTTTGATGATGAGCGGCCAGATTGCAGTTCCGCAGAATGTGGATATTTCCAACGTAAGACTCAAAAAGAAATCCGGGCAGTCAATAAGCGACAGGAATGCTACTGTAGTTGCTGAAGATAAGTTTCTGTCTCTTCAGCTGGGAGACTGGTTTCTGTTCAGTCAGGCATATTATGCGGAAGACCGGTCAGCGCAGGACTTCACGCCAATCATGAATTTCAATGAGGATAATAATGTGGCAGTCGTTAGATGGTCTTACGGCAGTGGAAAGGCTTTCTTTTTCAGCGACTTGGATGTTGATTTTTTCAGCGGTGATTTTACCGATGAAGTAATCAAAGCAGCGAAAAAATACGGCAATTTCAGATGCAGGCCAGTAAACATAAGCAATTTGCCGGAGTATGACAACCTTGTAAAGACTGAGAGGCTGCTTGCCTATAATTCAAAGCCGACCAGGATGGTGCTCTACATATGGCAATGAAAATTGGAAACAAGATTAAATCAATGAAAAAAGGGGTTTTTTTCACGATTGACAGCATCCTTGGAGCAGGTATAATCCTCTCAGTCATCATATTCACTTCCTCGATTTATGTTAAAGATGTTCCAAGCTTTCATCTTGATTATCTATCCCAGGACTTGGCCATGACCTTGTCTGCCATTACAGTAAAAGAAACCGACAACGAGTACCTGAACATCTTAATAGCTGACGGAACAATAGATAACACTAACAATACTGTATTGGAGCAGATAGGGGAGTTCTGGGCCGCTAACCAGCTTGTTTTTGCAAATAAGACAGTAGCCAATGTGACCAAAAATCTGGTGTCAAACATAACCGGCATTGGGATATGGATAGATGACGACCTGATTTATGATAATGGCATCAAGGTAAAAACATCTCTTGTATCTTCAAAGATAGCAATAAGCGGGGTTAAAAAAGGCCAGTCAAGCGCGCCGTTCACAAGGAGCAATCCTCCGGCGCTGTGGGGGCCTGCAATTGCAGAGGTAAGGGTATGGCAGTAAGCAAAGGCAAGAAAGGCATTTTTTTCACTTTTGCTGCTGTAGCATTGTCGCTTGTCATAATATTCTCATTCAGGGTTTATACTGATTACGGGCTGAAGGATCAGATGGATCCTATCGAATCAAGAGTGACAACAATGAACAGCTTCATAACATCCATGGAAAAAGACATTGAAAATGTGATTTTCATTGTGGGCTTCCGGAGCTTATTGAGCATAGAGGATTATATGATGGACCATGACACATTCCTGAATATAGGCAATTATCCAAGCCTGGACGTGGCATTCGAAGGGTCTTTTTTGAATGGAGCAATACCAAGAGGCGCTACAGAAGATAAAATGCCCTTGATGGATAACAACACTTTCCTCAACTGGACGCAGAGGATGGAAGAGGAGGCAAACAAGACAGACATAACCCTGGATTTCACGATTAATGATGTCACGATAACCCATTCAGAGCCTTGGCAGGTTGATGTCTCCGTTGATCTGACAATCAGCGTTAAGGACAGGAAAAAAACAGCATCTTGGTCTATTGACAGGGAGTTTACAAAACAGATAAACATAACGGGGTTTGTTGACCCTCTCTACCTGGTTAATAATGATGGAAAGGTAAACAACACGATAAGGAAGACTATTGTTCCGGACTTTAACGACGAGGATGATTTGGACACCCATCTTATAAACTCTTATTACATAGAGCATTCTGACGCGCCAAGCTACCTGATGAGGTTTGAAAATGACCTTGGCTCTTCCTCATACGGCATTGAAAGCTTGGTCAATTCCGAAGAAATAGAAGATGCCGGATTGGTCCCAAAAATCAGGAGCGCGGTTGATTTCGTTTACTATGGTGCCCAGGTTGTGCAGATTTGCGAAGTTGAGGATCCTAGTTACAATTGGTTTTACCTGGATTTCAACAGCCCTTACGATCATTTGGACTTCTACAACGCTGAATGCGACTAATGAGGCTGCTAAACTAAAGTTATGTAAAATAAGTATAGAAACATTTTTAAATTATATGCGCACTTAAACCACCAAGATGGGATTAACGGACTCTATTATAGAAACAGGAGTGGACAAGCTGGTAAAGCTGGTCAATGAAAAGGGAAGGATTTCTTCTTTTGATGCCGCAAAGGAGCTTGGGGTAAGCAACACCGTAGTGATGGAATGGGCTGATTTTCTTGAGGAAGAGGGCATAATAAGCATAGAGTACAAATTCACAAAGCCGTTTTTAGTACCAAGAAAATTAGGCAAGAAGGAAGTCCAGGAAAAAGCCAAGGAATTTTCCGGCAAGAAGGATGTGTTCGTAAGGAAAGCGGAGGTTTCCTTGAGCTTTCTCGACAGGGAAGCATCAAAGCTTAATTCCATAAAGGACGAATTCGACAAGATCAAGAAAGAGCTGGGATTCGACCTGGGCAGTGTCAAGAATGAGCTGGAGGAGCTTGAGAAATATGAGCGTTTGAAAATTGACCTTGACAAGCAGATTGAGAACCAGAAAAAAGCGTCCATGGACAAGATAGAGTCAATGACGAAACAGGTTTTGAGGGAAAAAAGAAGGTATGATGATTTGTTGTCAGATATAAGGAAAGAGGAAGAAAACCTGGAGAAGGAGAAAATAGAGGCCAAATCACTCGAAGAAAGCGAGAAATTGATACAGAACCGGATTGAGGGCATAAAGCAGCTCATTTCAAAAGTTGAAGGAAGGCTGGGAAAAGAAGTTGAGAACGTCCAGGGCTCTGAAAAAAACATACAAAGGCTTTCAGAGATGGCAAAAAGCGTCAAAAACAGGGTCGAAAAGGAAAAAGGGTTTATAGAGCCGCTGATAAAGGAAAGCATGGAGCAGTCAAAGAAAATCCAGGATCTGCAGGAAAGGATAGTAAAGAAGATTGAAGACAAGGAAAAAAAGCTGAAAGGCGTAAAAAAAGCTTCCGGCAGGCTGAAGGAGCTCTTCAGGAAGAGGATGGATATAATGAACCTTATCGAAAAAGTGAATAAAGACAGGAATGATCTCGAGAAGGAGCTTATAGAGCTTGTAAAGAAGGCAAAATCATTCCAGTTGAGCTCCAGCAAAGGCGACGTAGGGGGCCAGATGGTTGATATGGAAAAAAAATTCAATGAAGTGAATGAGAAAAAGAAATCCTTTGAAAAAGAGCTGAAAAAGCTCGGCCCTATGCTGAAGTAGCGCTCATTTACGTTTATTATTATTCATTAATCGTTCGTTATTAAAAAAAGAGGTGGAATTTTGAAAGTGCGGTTTAAAGCAAAGAGTAAGTCCCATAGCGGAAAAAAAGCTGGTTCTGCAGAGATTCCGGGAAATGCTGATGCCAAAGTGATTTCCACCTATAACTTTAATTCCGGGGACATACCGATAACGATAAAGATATACACGAAAAAAGGCGAGTTTGTCCCGATATATGATGTTTCCATCTCCGGGATAAGCAAGAACACTGAAATTGTGCTGGAAAGGATAAGGGAAGAGCTTACATCCCAGGTAAGCCTTGGCATGGTCGATATTCTCAACACGAAAAGCACCGGCATCATAGAAAAAAAATTCACGGAAGCGATAGAGACATTGCTTAACAGGCACTTTCCGGATGCAAATGAAAGCGTGATAGGTTTCCTGAAATCCTACCTTATACAGAAAAGCCTTGGCCTGGGATCGATAGAGATCCTGATGGATGACACAAATCTCGAGGAGATTGCCATAAATGACGCTGAGGATCCTGTGTGGGTTTATCATATAAAATACGGCTGGTTAAAGACAACCATAACCATGCAGTCAGAAGACCAGATAAGGCATTACGCTGCGATGATAGGAAGGAAGATTGGAAGGCAGATAACAATTCTTGAGCCTTTGATGGATGCCCACCTTGAAACAGGGGACAGGGTGAATGCCACTTTGGAGCCCATATCCGTGCACGGGAATACAATAACCCTAAGAAAATTCGCGGCAAAGCCCTGGACTATAACTGATTTCATAAAAGCGGATACAATAAGCCCGGCAGCAGCCGCTTTGATATGGCTTGGGACCCAGTTTGAGCTGTCTGCACTGATATCCGGGGGAACAGCCACCGGAAAAACCTCCATGCTTAATGTCGTGGCCAATTTTTTCCCGCCAAACCAGAGAGTCATAAGCATAGAGGACACCCGCGAGATTCAACTGCCGAAATTCCTGCATTGGGTTCCGATGGTCACAAGGCTGCCAAACCCCGAGGGCAAGGGTGAGATCTCAATGCTTGACCTTCTTGTAAATTCCCTCAGGATGAGGCCTGACCGCATTGTAGTCGGGGAGATAAGGAGGAAAAGGGAAGCAGAAGTCCTCTTCGAGGCCATCCACACCGGGCATTCAGTTTACGCAACTGTCCACGCAAACGATACAAGGGAGACAATTACAAGGCTTACAAATCCGCCGATAGAGATACCCTTGACGATGATTCCTGCCATCTCCATGATCATTGTGCAGTACAGGAACAGGCGCACAGGGACAAGGAAGACATTCCAGATATCCGAGATACTGCCGGATTCCAATACAAACATCCTGGTCCAGCTTGACATAAAATCAGGCAGGTTAAACCAGATAAACAAGTCAAAAAGCCTCATCAGCACCATTCAGCTTTTTACGGGATTTTCCCAGAATGAGCTGAAAAAGTCCATTAGCGAGAAGGAATTGATACTTAAATGGCTCGTGAAGCAGAATATAAACACCGTCGATGAAGTGGGAAAAGTGATGGCTAATTATTATACTGAACCGCATAGTCTCATGGAAGTTGTCAAAAAGAACAGGAAACTGGGTTAAGGAAGCTGATTTAAATGGCAGGTTCTTTTTTTCAGGCAGTGGCAAGAAGTTTGCCTAATCTGAAGGATAATCTCAAGAAAGCAGGCATGAGCTACAAGCCTGAAGACTTTATCAAGAGGACTTTTTTGTCAGCATTTTACATGACAACCGGCCTTGTGATTTCTGTCGCGCTTATACTGGCAAAGTTCGATGTCCTCAAGGGGATAATGATTGTGTTTGTTCCCATAATTTTCCTTGCCCTGTTTGCCTACATGCTGAAGCTCCCGGAAGTCAGGATAACTAAGAAAGGCAAGGAAATAACAAGGGAGATAGTTTTTGCCGGCAGGCATCTGATAATAGAATTGGAATCAGGAGTGCCATTGTACAATGCCTTCATGAACATATCAAAAAATTATGAGGTCATCGGGAAATATTTCAGGGAGATAGTGGACAAGGTTGATTTCGGGACAAGCATGGAAGACGCATTGACAGAAGCCATAGAATTCATACCTTCTGATGATTTCAGGAGGATATTATGGCAAATTTTAAACTCGATAAGGACGGGCTCGGACATAAGCAAGTCCCTGACGCTGGTATTGGAGCAGATCGCAAAGGAGCAGACCATAGAAGTGAACAAGTACGGGAGAAAGCTGAATCCATTGGCGATGTTTTACATGATAATAGCGGTTATTCTGCCGACATTGGGCATGACGATGCTGATTGTCCTCTCATCCTTCATAGAGCTGCATCTCAATCTCACCATACTGATTTTTATTGCATTATTCCTGGGATTTGTGCAGTTCATGTTCCTCTCATTGATAAAATTTTCCAGGCCCGCAATTGAATTTTGAAAATGTTTAAACTCACCTTTGGATTTCTAAAGAAAAAAGCGGACGAAAGCTCTCCTGTACAGAAGGAAAAGCAGGAAAAAGTGGATGATAAATCCGGGCCAAAGCTCAGCTTGCTGGGCTTTTTCAGCAAGAGAAAAAAGGAAGGGGAAGGAAAAGGGATAGAGTATTTCAAAAAAGAGATAAGAAAACAGGAGAAAAAGAGGGCAGTGGTCCAGGACAGGAGGAAAAAGCTCGGCTTTTACCTTGAAAAAGCGGGATTAAGCCTTGATCCAAGGTGGCTGTCAAAGAGCATTTTCAATCTCTGTGTTGTCATAAACCTTGCTATTTCAGCTTTCCTGATATATCACTTTTCAACCAGGCTTGGAATAACATGGACTACAATATTGTTATCTATAGTTGCTGTCTGGGTCCTGGCATTCATCCTGATACTTTTCCTATCCTGGATATTGTTTTACGTAATTGTTGACCTGAAGATATTCAAAAGAAGAGTAGACATTGAGGACGTGCTTCCTGATTACCTTCAGCTTACGGCATCAAACATAAAGTCCGGAATGACAATAGACAGGGCATTGTGGTACGCTGTAAGGCCTAGGTTTGGCGTGCTTGCAAAAGAGATAGAGACAGTTGCAAAAGAGACTATGAAAGGAGTGGATCTGAAAGAAGCGCTGCAGAAATTTGCGGACAAGTACGAGTCTGTGCTGCTGAAAAGGTCCATGAGCCTGCTGATAGAGGGCCTTGATGCCGGAGGAGAGATAGGAGACCTCCTTAACAAGATTGCCATAAACATACAGGAAAACAAGATAATGAGGAGGGAGATGGCCGCAAACGTCACAACTTATGTGATATTCATCTCATTTGCCACTGTTGCTGCAGCTCCGGTATTATTCGGGCTTTCCGGAGTACTGATAAAAGTAGTGAGCGGCCTTGGCAGCTCATTGGGCGGGGCCACAGGGGCAGCATCATCTGCGGGCTTTGGCCTCTCATTCTCAGGCGCAGGCATACAATATGCTGATTTCAGGATATTTGCAATAGTGTCTTTGCTGATAACATCATTCTTTTCAGCGGTCATAATCGCAACAATTAAGAAAGGCTCTGCCAAGAGCGGATTCAGGTACATACCTATATTCGCAGTAATAACCATAACTCTTTTTTTAATAGCAGACAAGGTTTTGGGAAAGCTTTTGGGAGTGTTTGTCTTGGGCTAGGCATAAACCCGCTCACAGCTCGCTGTATTTTCGTTAAATTTAAACAATGAAAAATCCAAAAGGATTTTTGAGTTTAAATTTCCGAAAATTCGTGAGATGCGAGTGAACTCGCTCACAATTCACCGAATTTTCGTTAAATTTAAATATTAGTTATTCAATAATAAATATAACTGCATATATTAGTAAAAAGAAGGTGAGTTAATGAAAGTCATATTCGCAAAACAGAAAACACGCAAAAATCAAAGATTTTTGGTGTCCCGAAAATTTTTCAAATTTTCGAGGAAATCACAGGCAGCGATGGAATTCCTGATGACCTATGGCTGGGCCATTCTGGTTGTTCTTGCTGCGATTGCCGCTTTGGCTTATTTTGGCGTTTTAAGCCCTGAAAAATTCTTAGGGGAAAAATGCATACTTGAGACAGGAATGGCCTGCGTCAGTCACAAAGTTGAGCCTGCGCAGACAACGCTTGTGCTTGCGCAAAACAAGGGAAAGACAATAACAGTCGACAGCATTGAAGTTGGCGGCTGCAGCTCTTCTTTCAGCGAGACAATGCTCAGCGGAACAAGCAGCACTTTTGTCATTACCGGCTGCAGCAATGGCATTATCAAAGAGAACTTTAAAGGCGACATCACGATAGGATACACAGAAAAAGACACAAGTTTAACCAAAACGATATTTGGCAATCTTAACACAAAAATAGAATAGAGGTGAAAATTAAAATGCATAAAAATTTCAGGACACAAGAAAATCATAGATTTTCGGTGTACCGAAAATTTACAAAATTTTCAGGTAAATCTCAGGCTGCTTTGGAATTCCTGATGACCTATGGCTGGGCCATTCTGGTTGTTCTCGTCGCTATTGGAGCTTTGGCTTATTTTGGGGTTTTAAGCCCGGACAAGTTTTTGCCAAGCAAATGCACTCTTCCGGCAGGAATCGCATGCACGGATTTTAAGGTTACAACAGGCGCAACATTAATAACCGGCACAGTAGACATAGTTTTAAGAAACGGCATGGGTTTTGATGCTACATCAGTTGAAGTTGGAGTAGAAGGTTGCACAGCCAAAGATAACACGCCCAGCACCATAGCTAATGGGGCTCAAGAGCAGTATACAGCTACAGGCTGTACAGTTACCAGCGGCTCAAAATATTCTGGCGATATTAACGTTACTTACCAAAACGCAGATACTGGCCTTACACACAATGTCCAGGGTTCAATAACTGCAAGGGGAGAATAAATATCTAATTTCTTTCTTTTCCTTATTTTCTATTAAGCATGCCTCTGCTCCGCTATTTTTCCTGCAAACTTTTTACCATTACTTTCTTAAAAAAATAGAAATATTTATATAAAAGTAATGGTAAGTCTATCCTTATATGGCAATACTCAGAAGAAGAAAAATAGGAAAAAAGCACTATTATTACCTTGAGCACAGCTATAAGGCAGGGGGGAAAGTAAAAGTTTTTGGCAGGTACTTGGGCAGCAAGAGGCCTGAAAACATAGGGGAGTTAAGGAAAGATCTTGAATTTCAGGTTATGAGAAGAGCATGGGGCAATGCCCTTGCTGCTATAAAAAAAGGCTATGGTAACGAGTTAAAAAGGCTTCCTGAAGCTGCCAAACAGAAGGAGATGGAAGCCTTTATGGTGGGGTTTATCTACAACTCTGACAGGATAGAAGGCAGCAGGCTCTCCCTCAAGGATACAACGAACTTGTTTATACATGGAACAACCCCAAGAAACAAGCCCTTAAGCGATGTTAAGGAAGCAGAGGGCCATAAAAAGGCATTTTATGATATGCTAATGTATAAAGGCAGCCTAAATCTCAAAAAGGTCCTTTCATGGCATAAGATGATGTTTGACAGCTCTAAGCCGGACATAGCTGGCAGGATAAGGCTGCATAAGATAATGGTAACTGGAAGCAGGGTAAGCTTTCCTGCTCCGGAATCGCTTAACAGTATGCTTGAGGAGTTTTTCCTCTGGTGCAGCAGCAATAAGAATAAGTATAATCCTGTAGAATTTGCATCCTTAGTCCATCTAAAATTTGTTACAATACACCCATTTACAGATGGGAATGGGAGGATAAGCAGATTGCTCGCAAACTTTGTGCTTTACAGCAGCAAATACCCGATGTTTAGCATCAAATATACTGACAGGATGAGTTACTATAAAAGCCTTGAAACAAGCCAGCTTTGGGAAGAAGATAAGCATTTCATCAGGTTTTTTGTCAAAAAATACATCAGCTATAACAAAAAGTATAAATAAAAAGAAACTTAATTTATCCCTGCTGCTTCTTCTTCTGGTACATCACTATCAGGATTATTCCCAGTATCACTACAACAGCTGCTATGATCCATGCTACAGGGGCCTTGCCCAGTGCCTGAACCGGTGTTGGCTTCTCTACAGGCGTTGGAGCGCCTTCTTCAGGAGCCTCTGCCGGAGCTGCTTCCTCAGCTGGAGCCTCTTCCTCAACTGTAACGCCAGTCTTTGTCCCTATTGCAAAGCTGCTGAATCCTGGAGTATCAGATTCATAGGTAACATAAGTGCTGTCAGTTCCGGATACCTTGGTAGTCAGCTCATTCCACTTGCTGTCTGCAAACCTGTACAATGAAACATCCCCGGATGCCAGGCTATTCTCTGATAGCCAGACTTTTGTAACCCTGAAAGCCACTTTGAAGCTGCCGGCATCTGCATCTTTAACGTTCTTCTTGGTTATCCTCAAATACTGGTAAACTTTTGATGCTGCTTCCTCTGAAACAGGATTCTTGGTTAATGCAGCCACTTCCAGCTCTACATTGCTTAGCTCTGACTTGACATCATTGACAGCTACGCTTGTAACAGCTATATCAGCCTTGTCAACATCCAAGCTGAATGATGAGCCTGCTGGGATGCTGCCCCATACCTGCGCTTTTGAAGCTGATACTGTGCTTGCTGCCGCTGCTCCTCCGCCTCCTCCGCTGCTTCCGCTGGATGATGAGGATGATGATGCGGCTGCGGCTGCTGCGCTTGTTGTGAAGCCTAAAGTGTTGTTGACTATGCAGTTCTGGGCCTTGTCGCAGGTTTTAACTGTAAAGTTATATGTGCTGCTTGCTGTTAAGCCGCTAAAGGTTATTGACTGCGTAGTTCCAAGATTGGTTACATTGGAATACATTGATGCAATCAGTGCTGTAGCTCCGGTGCTGTTCTTTATTGACATGTTTACGGACTCATTTGCAGTTATCGTAACCACTGCCCCTGTTTCTGATACAGAGCTTATCACCAGGCTGGTTAAGTTATGCACTGTTGTATCGCTGATATTGAAGCTAATTGTTGTTGTATTTATATTGCCACTTGTATCTACTACCCTAAAAGTCATATTATTGCCTAGTCTAGTTCCGTTTGTAACGTTAAGGTTGAAATAACATTGCTTGTCAGTGCCTAAAGTGGAAGGTCCTTCCATCGTTATATTGCTGCTAAGGCTGGAACTTTCTCCAACATAAGTCATGTTGCATAATGTTGCATCGTTTGAAACTGTTATATTAACAAGGAAAGTTGATTCTGTCTGCGTTCCTGCTGGCTTATTGACTGTTACTGTTGGCGGCCTTTCGTCACTGCCAATTCCCCCTCCAGAGAGATGAGGCACCTGCAACAGGGTTCTTCCGCCATAAGTGTAATTCCAGCATGGGACTGTTGTTTCTTTTGTAAATCCTCCGGTACATTGGCTTACATTAGTCCTTTGTGTTAAATCAGACGAATTCGGGAAGAACCACACTTGCGACGCTATTGAGAGGTTCGATGAGGTATTATATGGCAAAAGTATTGTGGCGTAATAATCATTTTCATTGGGCAGGAATTCCTCAAAGCTTGCATTAAACATGACATAATAAGACACATTTGCTGAAAAGTTATTCTCTAACTGTGCTCTGGTCAGGCTATGATTGATTTGGATGCTGAAGTTTATCTTATCCCAGTTGGCTCCTGAGCCGTTTATTTCAGTTATAGTTACATTGATAAATCTGGTGCTTGAGGAAGAATTCAAGTCTAATCTTATTTCAAATGTGGCATCAGAGGTTGTTTGGTTTGCAGTTCCTATTGACTGGTAATCGCCTCCGCTGCCTTGTTTTCTAATAGTTACATTTGTCGGTACGGTCAGCAAGGTCTCGAGGTATGCTGTCAGGCTTGCGTTTATATCAACCGGCTTTAGCGGTGCAACTATCGTGATTGTAAATTCACTAGTGTTAAACTGGTTGCCTAAAGAATCATTGGCAGAGAACTTTATGGTGTGAGTTCCTGCTGTAAAGTTATGGCTATTATTGACAGTAACAGTAGTTGTATAGTTTGTAGCAGGCCTGCCAAGGGCACCGCTTGTATTCAAACTATCCCTAAAGACATTTCCGTCTAAGTAATAGCCAACCGAGGATATAGCCTGACTGTCATCCAAAGCCGATATGACATAGCTGAAATTTCTGTTTTCCCTCTGCTTGTTTGTTACATTTACTCCCAATGAAGGGGCCGTATTATCAACCAGGAATGTAAATGTGTTCGTATTCGAGTTTCCGAAATCATCAGCCACAGATACCGTTACTGTCCTGTTTGCAGTTGTTCCTGCAATAGCAGGGCATCTCGTAAGGTTGAATGGGTATATTGGACTGTTATTTGCAGCTGTGAATGCTGCAATTGAGGTAGAAGTTACTACAGTAGCTGAATTACAGCTTGAGGACCAACTCAAATTCTTCATCCTTGCTGTTCCTCCCGTTGCGGCTGCTGTAATGGTCATGCCGGTATTTGAAGTTGTATTCGACTTATTCACAGCCTGCAACCCGTTTGTTAGGTTTGACAATGTTATTGTTGGCGTCCCGGTTTCAACACTAAATGAGTGGATGTATAGCTCTGTATTGCCCCATTGGTCTTCAGCTGTAAACCTCACAACCCTGGTTCCTGCTGCCAACGGGCAGGCTCCGTCGCTGCTCACGGTTATTGAGCCGTTTCTCTGTGCTTCAACCAGTCCATCACCGACCGTATAATTCACAAATTTATTGCAAAGCTGGCTTGTACTGCCATCAATTTGTATTGCAACATACCTTAAGGAACTTCCATCAGTTAAATTCCATACAACAGTTGGCGTTGTATCTGATGTGTTTGTGCCGTTTAATGCCCTTTCTCCATTTTGGTTGGCTCCCAAGTCAAGGGTAACAGTCAGAGTCGGGTTTGTTGTGTCATTAATCTGTATTGTGAAGTTCTTAACACTGGAGGAATCGTTTATATTGCCTACAGTATCATTAGCAATAACCCTGAAACTTATATTCCTGCCTTCAAACTCGTTATGCCCTGTCGCTATCGTATATGAAAAATTAGCCCAATTTGTTTGGTTATACAAAACATTATTGGCACCTGTATTGCTTAATGTAACCCATGAACCGTTATAGAATTGTAATCTTGCCTGCAACGGCTGCGTTAAGTTATCAGTCCAATTTGATATAGCATAAATAGTCCTACCCTGCGCTGTTGAGGCACGATTTCCAAGACCAAGCTGTGTGCCGTTGCTTGCATTTCTATTTGAATCCACAGTAATGTTAAGGCTCGTGTCTGTAAAATTATAATAATCAAATTTTGGAGGTATAGTATCAACCGTAAATGTCCTTGTTAAAGATGAATTCACATTTCCGGCTCCGTCAGTGCAGTTTACGCTCCAGCTGTAAGTTCCGTTTGTGAATGCAGTTGTTGAGGAATTAGACTGAAGAACACCGTTAGTGACTGTTATTGGTGAAATGGACTCGAATTGAATGCCTCCAAGGCTTATATTTAAAGCGCACGTAAATGATGTGTCTGATGCGTTATTGTCTTCAGCTGAAAAGTTAAAGGCAAGCGCTCCTGTGCTGGATGTGTTGAAATTTGTTGCAGGATAAGATAAGTTTATTCCCGGCGGAGTTCCATCCGCAGTCACAACAAACATCATGCTTCTGGAATTATTGACATTGTTTACAGAGTCATTTGCCTGGAAAGTGAAGTTAAGCACGGCATTGATAAGGTTTCCGCTCAGCGTAAAAGATAAGTTTGTAAAAGTGCCGTTTTTTGCACCGACTCCGTTCGTACTTTCAGTTATATTGACCTCATTGTTTGAAGTGCCAGTACTGTTTACAAAAAGCCTTATGGTATGTATAGTAGTTAGCTGGTCAGTAAAATTAACTGCTACAGAAATTGTGTCACTAGTATTAACAGAACTTTTTGAAGTGTTTATTATAAGATTGGCAACTCCCGGTTGGGTTTTATCGATTATAAATGATTTGTTTGTGGTTGAGTTTATAACTAAAGCGGACACAGTACGATTATTAGTCGCTACTGCACAAGCCCAATGATAGGTCCCCTCATTTATTGATCCAACAGAAAAATTAATAGTCTGGTTTAGTGCTCCAGATTCATTCAAACCTGTAAAATGAGTTATATTCGGAGTTGAATCAGCATCAACATCTGTAATTGGGCTTGTGCTTAGAAAAAGGGATATATTTGATACGTTATATTCAAGAACATTACGAAGGGTGATATTGCAACTAAACAGGCCATTTGTTCCGTTGAATGCTCCCATAGGAGCCAAGCTTACAGCAGCAATTCCAGTTGTAGCGCTGGCGTTAGTGGAATTTTCTGGAAAATGAGAAACTACAGCTTGCCCAAAAACCAAGACAGCATAAACTACAAAGATGACAATAGAAGCAATTAAGACAGACAATATATCGGCTTTACCCTCTTTTCCCATTTATGGAACTCCCCTTTTAATTATAAAACGGATTTGACCAAAATCCGATTGCTAACATATGAATATTTTTTAAATGTTAGTTAGCTTATAACATGTATTTAAATGTTTCGTTTGTTTTTTAGTATAATTATTATCATGGATTATATTAAAAACTTTAATCAGAATTTTTCTGCTATCACCCCCAATTTTTACTTAAAGCTGAAAAAATCAGATTATATTTAAACTTTTCTAAAAACGTATATTTTATAGAATATAAGTGGCAGCAATATGCCAATAAAAGAGCAGGCATAAATAAAAAATAAGAGAATTAAAATGCCGGCAGTTAAAAAGGAAATGATATAATTAATAAAGGGAATAAAACTAAGGAATATCAAAATGCCAAAAATAAAAAACAAGACAAAAAAAACTGTCCTCTCGGAAAATGTAGAGGTATGCAAAAGTATCTTCTCAAAAAGCATAGGTTTGATGTTCTCCAAAAAAAAGAGATCATTAGTATTCGTCTTCGACAGGGAAAAAATAATTCCTTTGCATATGCTTATGGTCTTCTACCCGATAGACGTCCTGTTCCTCAATAAAAACAAAGAGGTTGTTGAGATGAAAGAGAACTTCAGGCCTTTCACGTTCTACACTCCAAAAAGCAAGGCGCTATATATAATAGAGCTGCCTCAGGGCATGATTAAAAAAACAAAGACTAAGGCTGGGGATAAGATAGGGTTTAATATTAAAAACAGAAAAGTTTATATATACTATAGCGCTATAACACTATAATGATATAAAATGCCAACTACCATTCAAATCGATAACGAAACATTGGATCTGCTAAAGAGATTTAAGAATAATCTGAATGCCGGGAGCTATAATGATGTGATTAATGCTATACTGAAGGGAGGAACCAAAAAATCCATGTATGGCGCCCTTGGAAAAGAAAAAAATATGAAAAATATATTAAGGGGATTAAGGGATGAGCGAGATAGGTGAGCGCGTTTTAATTGATTCTTCTGCGTGGCTGTCTTATTTTCTGGCGGAAAATGATTTAAGCAAAAAATTCATAGAAGGCGGAAACCATTTGCTGATGACTTCCGTGTTGTCAATTTTTGAAATCAAGAGAAAAATGCTGGTTAAAAATGCTAAAGAGTCAAAAATTAAAGAATTCCTAAATTTCATAAAAGCAAGAAGCGTTCTGATAGAATTAAATGATAATATATGTAATAACGCTGCTGATTTATCGCTCAAGCATAATCTGCACACCGTGGATAGCCTAATTTACTGCTCTGCTGTTTTGAATAATGCAACTTTAATTTCCGGTGATAAGCATTTTGAAGGCTTGGAAAGTGCTTTTATTCTAAAATAAAAAACAATAATCTTTAAATAACGACTATAAATACTTTAGTCTAGATGGGGACGTCGTATAAAGGAGAAATCCGTACAACCTGGCTATTATCGCCGCCTCCAGTATCTGGAAAAACTAGTCACAAGACAATGAGATTAGTATGGCGATAGCGGCTGATTAGGGTTCAAATCTGCAAAAGCAGGAGAAAATCCCTACGTCCCCACTTTCTTATTCTTTAAACAGCTTGATTGCAGGCTTGTAGAAGCTCAGGATGCCTATTATTATGATGAGGATGATAATGCCAAGGCCGAAATAATAAGAGTACAGTACAACAAAATCCTTTGCCTGCTTGAGCAGGCCGAAATAAGCGGCAGAAGTGATTAGGGCAATCAATAAAGCCAGGATAATGCCGATATATGCCGGCTTATTATACCATCTCTTCTCCTTTTTTATCTTTTTTTCCGCTTTTTTCTCCCCGGTTTTTATTTTTTCTTTTGCTGGTTTCTTTGCTTTCTTTTTTCTTTTTCCGAGATAATTATATAACAGAGCCAGCAAAAACAAAACAGCAGCTATGCCTATTCCTATTAGTATGTAGTATAAATAGCCAACAAAAATGTTCCTGAGGTATATGTTTGTATATTTGAGATTATATAATTTAAAATAATGGCCTGCAAAAACCAGGATAATTAAGGCAATAATGGAATAAGCCCATGCCTTGTGTTTTTTAAAAAATTGATTTTCTTTCCTTTTGGTTTTTCGTGCTTCCTTTTTGATCTGCCTTTCCCTTGCTTTCTCTTCTTGCCTTCTTTGTTTTTCCTTTTCTTCCCGCTTTTTTTCCCTTGCAAGCTTTAATTCCTTTAGCCTCTCTCTTCTTATCCTGTATTTTTCGTATCGGATTTTTATCTTATTTTTCGTTCTTATTATTGGCTTTATAAAAACCAAAATCAAAATTATTATTAAAACCGAAAGATACAGATAATACTGGTATGCCTTCAATCCTGCCTTAAGATTTTTCTCAAGCTCGGTTTCTTTTCTTAATTTTATATCAATGTCTTTTGAATATATTGCGCCATTGCTCTCCAAAATAATTTTAACGCCGTAAGCATTAGGCTCGATGTCGCTTGATGGATTTATTCTTACATTCAGATTTCCGGTCTGCCCGGGATTTAATTCCAGGGTTTGGGGCTCTATGCCGGCCCATGATGGCCCTTCGAGCCTTGCGCTATAGACTGCTTTCTTGATGCCGTTGTTTGTGATTTTGGCAAAAAAGAAATCCTCTTTGTAAAGGTTCGTAACTGCTGCTTTTGTGCTTATGCCTGCCTCATAGCAAGCTGCCTTATTGATGACATCCACATTTATTGCAGCAGGAGCAGTAAAAGCGGTTTTATTGTCGGGTATTGCAGAAACTGCTATTGCAAATTTTCCGGAGGCATCCTCTTTGGGGCTTAAGATTAATGCCGCATTTTTTATTTCATCCTTGCCGATATCAAAATTTGTGCTGTTCCCGAATCCTGCCCACTCTGCGCCATCAGCCTCAACCGAAATGCGCTGTTTTATTGCCCCTGAGTTTTTTATTTCAACATTGATTATTGTTTGTTCTCCGCTGCATATCGTATCTTCCTTTTTTTCAGGGGTTGCTTCCAAATCATAGCATTTTTCGACATCGGCTTCTATGCTCTTTTTTCTTTGCACCTTTCCAAGCGAGCTTATCGCTGCCAGGTTAAAGTCAAATTTGCCCAATATCCCGGAAGAATCATAATTGATGAGAAATATTCCCGATTGCTTCGCATCCAGCCTTGCCTTGCCGACATTCAGGCCTGCCCATTCCGGCGCATCAAGAAAAAAACTGTACTCATTCGCGAAATTCTCGCTGTTTGTTATCAAAATAGGTATTGATTTTTTCTCGTCTGTGCATAAATTGTATGTCCCCTGATGCTGCGCATAAGCCACTTCTTCGGCTGTGTCAACAGCATTTCCCTCCTGCAGAGAATAGTCATAGCATTCGCTTATTTTCAAAGTCTGCTTGATGGCCTTTGTCAGGCCGTTATTGGTTGTTATAAGAATTTCCAGATTGTAACTGCCTTTTATGTTGCACACAGAGTTTACATAAGCGAAAAAATTCCCGCTCTGACTTGGATTTAAAACAAACCTATTGGGGTTAAATGTTACCCATCCTGCAGCATCTCCGCTTGCAACCACGGCATAGGAGCTTGCCACAGAGCCTGTATTCTGCACTGTAACAGCATAGCCCTGGTTGGAGCACGGGCATAATTCCACGGAAGGCAGTGTTGCAGCTGTAAAATCCTCCTGCGCATTGGCAGCATTAGCTAAAAAAACCAGCAGTAAGAATGTGAATAGGCTTAGCACCGCCTTTTTAGCTGTCATTTTTGTCATAATATCCCTGCTGAGATAAAGCAAAAATAAAGATAAAAATTAGAAAAATAAAAAATTAAAAGAAAAACCTAGTAATAGGTTTTCTCGTCTTTTTCCTCTCCTTCGTTGTCTCCTCTAAGCTTGCTGAAGCCGATTATCAGCCCGATTACTACAAGCAGTATTACCAATACTACCAGGCCGACTTCCAGGCCGCGCTTAAGCTGAGAAGCTCCGTCTGCTTTCTGCACGTCTACGCTCAAAGGCAGCTGCTTCAGCACTTTGTCGTTGCTGCTTACTGTTACCATAAACGTCTGCTGGCCGACTGGTGCATTGTCATTTGCTTTCACAAAAACTGTAAAAGCCTTGCTCTCTCCAGCTCCTATTACCATAACGTTTGATGGTGCTACCCTGAATGTTGCCCATGCAGCTCCGTCAGCTGCTATTGTGTATGTCTTTGATTCTGAGCCTGCATTTGTTAAAGTTATAGGATAGCCGGCTTCTGTGCCCTGGGATGCTGACTGCTTGTCAACTGCTACAGCAATTACTGTCTTTTCCTGTGCTTTTGCGGCTTTTTCATCTCCCAAAACATATATTGTTGTTTCTTTTACATTCTTCTTGTCGCCATCGTCAAACCATGCTTCGACTCTTACAGTGTATTTGCCTGTTTCGGCATCTTCTGGTATCCTTAGGAACATTTCTTCGGTTGTTGCCTGGTCGTCATTATCATCTTCTCTCTCAAGTTCGTCAACAAAGTCAGCTGCTGAAACTCCAAGTTCTGGTATGCTTACAACAACCTTGACTCCGTCCTCATCCTGCTCTCCTATGTTTCTTAGCCTTACTGTCGCAAGCAAAGCCCTTCCGGCCTTTACCTCTGTATTTGGTGAAAGTACAACATCCCTTATCTCTACATCATGCCTTTTTGTGTCAACTTCCAGTTCATATGTTTTTTCAACAGTTGCTGAGTCCCTGTCTGAAACCCTTACTCTCAGCTTGTACCTGTCCTGATCCATCTTTGCTACCAATGGGAGTGATAATTTCTTTGTGTATGTAACGCCTGATTTCATGTCAAATGTTTCTGATATATCCTCTACCTTGTCATTGCTGTCTATTCCCCTTAAAACAGCCTCTACCTCAACATCATCATGGTCCTCAGTGGCTTTTACCATGACCTTAACGTCCATGGTATCTCCTCTCTGAACATCAAGAATAAAATTGGTGGAACTTTCGGTTATGGTGTCTCCGTCCAGCTTAACCTGCTCTATGGACACTGCTGCAAAAGCCGCAGTGCTCATCAAAACACCGACTATAAATAGTGTCAATAAACTCAAAAGCTTTTTTATCATTTTTGCATTACCCCCATCGTTTTATGTTTTTACAGTAAAATATTAGCGGATAAAACGCGCCTCATATTTAAACTTTTCGTTTGTTTAGCATATCCCAGTAGATACACTTAATAACTATTATATAGTTATAACAACTTATATATAAATATTTTGATTAATTTATTGCTTATATTATAACTATTGGCTCAGATTATATCTATCGGCCTGTACTTTATCCTTCTGTCGCCGTCGATGTCAATCACGACCTCAACCCAGTACCTTCCTGCTTTTGCATTTTCCGGGATTTCCAGCGTCAAGGCGTTTGATGCTTCCTGGCCGTCGTTGACTTCTTCCTTTACTGTCGGGCTTCTTATTCCCAAATCCTGGATTATAGCTGTCAGCCTGACATCATTCAGGTCTTCCTGGCCCTGGTTTTCAAACCTTACAAATACGTCCAATTCGTCTCCGGGCCTCGGGAATTCGTTGCCAAAGGCAATGCCCCCTATGTATATTATATTGTGTATGTCTGATGTGGCTGGCTCCTCTGTTTTTACAGTCTTGGAGTCAGAGCCTGTCAAGCTTCCGTCGGAAACTGTCACGGTTATAGTATAAGTTCCTTCCTCAGTATATGTGTGTGTTGTTTCTATTTTCCCGTTAACCACATTTCCCGCCACTATAGAAGTACCGTCGCCAAAATCAAGCGTGAATGTCAAGGCGCTCCCTTCAACATCGCTTGCTGTAGCGGAAAAATCAAATGCCTCGTCTTCTGTTACTTTGCTGCCTGGCTGGGTTATATCCACTGTAGGGGCGTCATTTACTGCATTGACGTTTACCCTGAAAGTGTCCATACTTGTCAGCCCGCTTTCATCAGTCGCGCTTACAGTTATATCAGAGAATCCAAATTGGTTGCTTTGAGTTATGCAATCTATAAATCTATTAGAGTCCAATGAGCACGATATTATATTGGCATTGGTCTGCGCAACAAAGCTGAATGCCATGTTAGCTGCAGATGTAAAATCATCAACAACATGATTGAATAAGCCAACTAAATTGTCCAAAATGCCTGCATCTTCATTTACTGCCTGGTCTGGGATGCTTAATGTTGGGGCTGTGTTTACAACTACCACTACTGGTGGAGCTTCTGGTACAGCATCCCCGCCATTGCCATCGTTGCCTCCAGGCGGTGCTGTTGGTCCTGTTGGTTCTGTAGGCTGTGGTGCTGGTGCTGGTTCAGGTGCTGGAGCTGGTTCGCTAGGTGCCGGTCCAGATCCTCCGGGGTTTCCTGGGTCTCCTGAGCCTCCGGGGTTTCCTGGGTCTCCTGAGCCTCCGGGGTTTCCTGGGTCTCCTGAGCCTCCGGGGTTTCCTGGGTCTCCGGCGCCCCAGCCTCCGTCACCGCCTCCACCGCCTCCGTCGCCTCCGCCGGCTCCTCCGTCACCGCCTCCGTCACCGCCTCCAAAGGCTGCTACTCCAGCGGAAAGCATTCCTATTATCAAGACTAAAAGAAAAGATATAAATGACAATTTTCTAAGGCCTGCTACTATCATTTTTTAGGGGCCCCCAATGTCATTTTTTTTGCTTCTCCGTTGGATATATACTGCGGCTTTCCAGTCATCGCGACAGGAACCCTATACTTGCTGCCTTCCGGCTCAATTTCAACCTTGCCGTCAAAGCCTCGCTTAACTTGGGTTATTGTTGCGAAATTGCTGTTTATCTTATGCGCTCTGATCTCCCCAGTTACAGGATCAAGTTGGTTTAGTTGGAAGTTGTGCAGCCTATAAACAGTCTCTGCTGCCAATCCTGTAAGTATTTTGTAGGACTCGTCTTTGTTGAAAGTTAATTTGTCTTTTTCTCCTGCCAAATATTCTTGAACTTCTTTTTGTTTTCCAGTAAGGTCTCCTATCAACTCAACTTCTCTCCTGGTTAAATCCCCCATGGGACCTGAAACCTCCTGGGTCCCATTTTGGTAGGGCCTGTCCCTTGTCCCGGTAACCGGGAACATGAGCTGGTCACCTTTCCTATAAATAGTTAATAATGCCCCTACTTTTTTGCCGCCATATCCTGTCAGAAACTCCATGTTTGAATCTAAAGAATCCGGTCCGCCTTTTACCTTTCCGTCATTCCATTCGCCGCTAATGACTCTCTGCGTAAGGCCATTGTCATTCTGGGGAAGAGTCATTACCTGTCTGCTCTGCTTAAGCCCTAATCCCTTAAAATAATTCTGGGCCTGTTCTGGTGTTAAAGCAATGTACTTGCCGTTATTTTGGGCTGCAAACTCAGCAGGATCCTGATCTGTTATAGATTTTATTGCAGCTTCTAACTGGCTTTGCGTAAGCTGCGGCACATTAGGCGTTTGCACCGCATCTCCTGCTTCGGTGCCTACTTCTACCCTCAAGAAGCCGAAATAATCATTCAATGACGCTGCATCAGTTTGAGAAGGCAATGCTGCCATAGCAGCCATTCCTGCAGCTGCCAACATACTTTTTAGTTTTCCAGCTTGAGTCATATTGGTCATCTCCAAAGATAAATTAGTTCTTCCGTACCGGATCAATTCTCTGGAAAGTGATGCTCCCTAATGTCCTGTAGCTGGGTTCAAAAAATTTGTTAAGGTTTGACAGGTCATTATGGGGGCTAACCACAAGTCCCTTATAGCTGACTTCCAGATTGCCGTCTGCAAACAATTGGTGTGCCAAACGCGAACCTTCAGATGCTAACATGACGTGCATCAAAGGCCCGTTCCAAGTATTATTGCTTCCGGCAGGGTAAAGCCTTCTCTCAGATTGTGTCTTGTCAACAACATGCTTAAATTCATTATCGCCTATGGTTGCTTTCAATTGTTCAGGAGTTCTAATAAACCTGATTTGGTAGTTGTCGGGCTCATTGACGTTAAGGTTTCTCTGTTCGCCCCTATAAGTATAATTAAATCCAATAGAAAATCCAGGTGCGGTCACATCGTCCCCTTTCCTTGGTCCTGCAGCCAACTCCACTGGAGATTTGTCTCCTGACTTTGCCCTTTCTGCTTGGTAGTCAGGTGCAGATACAAATTTTATGTTGTGCTGTTTAACTGCTTCAGCATACATAGATGTTCCAACCCCTTCTGTTACAAGTTTGCTTAGCCTTGTAAGGGCGTCCTGAGAAGCCACGGTTTGCCCATAGGTTCCAGGCAAGACTCCTGATTTTGCAAGTTCAATTTGGGCTTTTCTATCAGCTTCAATTCTGTCTTTATACTTAGACCCTATAAAATCATTAACTAGTGGCCTTTCAAGGTTCAAGTTGCAATCCTTTATGTTTCCTCCAAATCTGGCCAAAACTTTTGCAGCGTAAGCAGGGCTAATTTGATTAAGATATAGCAATAATTGGTCATTTGATGAAGGCAATACTATATCAATTGCTTTGGATACTCCATTTGCATCTGGTGCACGGTCATAAGCCACCCATTTAAGCTTTGTATCTTTGGGAACCCTGACTCCCATTGCTACTTGCCCAGAAGAAAAAACTTTTCCGTCTTTGTCAGGAATAAATCCTAATTGGACTACTTTTGGTGATTTGGGCCCTAATTTAACATCCATGTATTTGTCAGCAATAAGAGTTATATCGTCATTAACACCAGCATCCTTTGCAACTTCTGTTGTTGTCAAGCCAGACTGATTTAGAATAAAATGCATAGCAGCATCTCCAACCCCGCCTGCAAAAGAAGATATGCTTACTGTTCCGTTGCATTTGTCATCTAGAGTTTTTGCATCTTGCGCAAGAGTTGTTATTCCAACGGCCGTCATACCGCTTATACCGGCTAGAGCAGAAATTAATGCGTTTTTTCCAAATCTCATTTTACCTTACCCCCATCGTTTTGTTTTAAAAATTGTTAATTAGTTTAAGGGAAAATAAAAGCCGATATTTAAACCTTTCGTTTTTGTTACTATTTTAAAATGAATACATATTCTATTGCATTATATTTTTATATTATATTCAGTTTCTGGAATTCATGATATCAATAATAGGCGCAGGGCCTGCAGGAAGCTATCTTGCATATTTATTGGCTAAACAAGGAAAAGAAGTAACCTTAATAGAAGAGCATGAAAAAATAGGGAGCCCTGTCCAGTGCACAGGCATAGTCACGGCTTCAATAAAAAAATTTTTTGATATTCCGGATAATGTAATTGCAAATAAATGCTCCAAAGTCATTGTTATCTCAAAAAATAACAGGATAGAAGCCAAAACAGACGAAATAGTGATGTGGCGCAATAAGTTTGATGAATTTCTTGCTTACAAAGCCCAGGATGAAGGGGTAAAGATATTGGCAAATCATCAGTTTATTGGTTTCAATGGAAAACACTCAATCAAAATAAAAGATAAAAATAATAACCGGACAAAAGAGCTTATAGCGGATTATATTATCGGAGCCGATGGTCCAAGTTCTGCAGTCGGAAAAGCTGCCGGTTTAGAGCCAATAAAAAGGTTTTACATAGGAATGCAGGCAAAAGTAAAATTAAAAACTGATATAAGTGCATTTGAAACATATTTCTCTAATAATGATTTCCCTTATTTTTTCGGCTGGGTTGTTCCTGAAAGCGAGAATACTGCAAGATTGGGCTTAGGCGCATTTGAAAATGCAAAAGAGTTATTCTATAAATTCCTTGAAAAAAGAGCAGGTAAAAAAGAAATCTTGTGCTGGGAATCAGGCATTTTTCCGCTATACGACCCAAAAAAGATTATACAAAAAGAAAATGTTTACCTTATCGGGGATGCTGCAACGCAGGTTAAGGCAACAACCGGAGGAGGCATTATACCGTCCTTAAAGGCTGCAGAAGTCCTATGTTACTGCATCATCAATGAAAAAGATTACAACAGGGAGTTCAAAAAAAGGAAAGCCGGAAAGGAATTGGCATTGCATTTGAAGATAAGAAACACGTTGAACAGGTTTTCTGACAATGATTATGATTATTTGCTAAGCTTAATGAATCAGGAAAGGATAAAAAATACCCTGAAAAAATACGACCGCGACCAGCCAATACCTTTGGTCATTAATTTATTGCTAAAAGAGCCGAGATTCCTGAAATTTTCAAAATTCTTGTTTTAATAGTTATTTTTAGTTTTTTGATATTTGAATTCTTATTGTTTTTTATTGGCATTGGCTGTAATATCGCCAAATCAAAAGGTTTTTAATATCACCTTGAACACTCAGGGATGAAATTTTATGGAAGGCAAAAAAGATGACGATGAGATTTCTATCGACCTGTCAAAAATAAAGAATCTCTTCAGGAAAAAAAAGGAGGGGAAGCCGGAAGTAAACAAAACTCTGGAAGCTGAAGACAAGGAAAAAGAGAACCATGCTATTGAAACGCAGGAAAAAAAAGAAGAAGATGAAATAGATATAGATTTCTCAAAAATAAAGAATATATTCAAGTCAAAAAAAACAGAAACTCACGAAGAAAAAGAGCACAGGCATGTGCATCATGCAGCTGAAGCAGCGCAGGAAAAAAAAGATGATGACGAGATTTCGCTGGATTTTTCAAAGCTAAAAAACATCAGGAACATTTTCAAAAAAGAAGGCAGGGAAAAATCAGAGGATGACATTTCTGTCGATTTAAGCAGGATAAAGGGTTTTTTCATAAAGCACAGGGTCCTGTTATTGCTGATTATACCGATTTTCCTTTCTATTTTCCTGAGGGTGCAGCCTGCTTACATTACTGTAACAGACCAGTGGGCTGCTGACTCTGTAATTAACAGCCTAAGGTCACAAATAAGCGGCCAGATAAGCCAGCAATATCCCAATCTTCCTGACCAGAACAGGAACGCTTTGGTTGAAAATGAGCTGCAGAAAGTCCTGCAGCAGCAGAAAGCCCAGATTGACCAGCAGATTGCAGCAACTTCAAATTTTTTTAAGTCGAAGCTGCAGGACGATTCCGGCCTGGTTTACCTGTCGACAATAGACCCTTATTTTTGGATGAGGCATTCGCAGAATGTCCTGGATAACGGCCATCCTGGAGATGAGATAAGGAATAATGTTCCATGGGACAACCGCATGCTTGCACCTGTCGGAAGGCCTGTGCCTGTTGATATGTTCCATGCCTATTTTGTGGCTTACCTGTACAAGTTCCTCAGCTTCTTCAACAGGGATTTGAGCCTTGCAGCAGTTTCATTTTTTTCGCCAATCCTGATATCGGCTTTGTCTGTGATACCCGCATTTTTCATAACAAGAAAAATTGCCGGTAATTTTGGGGGCTTTATAGCTGCAGTCATAGTTGCAATCCATCCATCCTTCCTTGTCAGGACAATGGGAGGCATATCAGACACTGACGGCTACAATATTTTGTTTCCCCTCCTTATAGTCTGGATTTTTATAGAGGCCCTGGAAGCCAATAGGCTGAGAAGCAACATAATGCTTGGCATTACAGGCGGCATAGTGGTTGGGCTGTTCAGCTTCACCTGGGGCGGCTGGTGGTACATTTTTGATTTTGTAATAGCTTCTGCTTTTCTGTACATGATTTATTACAGCTATGTCCACAGGAAAGAATTGATGGCAAGCTTTACAGGATTCCTGAAGCAAAAGGCAATAAAAAATTCAGTAATCTTCTTTGCAGTATTTTTTGCGGTGTCGGCATTAAGCGTGACTTTGTTTGTAAATTACAGCCATTTCCAGCAGTTCTATGAGAATCCGGCAGGATTTGCCAAGCTCAAGGAAGTCGGCATAACGACGATATGGCCCAATGTATTTACGACAGTAGCCGAGCAGAACCCTGCTTCCCTGAATAATGTGATAAACCAGGTTGGCCTTGGAGAAGAGTTCTTTTTCCTGATTGCCCTGATAGGCATCACACTTACCATAACGAGAAGAAAGCACGAGAAGTTATGGTTTTTGCTGGGGACTTTGGCCTGGTATGTCATTATCTTCCTGCTCAAGATAGAAAACCTGAACATTTTTCTGGCTTTGATAATCATACCGATTGCAATAAGGATTTTAATTGCGCTTTGGGAATCGGATCTGGAGATTGATATAAAATATGCAATTTTGCTGATTTTTTGGTTTGTTGCAACCATTTTTGCAAGCACCAAAGGCGTCAGGTTCACTCTTTTATTGGTTCCTGCATTTGCCATAGGTTTTGGCATTGCGCTTGGAGAGGCCTACAGGCTTTTATCAGCCTGGATTTCCAGGGGATTGAACGTAAACAAGGCAGTGTCTAAAATCACCGTTATGGTTGTTTTGATGCTGCTGTTGGTGCCTCCGTACATATCAGCCCAGAATACTGCAAGAAACAGCATCACGGACTTCAATGACGCATGGAAGGACTCATTGGAAAAAATAAAATCCGACTCAAAGCCGGATGCAATAGTAAATTCATGGTGGGATTTTGGCCACTGGTTCAAGTTTTGGACAGACAGAAGGGTCACATTCGACGGGACCAGCCAGAACTCGCCGCAGGCATATTGGATAGGCAAGGTTCTGCTGACAGATGACGAGGATGCTGCTGTCGGGATTTTAAGGATGCTTGACTGCAGCGGAGGCTCAGCCGCATTTGAAAGCGTAAACACTAAATTAAACGACGGGGCAAAAACCGTTTCCCTGCTTAACGGGATAATTGTTGAAAATAAGGAAAAAGCCAAGAATATCCTGAAGGAAAAATTCAGCGATGAAGAGGCTGAAAAAATACTCTCGCAGACTCATTGCCAGCCTCCGGAAGATTATTTCATAACCTCCGAGGACATGGTGGGAAAAAGCGGCGTATGGGCTCATTTTGGCAGCTGGGATTTTGAAAGGGCATTGATTTACAACACCTTGAAGAAGAAGGAATATGAGGGAAATCCGGAAAAGAGCGTCAAATTCCTCCAGGAAAGGAACTATTCCGGCAAGGATGCAGAAAACTTATATTATGAGGTACAGTCGATAACAAATTCCGAACAGGCCAACAGCTGGATTGCTCCTTGGCCCGGCTTTGCAGGCGCAGCAGGCTGCTCAGGAACAGGCAATGAAACATTTGGCTGCAGCATAGGGGGCATACCTTTGGTAGTCAACCCAAAAGCCCACGAGGCCTATGCAGAGACAACTTCCGGAAGGCTGCACCCCCACAAGATATCTTTTCCCGGAGAAGACGGGATAACAGTAAAGCAATACGATGAATCCACTATCCCATTGGGCAGCGGCAGGCAGATTGGGATTGCCTTGGTAAAAGACGGGGAAAGCTACAGCGCTGTTGCCATGGACTCCGACCTTACAGCATCAATGTTCACAAGGCTGTTCTATCAGGACGGCATCGGCTTAAGATATTTCAAGAAATTCAGCGATGAAAGAAGCATCTTTGGGAACAGGATAATAGTATGGAAAGTTGACTGGGAAGGGAAAGAAAAAAATGTCATAGAATCTGTTCAGGTTCCTGAGGCGGAAAAACAGGCAATCCAGGCAGAAGAAGCCGGTGATAGCGTGCCTGATTCAGCCGCAAATGATTCTGGAAACACCCAATAATTTTTATATTCTTCAGCATTAGCATGACCATGAAAAAGAAAGTATTTGCCGTAATACCTGCACGCAACGAAGAAAAATATACATTTAGTGTAGTGAGCGAGGCAAAAAAATATGTGGACCATGTAGTGGTTGTTGACGACGGAAGCAAAGACAAGACAGCCCGGGAAGCCAAAAAAGCCGGTGCTGTCGTATTAAGGCATTTGGTAAACCTGGGGAAAGGCGCTGCATTAAAGACCGGCTGCGATTATGCGGTAAAGAACAATGCTGGTGTAATAGTTGCGATAGATGCCGACGCCCAGCACGATCCGAAAGAAATCCCGAAGTTTGTGGAAGCTGTCAAAAGCCATGATGTGATTATTGGCTACAGGAAACTGAACAGAAACATGCCGTCTATCCTGAGGTTTGGAAACTGGTTCATAAACAAAACAATAAGGTTTTTATACGGAGTAAAAATCAGGGATTCACAGTGTGGATACAGGGCCTTTACCTCGGATGCTTACAAAAAATTAAGGTGGAAAGCATCTGACTACAGCATGGAAAGCGAGATGATTGCCAAAATAGGAAAATACAGGCTTTCTTATGCTGAAGTGCCGATAGAGACAATTTATTCAGACAAGTACAAGGGCACCACAGTCCTGGACGGCATAAAAATAGTTTTTAATTTATTGTTGTGGAAATTGAATAATCTATAAGCAAAATGGCAAAGATACTGGGCATACAGATTTTAGGAATCCTGTTCGGCTTTTTTATGATGTACTATACTTTCCTGCATTATAAGAGGAAAGAGTTTACAATAAAGGAGTACAGCTTCTGGTTTGTATTCTGGGCCCTGTTTGTTGTTATAACACTGTTTCCCCAGTTTCTTGACCCGCTTCTTTCCACATTGAGCATTGCGAGAACCCTTGATTTCTTCATAATTGCAGGCTTCCTTTTCCTGATTTTTATTACTGTGTACACCTATACCATAGTCAGGAAAAACCAGAAGAAGCTTGAGGAAGTCGTAAGGCAAGTCGCGCTTAAGAAAAAATAAATGGCATCTGTCAACCTTATTAAGTTTCTGGACAGGTATGTTGGCTCGTTCATTTGCCTAATCCTGTCTTTTTTTCCTTCAAAAATCAAAAAATCCGGCTGCAAAAAAATTCTGCTGATCCAGCTGTGGGGCCTTGGAGAGACTGTCCTGTCATTGCCCTCAATTAGAGAGCTTAGGCAGAAATACAAAAATGCCAATATTGATGTTTTAACAACAGGCAGGGTAAATGATATTTTTTATAATAAAAGAAATCTCAATAATATAAGAATAATAAAATTAAACCCTTTTTCTATTTTATTTTTTATTTTAAAAAATTGGAAAAGATATGATTTGGTAATTGACATGGAAGAGTACCTCAATATATCGGCTATAATTGCATTTTTTACAGGGAAAGAAAGGATCGGTTATAGCCACGGCATAAGGTCAAAATTATACACGAAAAAAGTGCCTTATAATGACTCGCAGCATGTTTCCCAGACATTCATGGACTTGCTGAAGCCGTTGGGAATCGATAAAAAAGTAAAAAATCTGGAAAAACTGAATTATTCAGACAAGGATAAGAAAAAGATTGATAGCTTATTGAAAAATCATAATATTGGAAAAAAGGATTTTATTGTCGGCTTTGGTATTGGCGCTGCTGAATCTGTAAGGGAAAGGATATGGCCCAGGGAAAGGTTTGCAGCAGTAGCGGATTATTTGATTGAAAAGCATAAGGCAAAAATAATTTTTATTGGGAATAAGGAAGAAGAAAGGTTAGTTGATGAAACTCAAAAACTTATGAAAAACAAGGATAATTCCCTTAATTTAGCAGGAAAGACAAGCATAAGGGAAATGTTTTATCTTATTACGCTCTGTAAGTTATTTGTTGGCAATGATGCCGGGCCTATGCATGTTGCTGCTGCCCAGGGAGTCAGGACAATTGGATTGTTTGGATGCAATCTGCCTATTAGATTCGCTCCTTTCGGTAAAAAAAATATCTCTATAAGGAAAGAAACCGGCAAGCCTTGCATAAATGTCCATAAGGGCCAGGTTGGAAGATGCAAAAATGGCTTTGAGAATGCTTGCGTCAGGAAGATACAGGTTCAGGATGTCATCCAAGCAGCCGAAAAGATTATGGAAAAGGGAAAAGGAGATAAAAATGATGAAGATTAAAAAATCTAAAAAAAGGAGATTTTATAGTTTTAATTTGTTTATGATATTATTAATTCTACTTTTATTTATAGTTTATTCCTTTTATGAAGTCTTATTTCTAAAAAATACAGGTCCATTTTTAATTATTTTTGTGGTCGTTTCTACGATTATCTTAATCTTGGCATTAGCAAAAGTTTTACTTCAAAAATTTTTTCCTGAATCCAAACTTGTAAAATTTATGGAAAAATTGTTAGGTGATATTTCTGACGTTTTTAGAGGACTGTAAAAGAAATTGTAAAGAAGGTTATTAATTCATGGTACGTAAAGTTCTTTTTGTTTGACAACCAGATTGCCGTTAGAAAAAACAGTGAAAAGAAAAGGCTTTTTCAAATAACTTTTTAAACAGGCATTCTTATAACAAATTATGTTTCGTGCATTCAGGGCAGACTGGTACGAGAAGAAACTTAGCAAATTAACCCCTAAAGAACAAAAGAGGGTAAGTGGCATTGAGCAGGAGCTAAAGAAAAGCCCTTACGATGGGAAGCCTCTTGGTTATAAGTTTTTTAGGGAAAAGAAGTTTGACGGCAAAAGGCTGATTTTTCTGGTATATGAAAATCATCAAGTTATTTTTCTTATAACAATAACAGATAAAAAAGCCCAGCAGAAAGTCATAGATCTGATAAAAGCAAACCTCGATGTTTATATGGAAGAGTTAGAGCGGATATTAAAAGGGATTTAAACTTCCTTTATCTTTCCAGTAAGAACGTCTTTTATGCCTTTTGCTATATCTCCTAATAGTTCAGTATCTATCTCTTCTTTTTTCTTTAATCTTTTATACTCTTCTTTTGGGATAGTTACCGTTTCTGGCATAACTAGTTACTCTGTTAATTGTTTATATAAATCTTTCTTTTTCCTATAAAGAGGAACAGACGTATCAGACCAAACATCATCAATAAGCCAGGAAATAATCACCCCAAATGCTCATATTCCCCGTAAGTAAAAAATCCCGCTAATTGCTTCATTCTTGCCAGTTTTGAAAACAGGTCTTTTTCCAGGCTGCTGACATTCTCAAAAAGCTCGAAGACTTCGGGCTTGAAGATATAGATTCCGGCATTTACTATGTTTGTCGAGCTTTGCTTCGGCTTCTCCTGGAAGTCCACAATAAGGTCCCCGTCAAGTATTGCTGTTCCGTATCCTGTAATTTTTTCCCTTGTCATAAGCCCCATAGTTGCCAATTTATCAATCTCTATGTGCTTTTTGATCATTTTAAGCAGGTCAAAATTGTTGTAGATATCGCCTGACATCGCAATAAAACTGTTTTTTACCTTGTCCTTGATTGCCAGCAGGGCCTGCGCATTTCCTCTTGCGTCGGTCTCTGCAATTTCGACATTGATATCAGAGCCGGATATTTCGTTTAACAGAAGATTTATGTCCTTGGTGTGCTGGGTTACAATGAAAACATTGCTGATTCCGTATTTATTGAAAAAATCCAGTTGGGTTTTTATAAGTGTCTTTCCCTTCAGCCTCTTGAGCATATTTTTCTGGTGCTCTCCCTTGATTAGCAAAACCGCGGTATTGACTGACTGCCCCTGCAGTCCTCTTCTGAGGAAAAACTCTACTGCCTGGCTCCTTGATCTTATCACATTGCCGTCTACCTTGCTGTCTACAAGGTTAAGCAGGTTCTTATCAAGGCTAATAGCGATCTTAGGTTTGGACATGGTATGAAATAGTAGTAATTAGTCATACTTTTTATATTTTTCGGTTTACACTGACCGAAAACTTTATATATTATTAGGTATGAACTAGTCATACTTAATAGATTAAAATGACAGAGCATAAGATTGTACCAAAAGTTTGGGGTTCTGAAGAGTGGATTGTAAATAGAGATTATTGCGGAAAAAAGCTTATCCTAAAAAAAGGATTTAGATGCTCAATGCACCACCATAAAAAGAAGGACGAGACTTTCTATGTGCTGAAGGGAAAAGTTTTGATTGAGATAGGCATGAAAAAGCAGGTAATGCTTCCCAATGATTCAGTATGGATACCTCCTGGCGCAAAGCACCGCTTCACTGGCCTGGAAAACAGCGAAATAATGGAATTCTCAACGCATCATGAAGATTCTGACTCATACAGGGATGAGCTGTCAGGAAAGGTTGATTTGGACAGGCTGGGGCTGGGAGAATGAAATGTCTTGTAACCGGAGGAGCAGGATTCATAGGCTCTAATCTGGCATTAGAATTGGAGAAATTAGGGAATGAAGTCACGGCAGTTGACAATTTTCTATCCGGGAATAAGGATAATTTAAAGGGCTTTAATGGAAAAATAATTGAGGCTGATGTCTCTGATAAGGATTTTATGATTGATGGAAAATTTGATGTGATATTCCATCAGGCTGCTATAACAGATCCCCGTTACCCTGATGATGAGGAAACTTACAATAAAAACATTAATGGTTTTAAAAACATGATAAAATTGGCTCAGAAAAATAATGCGAAATTAGTCTATGCCTCTACTGCAGGATTATACGGAAACGGAAAAGTCCCCATGCGGGAAGACCAGGAAAAAGAAATATTGAGCGCATACGGAAAATCCAAATTAGAAATCGACAGGATGGCAGAAAAATTATTTGAAAAAATGAACATTGTCGGCTTAAGGTACTTTAATGTCTTCGGCCCAAGGGAAAAATTCAAGGGAAGGCCGGCTTCAATGGTCTACCATCTGGCAAAGCAGATAAGATCAGGGAAAAATCCCAGGATTTTTAAGTTCGGGGAGCAGAAGCGAGACCATATTTATGTCAAGGATGCTGTCGATGCGACGATAAAAGCCGCAAATGCAAAAAAAAGCTGCATTGTCAATGTCGGAACAGGCATCGCAACTGATTTTAATGAATTAATAAAAATATTGAATGGTATTTTAAAAACTGATTTTGAGCCTGAATACTTTGACATGCCTTACGACCCAAAAACCTACCAGGCAGATACGCAGGCAGATACCAAAAAGGCAGAAAAGCTTATAGGCTTCAGGGCAAAATGGGAATTAAAGGAAGGCATCAGGGATTATATGAAATGGCTTGATAAAAATGGCTGGTGAAAAAATGCAGGATCTGATAAAAATTATCGGCAATTTCAAAAATAAGAATATCCTTGTAATAGGCGATGTAATGCTTGACAAGTACATCTGGGGGGATGTTGAAAGGATAAGTCCAGAGGCTCCTGTGCAGATTGTTGAAGTGACTGATGAAAGCTATTCCCCTGGCGGAGCGGCAAATGTCGCAAACAACATAGCAGCTTTGGGCTCAAAAGTGATAATGGTCGGCATTGTGGGGAATGACACGACAAAAGATGAGCTTGTTGAGGAATTGAAAAAAAGAGGCATAGATGTCAGCGGCCTGATTGTTGATGAAAGCAAGAGGACAATAAGGAAAGTGAGGGTTTTCGGGAAAAGCCAGCAGCTTTTGAGGTTTGACTACGAAAAGAAAGGGTATGTCGGCAAAGCAACAGAAAACAAGATTCTTGATTTTTTAAAGGGCAGGATAAAGAGTGTAGATGCTGTGATTGTTTCTGATTACGCAAAGGGCGTTGTAACAAGAGCATTGATGGAAAAGCTAAAGGAATTGTGCAAAGAAAACAGCAAAAGCATAGTTGTTGACCCCAAGCCGAAGAACAAGGAATTCTACAGGAATGTGGATTTAATTACTCCCAATCATTCAGAAGCCCATAGCATGGCAGGAATCCAGGAGGAAGGGAACGCAAGGGAAGATGTCGAAAGCCTGGGAAACAGATTGCTCAAGGACTTGGACAGCAACATACTGATAACAAGGGGCGAAAAGGGGATGTCTTTGTTCGAGAAGAACGGCAGAATAACGCACATACCTACATTTGCAAAAGAGGTTTATGACATAATAGGGGCAGGAGACACCTCAGTTGCTGCACTTACCCTGGCTTTGGCGTCAGGGGCATCTCTTGAAGAATCCGCAGTAATCGCGAATTATGCGGCCGGAATCGTTGTTGGAAAAGTCGGCACTTCAACCGTAAGCATTGACGAGTTAAAGAAGAGCATAGAAAATGGTTAAGGCCTGCTTTTTGGACAGGGATGGTACAATAACCGAGGATATAGGCTATGCATTTAAGCTGGAAGATTTGAAGATAATACCCGGCGTCATTAATGGCCTCAAATTGCTTTCAAAAGAGTTCATTTTCATCATTATTACAAACCAGTCCGGCATTGGAAGGGGCATCCATACGGAAGAGGATATGCACAAATTCAACAAAAAGCTGATTGAAGAGCTTAAAAAAAGCAGGATAGAAATAAAAAAAATATATTTTTGCCCGCATGCTCCTGAACAAATCTGCGATTGCAGGAAGCCAAGCGTAAAATACATAAAAGAGGCTGCAAAAGAATTTAAGATAGATGTAAAGGGCTCCTGGGTTATAGGGGACAAGCCCATTGATGCTGAAATGGGGAAAAATTCAGGCTGCAGGACGGTTTATATGCTGACGGGCCAGGGAAAAAAGCGCCTCAATGAGCTGAAGGAAAAAAACATAAAGCCGGATTTCATTGCCCGGGATTTTTTGCAGGCAGCAGAATTCATAATAAACCATAACAATAAAAATGCCAATACTGTTCACAAATAAGCTCACAACAATTTGATTATGCACAAAAATCAAAGATTTTTGGCATCCTAGAAATCCTTTGGATTTCTATGATATTTGAAATAATATATAAATTCATAATTAAAATTAAATAAAAATTAATACCCGGGAATTATTATTAAAAGATATTTTTTATTGCCCAAAGAAGATAAAGATTGAATATCAAATAATGACAAAACAAATAATTGGGTAAAAGTACATAAGCTTAAAATGTCAAAAAGTAAAATAAAAACAATCAGCGAATTAAAGGTAATAGTCAAAACCCTAAAAAAAGAAAACAAAAAAATTGTAACAACAAATGGCGTCTTTGACATTCTTCACATCGGCCACATAAGGTATCTGCAGCAGGCCAAAAAGCTTGGAGATGCTTTAATAGTGGCAGTAAACTCAGACAGCTCGGTAAAGAAAATAAAAGATCCAAGAAGGCCTTTAAACAATGAAAGCGACAGGGCAGAAGCCCTTGCAGCATTACAGTGTGTTGATTATGTCACAATTTTTTCTGAGGAAAACCCTGTAAAAATTCTTGATGTGATAAAGCCAAACATTCATGTCAAAGGCGGGGATTATAAAATTGAAAAAATTATTGAAAAAGAGATTGTGGAAAAGAATAATGGCAAAGTTGTTTTGATTCCTGAAGTGAAGGGCTACTCAACAACCAGTTTCATACGCAAAATCGTGGAAAAGTACAAATAATAGAAAAGTTAGAACAGACAGCTTTTTAAATCACCTATCATTCTAAAACATAAATGAAACTGTCCATAATAATCCCGGCATACAACGAGGAAAAGACAATATTAAAGGTAATCAATAAGGTAAAAAGCCAAAGAATTGGCAAAATAACAAAGGAGATTATAGTAGTTGATGATTTTTCCCAAGACAGGACAAGGGAAATATTGTCAAGAATAAAAAGCAAAGGAATAAAGATATTCTTCCACAGAAAAAACATGGGAAAAGGCGCTGCTATAAGGACTGGATTGCAGCATGCTGCCGGGGATATAATGCTTATACAGGATGCAGACCTTGAATACAGCCCTAAAGAATATCCTGGATTATTGAAGCCGATAATTAAAAATGAGGCTAAAGTGGTTTATGGCTCAAGGCTGGAGTCAATAAGGAAAAATCTGAAGAATATGTATAAATTGCATTATTTCGGGAATGTTTTCCTGACAGTCATGACTAATGTTTTATACGGCGCAAGGATAACTGACATGGAGACCGGCTACAAGGTTTTCAGGAAAGAAGTTATTGAAGGAATGAAGCTAAAGGCCAGAAGGTTTGATTTTGAGCCCGAGATAACATCAAAAATCCTGAAAAGGGGCTACAGGATAAAGGAAATTCCAATAGATTTCATGGGAAGGAAATTCAGCGAAGGGAAGAAAATAACATGGGTGGATGGCCTCAAGGCCCTTTATTATCTCATAAAGTACCGTTTCGTTGATTAGATAAGAAAATTTAATATTTGGATTATAATGTTTTTGTTATAAATTTATATTTAGAATATACCAAATAAAATGATCAAAGCAAGATTAGATAGCTACAAGTCGGATAAGATTGTAGGCATGGCTGAAGCAGCGAGGATAATAGCAAAATTAAAATCAGCAGGCAAGGCAGTTGGCCTGTGCCATGGCGCCTTCGATCTTATGCATCCCGGCCATATCAAGCACCTGGAATCCGCATCCAAGCTGTGCGACTGCCTTTTTGTTTCCGTAACATCCGACAGATTTGTAAGTTTGAGAAAAGGCGCCGGAAGGCCGGTTTTTCCTGATGCGTTGAGGGCTTATTCTGTTGCGTCCTTGAAGTATGCTGATTATGCTGTCATAAGCGATTTCGAGAAGGCCACGGAAGTGATCAAAAAGCTAAAGCCGTCTTATTATATCAAAGGCCCTGACTTTGCAGGCAAGAGCACCCCGGGAATAACCGAGGAAAGAGAGGTCATAAAATCTGTTGGAGGAAAAATTCTTTACACCTCTGATGAAAAGCTGTCAACCACGGAAATAGTCAATCACATCATAAAAAATTCAGTAAGAAAAAAAATTTTATTGGCCATAGACAGGGACGGGACTTTAATAGAGCATGTAAGCTATTTGGGAAAAGAGGAAAGCTGGAAAGAAAAAGTAAAGCTAAACCAGGATGTTGCTAATCTTCTTTCATACATAAAAGCAAAAAATGACGCTGTAATGGTTGTAGTTTCCAACCAGCAAGGTATTGCAAGGGGCTATTTCAGCAGCGCCATGGTAGACACAATAAACCGGCACATTTCCGCATTATTGAATAAAAAAGGAATTGAAATTGATAATTGGCAGTACTGCCCTCATGTGGACATTAGATACGCAAATGCCATGAAAAATACCAAATTCGTGCCGGAATTTATAAAAGATACTACAGAGAGGAAGCCTAATCCCGGTATGGTTTACAGGGCTCTTAAAGAATTGAATATGAAAAAAGACGGGTTTGATAAAATTATAATCATAGGGAACAGCAAGGACGACCTTGAGCTTGCCAAAAATATAAATGCCGGGTTCATAGATGCTGCAGGAAAGGATTACCGGGAGTTGAAGGAAGAATTCGACAGGCTCTAGCGGATTTTTAGGTCTCCGTTATAGACGTGCTCTATAAAATCAATCAATTTCTCTTTGGTTATGAATTCCTTATTGCCCATGTAGCTGACGGCAATGCCTCCTGCGCAATTGGCTATGAAAGGTATCATGTCATTATTGCCGGTATAAGCAAACAGGGATGTAAGTGAAAAAACAGCATCTCCGGCTCCAACGGTATCCCTGGGGTTCATGACAAACGCGGGAAAGAAAATTTGATTTCCGTTGTCAAAATATACCGAGCCGCTTTTGCTCAGCGTGACTAAAAACCTGTTAAAATTCTTTTTTTTATGCAGCTTGTTAATGAGGACAGGCACTTCGCTGAATCTGTCTGATACTGCATACCATAGTTCCTGATTGTCCATGGTAAGGAAATCAGCCCTGTTGTATTTTGTAACAAAATTATAGCCAAGATTGGCGCTGTTGCACTGGGCATTGACAGCGAGAAATTTGGATTTTTCCTCAAGGACTTTGATTATTCTTTCCGTTATAAACCCGTGCCCAAAATCCCCAACTATCACAAGGTCGTATTTTGGCAACTCTAGCTCCAGGAAACTTACAATTTCCCCCTCCAATGCTTCATTTATTGGGCTGTCGTTTATGTGTTCAACCTTGAAAAGTTTTGTATTGCGCTGGGCATCCAGGTACCTTTTTTTTATTATCGTAGGCGAGTTTTCCTTTACAAATGCCTTCAGGGCAATGTTCTTGTTTAAGGACCTTGATATGAAATCTTTCCTGTCTTCCTTGTCCCCTATCAGCGTGACTACAGTCAGATTATCCACAAAATTGCTTACGTGGTTCGCAATCGCGAGGATTCCTCCGGCATACACTTCATGGTTTATATAGTCCACTGACAAGATCGGGTCTTTTGTTGCCCTTCCCTTTGAAGACGCAAAATGGTACTCGTCAATAATAGCCTCTCCGATTACCAGGGTCTTTATGCCCTTGAATTTGGATATTATTTCCCTTATCTGCCCGATTGAGCACTGGTCTTTTATCCTTCTTATGATTTCTGCCTTTTCCATTTTAAGAGGGAATTAATTTTGATTTTTAAATTTAATGAGTTTCAGGGGTTTCGGCTGATTTTTTCCATGTATTGTGGCTTGCAATTATATTTTTCATCCTTTTCACGTTGTAATACCTGTCGTCATCTATATCTTTTATTAGGCCATTTTCAAATGATTTCTTAAGGTCTGTAATTGCCTCCTTTACGCTGTGCTTGGCCTCAAACCCCAGCTCATTCTTTATTTTGTCAGAGCAGACATGATACGACCTTAGGTCGTTTGACTCCTGGATTTCAACTTCCACATTCCCTACAACCTCTTTTACAAGCTTGGCTATCTCCAAAACTTTTAGGTTCTCATAGCCAGCATTATAGATTTTCCCGTTAATCTTGTCTGCAGGAGTTTCTAAAAGCAGCTCATACAGCCTCACCATATCCTTGATGTGGATATTTGGCCTCAGCTGCGTGCCTCCAAAAACGGTGATTTTATGCTTGTTTATTGCAAGATTCGTGATGATATTTACAACCACATCCAGCCTCTGCCTTGGGGAATAGCCGCATACTGTTGAAGGCCTTATTACAACCCCCTTGAAATCCCCTTCCAGCCTGTGCAGCAGGTAATGCTCTGTTTCCACTTTAAGCCGCGAGTACTGTGTCAGCGGCTCAAGCTCAAGCTCTTCTGTCACATTCTGCTCCTGCTTTATGCCATAGACGCTGCTTGTAGACGCATATACAAAGTTTTTTACCCCCATATCCTTGGACAGGTCTATGAGGTTTATCTGCCCGCTGTAATTGACAGAATGGGTGAAAGTTGGATCAAGCTCGGAGCTTGGATCATTGGAGACGCAGGCCAGGTGTATTACGCTATTGGCATCTTTCAATGAAGCTTTCACATCTTCTTTGTTCCTTAAATCCCCTTTAATAATTCTGAGATTTGGATTATTTTTTATGCCTAAAGCTTCCTCATATTCCTTGACGGAATCCCAGAACCAAAACGTGTCCAGCACAGTGACTTTATAGCCCTTTTTCAATAAGATTGGAACTAAAGAAGATCCCACATAGCCCGCTCCGCCGGTTACCAATACAGATTTCATTTTTTCAAATAAAGATTTTTTAACAATGACGATTACTTATTAATTGACCTCTCAACCATTTGCGTTGTCATTATTTTATGCATACTTTATATCATTATTCATTGAAATTTTGTTTAATAATTCCCTGCATTTTGCTCTATCTTTTTCTGAAGGCAAAGTGCCGGGATTGAATTATTATAAAAATTTTAAATATTAATTATATATCCTCTTTAGCATAATCAAACATTCGTGAACCTGTTTGGAAACCGTATTGGCATTCGTTATTTTATTTTTTATTGATGTCTCTTTTGGCATTTTTGTTATTTAAGATAATGGAACCATTCTTTCGTTGCCTCTGCAATAGACTTCTCATCCCAAACTCGCGTTTTTTCCCAGTAATCTATATTATCAAGCATTATCCTGACCCCTTCCTCAAAGGATACTTTCGGCTCCCATTTGAGCAGCTTTTTTGCCTTGGTGATGTCTGCATGGGTTGAGTCCGGCTCCCCTGGTCTCTTTGGCACGCTTACAGTAGGGCCGCCTATCAGCTTCGCAAGATAATTTATTGACTGTGGCTTTCCGGTTCCGATATTTATAATCTCATCTTTTATTTCAGATTCGGCTGCCATAAGATTTGCTCTTGCAATATCAGTCACGTAAGTAAAATCTCTTGTCTGTTTTCCGTCTCCAACTATGGTAAGCGGCTTGTTATTGAGCTTCTGCGAGAGAAAGACCTTGAAGACAGCGCCGTAAGTGTCGTTTGACCTTGCCCTTGTCCCAAAAATGTTGAAGTACCTTAAAGATATTACAGGCAGCTTATATAGTTTCCCCCAGAAAAGCACATACTCCTCGGCAATATGCTTTGTAAACGCATAAGGGTACAATGGCCTTATTTCTGCTTCTTCAGCTGTAGGGTATTTATCAGGAATTCCGTATGATGTTGAGGAGCCGCTAAAGACAAATTTTTTGATGTTGTGCTTTCTGCCTGCTTCCAATACCCTAATTGTTGAATTGACATTGGCATTATGGTATTTTAATGGATTCTTTACAGATGGAACTATGTCTGCCAGGGCCGCCATGTGGAACACGTAATCAGCCCCGTCAAAAAGGGCATCATCAAATTCCTTGGAAAGGTCTATCTTATGGAATTTATAATTCGGATTGTCTTCGAAAATTTTGACGTTGTCGTATTGCCCGTTGGACATGTCATCTATAGATACAACTGAAAAACCTTTGTCCAGCAGATGCTCTGCCATGTGGCTGCCTACAAATCCCGCACCCCCGGTTACTATGGCTTTTTTCATCTTAATTAGGGCTCTTGGATAAATGGATTGTTTATAAAGATTTTTACGTTCCCTGGTGCTGCCCACAGCGAAACCTTAATAAAATTAGGTGGAATACATGCAGCTATGAATTTGGCCATAGGGGTGGACTTCGACAACACTATTGTAAGCTACGATGCCCTGATGCATAAGGTAGCTCTGGAAAAAGGATTCATCAGCCGGGATGCCAGGAAAAGCAAGAAATCCATAAGGGATTCCATAAGAAAGCTGGAGAATGGCGAAGAAAAATGGCAGCTCCTGCAGGCAGCTGCTTATGGCCAAAGGATGAATGAGGCAAATTTGATCAGCGGGGTAAGGGACTTCTTCAGGAATTGCAATGAAAAGAACATAAAAGCCTATATCATAAGCCATAAGACTGAATTTGCGGATTACGACAAAACAAAAACGAATCTAAGGTATGCTGCCATGGGCTGGATGGAAAGAAACAGCTTTTTCAGGGAAGACGGGCTCGGAATTTCCAAGTCAGATGTTTTCTTTGAGCCGACAAGGGAAGATAAGATAAATAGAATAAAAAAGCTAGGATGCACTCATTACATAGACGACCTTGAGGAGACTTTCAGCGAAAGTTCTTTCCCAAAAGAAGTAAAGAAGATACTGTACGACTCTCATGACCAGCATCCGCATTTAAGCGGAGTGGGCAGGTTCGGCAGTTGGAGTGATATAAATGAATATTTTTTTGGTGAAAATTGGCAGGTATTGGATGGAAAGCTTCCTTTAATCTCAAAATTGCTGGGGAAAAAAGTTGTTTCCATTGAAAATATAAAGCAGGGAAAAAACAGCAGGGTGCATATAATAAATTGCCGGGATTCAAGATTCATCCTGAAAGCTTATTTCTCCCATGAGATGGACAAAAGGGACAGGCTTGAGACTGAATTCAGCAGCCTGAAATTCCTGAGGGACAACAAAGTTGAATGTGTGCCCCAGCCTATTAAGATGGAAAAAGACAGCAATTTTGCAATTTATGAGTTCATAGAGGGAAATGCTGTAGACAGCAGCAAAATAAAAGAGGAGGATTTGGATTATGCAATTGAATTCCTAAAAAGATTAGACAGGCTGAAAGCAAAAAAAGAAAGCAAAAATTTCCCAAGAGCCTCTGAGGCCTGCTTTTCAATCAAAGAGATAGCAGATAATCTCGAGTCAAGGTACGACAGGCTTAAGACTGTTGATGATAAAGAGCTTCACGAATTTCTTGGCCGGTTTCACGAAGCATTAATCAAAATTATTGGATGGAGCAGGAAAGAATCGGAAAAAAATGGCATAGGATACGGAAAGCTGCTGGAAGAGGAAAACAGGACCCTAAGCCCTTCGGATTTCGGGTTCCATAATTCTATAAGAAAAAATGGAAGGATAATTTTTCTTGATTTTGAATATTTTGGATGGGACGACCCTGCCAAGGCAATATCTGACTTTGTTCTGCATCCGAATATGAGCATGACCCATGAATTCAAAGAAAAATTTGTCAGGGATATGGTTTCTTATTTCTCCAAAGACAAAGAGCTTAAAAGCAGGCTAAAGATAGTATTTCCCCTGTTTGGAC
This sequence comes from Candidatus Woesearchaeota archaeon, assembly GCA_016180235.1. GTDB lineage: Archaea > Nanobdellota > Nanobdellia > Woesearchaeales > GW2011-AR4 > JACPDF01. Next base: position 24,798 of record JACPBQ010000006.1, on the reverse strand, counting down.
TCAAATGGTGCCTGATAATGCTTAATGAGTTTTTGGACGAGCATTTGAGCAGAAGGGCTTTTGCCTCTGGAAAATTATTAAAAGAGGAAGCCAAAGCTGAGCAGTTGTCAAAGGCCAAAAGCCTGCTTGACCAAATCAATAAAAATTATAATGATTTCCCGTATGGGCTGGAATAAGATGGATGAAAGGTCGATAAAGCTAAGAAAAGAAGTCATAGATGCTGTCGTCAATAGCAGCAGGCGCGGGCATATACCTTCTGCTTTCTCTATCCTGGAGGTTTTAAGGGTCTTGTACGATGATATTTTGAAATACGACCCAAAAAATCCGAAGCTTAATACCAGGGATAGGTTTATCCTGAGCAAGGGGCATGGCTGTCTTGCTCTTTATGCCCTGCTGGCAGACAAGGGATTTTTCCCGAAAGAAGAATTGAACAGGTTCTGCCTGCCTGATGGGCTGTTAGGAGGGCATCCGGAGCATAAGATTCCAGGTGTAGAGTTGTCTACAGGAAGCCTGGGGCATGGCCTCCCTGTCGGGGTTGGAATGGCAATCAGCGGGAAATTTGAAAAATCTTCTCACAGGATTTTCGTGGTTATAGGAGACGGGGAATCATGCGAGGGAAGCATATGGGAAGCAGCCATGTTAGCCTCGAAGCATAAGCTGGACAACCTTGCTGTCATTGTGGATTACAACAAGCAGCTGACTTACGGTACAACTCACGAAGTTCAGGAATTGGAGCCGTTTGCGGATAAGTGGAAAAGTTTTGGCTGGGCTGTAAAAGAAGCAGATGGCCATGATATCAAAGAGCTGAAAGCAGTATTCTCTTCCCTGCCGATTGAGAAAAACAAGCCCAGCGTGATAATAGCCAATACAGTAAAAGGAAAAGGCATAAGGGCTATAGAAAAGAATTTTGGATGGCATCACAAGAGCAGGCTTTCAGATGAGGAGATAAAGCTCCTTAAAGAGGGAATATGAGAAAAGCAGTATTGGACATGATCTATGAGCTGGCAAAGAAAAACAAGGATATTTTTTTCATAGGCTCTGATCTAGGGACTGAAACTCTAAAGGAATTCAAGAGGGATTTTCCTGAAAGGTTTCTGATGGAAGGCGTCAATGAGCAGGCTCTCATCGGCATGGCAGCAGGCCTGGCTTTGGAAGGCAAAATTCCTTATGTCAATACCATAGCGACATTCATCACAAGGAGATGCTTCGAGCAGATTGTCCTGGACTGCTGCCTGCATAATGCAAAAGTGAGGCTGATAGCTAATGGTGCAGGTGTTGTCTATGCGCCGCTAGGCCCCACGCATCTTGCGATAGACGATATCGGGATCTTAAGATGCATTCCTAACATGACCATAGTTGCAGTGGCAGATGCTGATGAAATGAAAAGGCTGATGCCTCAGACAGTTGATTATAACGGGCCTATATACATCAGGCTGGCCAAAGGCAATGATCCCATTGTTTCCTCGGATAAATTTTCTTTCAAAATCGGCAAAGCGATAGAGATGAGGAAAGGTAACGATGTTTTGATAGTGACTACAGGAATTACCCTTAAATTTGCCTTGGAAGCATCTAAAACACTGGAAAAAGAAGGGATAAATGCTACAGTTCTTCATATGCATACAATAAAGCCGCTTGATGAGGAAGCTTTAATTAAAGCTGCCAAAAATGTTAAAGGGATAATAACAATAGAGGAGCATAATGTCAAATGCGGCTTGGGAAGCGCTGTTGTGGAGTGCCTATCCCAGGCAGATATTATGGTTAAAACAAAAATAATCGGGATTCCTGATGTTTTTCCCGACGGCTATGGCAGCCAGGAATACCTGCTGGAAAAATACGGAATCACAACGGAAAATTTAGTCAGGCAGGCTAAGGATTTAGTTAACTTATGATATTAAATTACTAAGATTCTGCATTTGTAGTATTAATTTTATAAAAACAATAAGAAACTAGCCCATAGGATAATAATAAAAAAAGTCCTATATAGTAGTATCTAACTCTAACAACAAAAGGAATGTATTTTGTTAAATCTAAAATTGATAATATCAAAAAAGATAAAGGTATAGTTAAGAAAGTCAAAAAAATCCGTTTTCTTTTATATTTATAATGTATGAATGATAAAACAAGAATAAAAAGAGAAGTTAAAATCCAAGTTGTTGTTTGTATATCGGATACATTCTTTTCAATGAATTTTTGTTCCAAATTTAAATCTTTAAAAATAAATGAAATTTGTTCTCTTAACTTAAAATCTTCTGCGAAATTGAATGTAACAATATTTTGATTTATTTGTGTTTTTGATGAACTACTTAAGACTCGGTAATCTTCTGGAAGAATGAATGAATACTGCCTATAGTATAAAGGAAACAATCCTGGATAAAATATATTTTGGTATTCTAGTCTCCATGTATATTCATTAATTTGCTCAATATATTTACTTAATTCAATAGGATAATTAATCTCTAATTCAACTTCTTTCTTAGAAGTATTTATCCAGAAAAATAAATACCTTGTTTCACCTTCCTTATTTGATATATAAGCTTGATTTTCTTGATATTGAGGATTATATTCATTCAGTGTTGCTGAAATAGGACCTTTAATGGGAATTCCGTCTACTGGTTCTATAGATATATCTCCGATATTATCTCCAACAAAAAATAAGCGAACTCCAATATATTTTAATGCATCTTTATTCTGAAAATCTAATCTTTCTTTATGAGTTATCAATCCAATAATACGATTTTCATTAACTTTATTTAGATTAATTTCCTCGTTTAACCATATCCTTTTAAAAAGAGGTTTTTTTAAACCAAATATTGTTCCAAAAGAATCTTCTTTATCTATGTAAGGAAAATACGAAATTATACTATGTGAAAACACCACTAAATCATTTGGATTAATGCCAATTAAATTTTTATTGAAATACATTACATAATGGTCTTCGTATATCCATCGTTGTGATGGAAATTCAGAGAAAATTTCATCATTAGTGTAGATATTAATTAATTTTTCATAATTTACTTTTAGACCCTTAACTAAAACAGTATTTCTACTTGCAAATATATTTAAATCTTCTTTTTGATACAAGAATGTGATATTGGCTTGTTTTGTTTTATTGTTAATCAACTTCATCCCTTGTTGAGGATAGGGAAATATACGTTCAATAAGATTAGTTTTTTTAATATCTGTACCACTAAACAAAATCATATTAAAAAATGTTGGATTGCCTTCCCCTTCGATATTGTTTTCTTTGTATTCATAATTAAAATCAGGGTTAAATAAATGGAAAGACCAGTCCATTATAGGAGATAAAAAATCAAAGTGATATTTATTGTCAATATTCAACTGAATTTTAACAGAATAATGGCTTGAATTATAAGGCATTATATCCCAAATTTCCTTAAAATCAATTTTAGATTCTTTATCTAAGATTGCTTTAGCAAATCCCATTATGAATTCTTTATTCTTAACTTCTGCACCTAGTTTTTCTCTTTCATCAATTGTCCAAATTGTTTTATTAAACTCTCCAATTATACTATACAATCTACCTAGATTCGTAAGTACCTGAATTTGGTAATCAACTATATTTAATTCTTTACTAATATTATATGCCTTTAGTAATTTTTGTTCAGAATTATGATAAGACTTATTTAGAAGTAATGCAACACCATAATTCCAATAAAAACTTACAAAAAATTCTTGGATTAAACCTTTTTCATTATTGGAATTATTAATTAATTGTTCTGCTTTTCCATAATATTCCAAAGAATTGGTGAGATCATATATTGGGTCATCAGGATTTCCTAATGCAATAAAAGCGTCACCCATTTTTCCATAATGGTATATCAATTCAATATCCTTGGTATCTTCCTTTAGAATTTCTTTTCCAAGAATTATAACCAAACTATAATTTGCTTCCTGAACGGCTTTATCAAATTTTTTATTTAATTCTTCATAGGTTTCTGCATAAACTAATGGTATTATTAGTAATGTTAAGAATGCTAAAATTTTTATTCTCATATAAGACCATAACTAAATCATGTTAATAAAGGTTACTAAGAGTTATTTTACCTTAATAGAGACTAAGTTGGATTATTAAAGTCTTTGTGACTCAAAAACTCACATATAATCAACTTTTGATTCTCTCTTTTAGAATAGAGCATATCAGATGCTGTATCATTGAATGTGCATCCTCTACCATTCCATAATCATTCTTCTTTACCAAAATTTTAAAATCTACCATATTTTTTAATTGGCCGCCGTCAAAGCCCACTAGCCCGATTGTTTTGGCTTTCATCTTTTTTGCCAAATTTATTGCGTTTATTACATTCCTGGATTTGCCGCTGGAGCTTATGCCAATGACAATATCTCCTTCCTGCACAAGGTTCTTCAGCTGCTCCGAGAAAACATGCTCATAGCCCAAATCATTGGAATAAGCGGTCATTAATGGAATATTGTCTGCAAGCGAAATTATCCTGAACCTCTTCTCATTATCATCATTAAAATCCTTTACAGTACCTTTTCCAAGGTCAGTCGCAAAATGCGATGCTATGGATGCAGAGCCGCCGTTGCCCATGACAAATATCTGCTTCCCTTTCCTGCGGGCATCTTCGAGAATATCTATGATTTTGTTTAGCTCGCTTAAATCCGCTGATTTCAGTGTTTCAATAAATTCATTTACATAATCTTTTGCCTTGTCGGTTTTAACCACCCTTGGCTGAAGCTATTTGTTGGCATTTTTTAAAGGTTTCTCTGATGATTAACCTAAATGCAGGTAAAAACTGCTATTTTTATATATTAGGCGCATCCCCAAATGCATCATGGCTTCGGGATTGGTAAACAGGGTCAGAGGAGCTGTCAAATATATCCTTGAAAGGCACCCTTATACAATTTGCCTCGCTGAATTTATGATAAAGCTTCCAGTATTATTGCCCCATGACAATGAATATTACGGCTTTTGCAGATTGTCAGATAAAAAGAAAGGCCTTTTTCTTGACATAGGCGCGAATGACGGGAGAAGCATATTGTCTTTCCATAAGCTAAGGAAGGACTGGGACATATTTTCTGTTGAAGCCAGCTCAATCCATAAAAAAAGGCTTGAAAAGATAAAGTCAAAAATTCCCAATCTCACATATGTTATAAAGGCTGTGGGAAAGGAAAGGGGAAAAAGACTGAAGCTGTATACTCCTGTCTACGGCTTTTATGCGATGCATACTGCCGCAGGAACAAGCCTTGAAACAGTAAAAAAGCGCATGATGTGGCATTTTGGCAAGAGGATTGCAAATAATTTCAGGTATAAGGAAACGGAATGCGAGACAATAATGATTGACGACCTTAAATTGTCTCCTGACATAATAAAGATTGACATTGAAGGCGCAGAGCTGGACGCCCTTCTGGGATGCAGGAAAACAATTAAAAAATATTCTCCTTATTTTATGATAGAATACAATGAAAGCAATTTTAAGGATATATGGAGGTTCTTATCAAAAAGAGGCTATGAGCTTTTTGGCTTTGACCCTAAAAAAATGAAGTTTGAGGCATTTTCCAAAGACAGGTTTAGGAATTGCTATTTCATGCCAAAATTCAGGATTTAATCTCTTTTTTCAGCAGGAATAAAAAGAATGCAAGCATGCCAAGGGCTCCTGCCAAAGAAGCGGCTCCTACGAATTTTTCAGCCGGCAATAAGCCGTACTCAAGCTGTATTGAGCTTCCTTTTGCAGTTCTTATCAGCAGCATTTCGTGGTTGTTTGTATATACTGGAATTTCTTTCCCATCCATGTAAGCTTTCCATCTTGAAATGTACATTTCCTTGAAAACAACCCACTCATTATCATTAAAATCCCCTGAAATCATTACTTTCTCATTTGAAGTCCTCTGCCAGGACAAAGGCTCCGGTTCTTTTGGATTTTCTGTAAAATCAATATTATTGACATTAAAATCATAATGTTTGCTGATTGTAGTGTACTTATAGCCCTCTTCCAGGGTATAAATTTTTTCATCTTCATCGATATTTTGCACTAAGTCAGCTTTCTCCGCATAGTTTGAGCCATTGATTGCAAAAACTATCAAAGGCCCGTTCTGGTATATTGGATAAGAGTAATCCGGATAAATCTGGGAAAGGACATAATTTCCAATAGGATGCTGTGCATTCAGGAATACATATCTATAGCCTGCAGCCTTCAAATAATTGGAGAGCGTAACTCCAGATTTGTCTATTATCCTGGAAGGCTCCCCAAAAGAGTTTTGGTCATGGATTTTTGCATAAGGAGTTCTCTCAATGTGGAAGCCTATATGCTCGCTTCTTGCCGCATATCTCCCTGTCAGATGGCTTATTCCGTAATCAGTAACGCTGTCAAAAAGCCCATAAGATATTATCCTGCCGTCAATAGGCAATTGCCTGATAAAATCAAGTTCACTCGAGTATATGTTTCCGGACATAAACTGCTCTCCATGAATATTTGAAACATTAAGGCTTGCAGCAGGTATTGTGTGCAGGAATCCGGCAAAAACAATTAGTATCAGGGTTAATTTTGCATATTTGTTCGGGATTATTGAGATTAATGCAAAGATTGAAGCTCCCAATAAAACCAGCAGGTAAAGCCATGGTGTGTAAAAAAATCCTCCGATAAAGCCGCCGTAAATTACTACAATGGACAGCAGGATAAGATGAAGAATATATGCAAATGCAAGTGACCTGAAATTTTCCAGGTATTTGAGCTTAAACATTACAAGCAATATAATGAGTGAAAAAATCCCGAAAAAAGACAGAAGAAATCCGAACTTATGGTCATCTATCCTGCTTGCATCAGGATAATTTGTGGACAGGAAAGAAAGCTCGTTAAATCTGTAGCTGTCCCAGAAATTTGCTGCAGTATGCTTGATGCTGGCAAAATCCAGTTCAGGGGTTGCTGATTCTTTGAAAAAATCCTTGAAAATGAAGCCGGCTGAAAGGTAGAAAATGGGGATTAGGGAAATAAATACTATCAGCGCTAAAAGCTTGAATTTGTTTTTTGGCAGCCAGCTTAAAAAATTCCTTATTTCTTCCCTGTCCTTTATGTAATATCTTTTTGTGATTAAAAACAGGCTGAATGCCAATACGTTTGCTGCAACGCCAAAAGAAGGGTGTATCAATGGAGTTAATGCAGCAAGATACATTATAGCGGCAAAGTGCCCGAATCTTTTCGGGTTAAGAAGGATTAAGCTCAGCAATAAAGTGGCTATAGGATATGCAGAAAAGCCCTTGATGCTTTCCAGGTACTGCAAAACAACAAAATTAAGCCCTGTCAAAAGTCCGGCTGCGGTCATGGCCAATATGCTTAGGTTTGACCTGTCCCTCATTATTGAATTGAAAAGCACGTACAATGACAGCACAAAAAGGAAGAGCATGAATAAAGAACGCAAATTATAGGAAAATATGTCGCTGTTAAAATCCAGAAATAAGACGGATAAGGCAGAATGCACCGCAAAAGCAGGCGTTACCCACAAGAAACTTGCCTCTCCGTTCCCCATGCCCGGGTCGTATAGCGGCAGTATCCCCTGCTTTTCAAGGCCCTGCACTGCAAGCTCTGTCCTGTAGAATTCCCTGCTTCCGTTTGCCATGAATAAATTTGTATCGCTCAGTATGTTTATAGCCACGATAACTGTAAAGAAGAATGCAGCCAAGGCATAAAAAAAATCCTTGGAATCCATGTCAAAAGCATCTAAGGATTTTTTCTTCAATGCGATTATAGCAAGTACAGCAGGAAGGTAGAAAATAAAGATCAGCAATGGCACATTAAGCTTGATGGAAAAATAAGTTGAAACAAGATAAATCAGGATTGCAGGGATATAAGATACGGCAAACCCTATAAGATAATCCCTGATAAAATTTCTTTCCTTCAGCAGTAAGGAAAAGACTGCAAAAGGCAGGTAAACCAGGAATATGAAAAGCAAGGGTGTTACAGCAGATACTGCGCTTAAAAAATAAAGCAGGTTCTTTATTCCCTGCCTTAATTGGGTGAAGTGGTCTATCAGCAATACTGCGATAAAAAAAAGCACGGAATAGACATTGAATATCTTTAAGATTGCAAAAATTAAAATAAAGTATATAACAACAAGAATTTGCTGAATTTTTATTTTCATCTTGTGCTGTGATTCATGCTGACTATGCATCTTCCGTTAATGCCTGAGCTCATTTTATTTATGCCCTGGTTTATATTGTCAAGGGTCACTTCCAATGACACTAATTCATCAAGCTTCAGGTCTCCTTTTTTATAGAGGCCCAGATATGATGGTATGTGCTCATCAGGAAAAGTTGCGCCTCCGCATGATCCTACAAGCTTTCTCAGCATATGTATCTTAAAAGGGTCTATAGTTATTTTGGAGCCTGCAGGAGGCACCCCGACAAAATACACAGTTCCGGGAATTGAGCTCGCTTCCACAGCTGTTTCAACGGCTTTTGGATTCCCTAAAGCGATAATGACATATTTTGCGCCTTTACTGCCGGTTATTTTCCTTATTTCCTCAATGATTTTGGAATCTGAAATAAGAAAGTGTGTTGCGCCGAATTTCTTTGCAATAGCCAGGTTCCCGGGATTTTTATCCACGGCTATTATTGGATATCCTTTGCTGAGCTTTGCCCCTTGTATTGCATTCAGGCCGACGCCTCCGCAGCCGAATATGGCTATGGATTCATTTTCTTTTAATTTTGCCTCGTTCAGCACAACCCCGATTCCTGTGGTTACAGCGCAGCCAAGCAGGCATGCAATCCTGAGGTCAGTGTCTTTTGGTATTGGGGTTATCCTGTTCTCGGAAATTACCCCGTATTCATTGAAAGTTGTTATCCATCCCGCATTTACTCTTTTTCCTTTCCTTGAATATAGAGGCGTGGAAGCATCTATGCCGCTGCCTTTAAGCCAATGAAGCACCACATGATCTCCTTTAGAGACCTTTTTCACTCCAGGCCCTGTGTCAACAACAATTCCGCTTCCCTCGTGGCCAAGCATGTGCGGCAGGAAAGGGTCAGGCTTTGTTCCCTGTATCTCCTCTATCTGCTTTCCGCAGATTCCGCTGTAATGGATCTTTACCAGTACCTGGCCTTTTTGCAGCGGCCCCTCAAACGTGACTGTATCGACAGCAAGGGGCTTGTTATGGCCTTCAAGAACAGCAGCCTTAAAGTTTAAAGGATATTTTATATTCATCTTGCCTCGGCTTTACATAGTGCCGCCATCAGCAGGAATGACTGATCCGTTGGCAAAAGTGACGTGCTTTGATGCCATGAACAGGACAAAAGGGGCTATTTCCTCCGGATTTCCCAATCTTCCGATGGCATGATGGTGCCTGAGAAAATCGCTTTTCTTTTTGAAGAAAGCTTCTTTGTCTTTCGCATTTTTCCCGGTGTTTTCATCCCAATGCCCTCCTTTGGTGTAAATAGCTCCGGGCATTAATGCAGAAACCACAATCCCGTCTTTTGCGACTGCCCTTCCCAGTGTTTTTGTGTATGCATTAAGGTACGCTTTTGCCGCTGCATAAGCAGCCGAGCCCCTGAGGGATTCTGCGGATATTGAGGATATGTTCACTATCCTGCCCCATTTGTTTTTCTGCATTGAGGGTATTACTAGGTTGTTTATCTCTATGGAGATGCCGACATTGAATTTCCATACCCTGTGCCAGTCGTCTGCGCTGGCCAAGGGGTCCTTGACCTCCAATGTGCCTCCAAGATTATGCACAACTATCTCAAAATTTCCTTTTTTAGAAAGCTCCTTGACGGCTTTTGCCGGGGCATTTTTCTCCATAAGGTCGGCTGTGTAAAAAGAGTGCCCTTTTTTCTCCCCGCCTATTTCCTTGACAAGCTCTTTTAGCTCTTTCTCGCGCCTTGCTATGGCAGATACCAGGCAGCCTTCCTTTGCAAACTCGGTCGCAATAAGCCTTCCCAATCCGCTGCTCGCTCCGGTCACCAGAACCTTTTTCCCTTTTATCCCCAAGTCCATATAGAATCTTAGGATGCAAACACTGCCCGATTTATAAAGTTTTTAGTTTTATTCTGATTTTTTGTAAATCCATTTATTTGTGAAATAGAACCGCGAGGCGAGCGTGTGCTAGACAGCAGTGAGATGCGAGTGAGCTCGTTTTTTCGAACTCGCTCACAATTCACACGAGCGACTAGAGTTGCGGAGAAAATTGAAAAATAATGAATCCTGAATTTTGTATAAGAATCAGTATTTAGTAAATATCTTAACAAAATTCTTGGCGAGTACAATAGATTCAGTAGGGCTCCTGACCGAGCTTAGTATCCTCACCATCTGCCTCGGGTCGGTATAGAAGCTTACATATGCCTTTTTCCTTAGCTTCATAAGGTCTTCTGTGGGTACAGCACAGTATGATTTTATGTCTGCTCCTGAGCTGTCAAGCATCGATACATCATCGATAATATCCTTTGTCCCTAAAACCTGCTCTCTTGTATTTGAGCCTACCCTTGGGACATACAGGTTGAATGAAGCAAAAGTGGCCTTTATCTTCTTCGCAAAGGCTATTGTCTCCTCTATTGTCTCTTCTGTATCAGTTGGAAATCCAAGTATGAAATGCCCCATTGTCCTCATCTTGAGCTTGTCGCATATTTCAAATGTCTTAAGGTTCTTTTCCGGGGTGCTGTGCTTGTGCATGTCCTTCAGAATTTTCCCGCTGCCGGATTCCACTCCAAAAAGGATTGTATGGCATCCTGCCTGCTTCATAAGGTTGAGCAGCTCCTCATCCACGTTATGCACGACCTGGGAGCAGGACCATGTAAAGCCGAAATTCTCCGCTATCATCTTTCTCAAAAAGTCTTTTGTCCTCGTTATGCTTGTATTGAACGTCGCGTCTTTCACAAAAAGCTCCCTTATGCCCTTGGATTTAAGGTACCTCATCTCCTCGATTGCATTATCGGAATCCCTGAAGCTGAAATTGATAAGCCCTGTGTTGCAGAATGCGCAGTTGTAGACGCAGCCGAAATTGGTGTGGAAAGCGGTTACAGGCTTTCTTCTCATGAACGGATAGGAATACTTATTGTAGGGAAACAGCTCGACAGTCTGCGGTGCATGCTTGTAGTCCTTGGGGTTTTCCATCTTGGCCATTATTATCTCCCCGTCTTTCCTGTAGCAGAAATTTTTCAGGTCCTCATATTCTCCCCTGAGGAATTTGGCGCTGTCATCGGATATGTAGCACAAGTGTATACCATCGATGAAATCAAACTTCTTCATCATCTCCATGGTGTTGAAAAAGAAGATGTCTCCGGACATTACCAGTTTGCATCCGGTTGCTTCCTTTGCTTTCTTCAGGAACGGCATGTCTTCATGCAGTGAAATTGACGAGCCAAGGGAGTATATTGCATCAGGCTTCATCTCTATCAGCTTTTTGAGCGCATCTTCCGGTGTTATTTTTTCCGCAATGGCATCAAGAACACCTAATTCAAAATTATTCCTAAGGATGCCGCTCTGTATGAGCAGGTCAGAAGGAGGCCAGTAATACTCGCCTTTAGAGGTCGTGCTGCAGTAGAGGTCCCTCATATACACTTTATTGCCCGGAGGCGCTAGCAGCACTACTTTCATTTAATTGCACCTTCAGGAGAAGGGTTTCTTATCGTTTATAAAGTTTATTATTTAGAATTGGGGATTTGAGATTCTGGCTTGTGGGCTTTATAACCTGCTTTTTTTGAAGTAAATGTCAAAAAAGAGTGTTATTACGGTCTTTCCCACTCCCATAAGGTTCTTTATCTTGAACATTGAGGTTTTCTCGGGCTTCCTGTTGTAGACTCCCACTTCCTTATATGAGCATTTCCCTTTTTTTATGAGGTGAACAAGTATTTCCGCCTGGTAAGCAAAGCTGTTTGTTGTGATCCTGGCTTTCTTAAGCAGTTCTGTCTTGTGCACGACAGGCCCGAGATAATAATTCAGACGCATGCCAAACAGGATGTTCATTAAGGCTGTGAACGATGAGGAGATTGCTCTCCTGTAGAATGGCCTTATCTCCGTATTGATATTGTAAGGTATTATTATGTCTGCTTCCCCTGTGCTGGCCAGGATTTTTTTTAATGAATCAGGCAGTATCTCGTTTTCTCCAGTTACCATTGTAAAATATTTTTTTGTTGCCAATTCCACAGCTTTCCTGTAGTTATAGCCAAGCCCCATATTTTTCCTGTTGTGGACAACTCTGGCTTTTGGGAATTTTTTAGCGAGCTTGTCCGCGATTTCGCCTGTCCTGTCGTGGCTGCAGTCGTCAAAAATAATTATCTCATAATCCCTGAACATGCTCCTGGCTATCCTGTCCGTTGATGTGACCGCTCCATTCAATCCCTTTTCCTCGTTGTAGGCAGGGACCAGTATCGTAATAGATTCTTTCTTCACATTCATATCTCAAATAAAATAGTCATCTATCCATCATATGCAATCTGATTAATGCAGATGCAAAAGATTAATTTCGGTTTTTGCCCTGTTTATTAAATATTTCGTTTTGTTTGGGTTTGCCAAAAAAGAATGTTAGCATCAAGCTAAATTATGCCTTAACATATTTAAGAATTATAAGCAGCTTACTTTTACCCAAAACCTTAATAAATAATTTGATAATAGCATCTTGCATGCGATATAGATTAAGCGGTGAGTCTAAAGAGCACTTAATTTACATAACCCTGATGCTCATATTGGCTCTTTTTTTTCTGCATAATCTTGTCAGCGCATCAAAAATTTTCAGCAACATACACCACATAAATGATGTTTGGTTCATATCCCAGAATTTGAAGGAATCCCTGTTCGAATATGGGCAGCTGCACTTATGGACCCCGTATTACTACTCGGGGCAGCCCCTGTATGCGCAGCCGGAATATTACTTCCTGGACCTTAACTTCCTTTACCTATTGCTTTTCAGGAGCATCATAATATCCATGAATCTTGCGACTATAACCTACTTTTTTCTGGCCGGCCTTGGAATGTATCTGCTTTTCCTGACTTTCAACAGCAGCAAAAAAGCCGCATTTATCTCTGCAATTTTATACATGTTCAACGGCTACATGCATTCTTTTGTGATTGGAGGGAATATCAATGTCCTCGCAGGCTACTCGCTTATACCATTTGCATTCATGTTTTTCGTCAAAAGCCTGCAGATGAAGGATTTTGCCAAATACTCTATTCTTTCCGGATTGTTTATCGCGCTCCAGCTCTTTGCAGGAGGCACATTGCTCATCCCTTATGAGATTGTGCTATTTGGCATTTATTCGGTATTTTACCTGATTGGAAAAAATCCCGCAAACAGGATGATGAAGCTGGCAGCAGTTGGCCTTATCATAGGATTTGTCAGTTTTGGTCTTTCAGCTGTAAAGCTTCTTCCCGGGATTGAGTTTATGGAAATGTCCAACAGGTCTTCAGGGATAAATTATCAGGAATACCTGGGCCATCCGATTGAGATAAGCAATATATTCCATATACTTGTCAGCAATAAATTCTCGACAGGAATATCTGCATCCATAGGGATTGCCGGATTTATCCTGCTGGTATTCAGCCTGGCGTATTACAGGAAAAAGCATGTATTGTTTTCCCTTGCAATCATAATTTTTTCAATTTTCATGGCTAAACAAGGCTTTGTTGCAGATGTTTTTTACCAGCTGCCGCTATTCAGCCAGCTGAGGCATATAGAGAGGGCATTGTTCCTGATTGCAATTGGCTCTTCGTTGCTCGCCGGGTTTGGATTTGGCGTATTGTCGGAAAAGATAAAGAGTTTTGCAAATACAGGCAAAAAAAATATTGTTTTTGGCGCAATAATCTTGTTTATACTTCTTGAGGTGCTTTTCCTGCAAAATTACATTCCTCAGTCTGAAATTGCAAAAAAACCTGAGGATATCCCGATTAATGCATATATGGCAAAAGATAACGAAACATTTAGGACAATAAACATGGCCCTATCAACATTAGTAGGAGCATCCGGATATAACTACCTGTCACAATTGGGCATAAGCGAGATTAAAGGGGGCAGCGGAATATGGTTCAATGATTATTTGGCTTATCTGTCCATAGCGCAGCAGTCAGACCCGGCAAAACTATGGGGCATTCTGAACAACAAATATGTCATCTCAGACAGAGAGCTTAGCATACCTGGCCTGAAATTCATAGATAAGTTTACTGAATGCAAAGATTGCGACATATGGGAGGCATACGGCCCTTACCTTTATGAGAATCTCAGATTCATGCCCCGGGCTTACCTTGTTGATAAAGCCATATTGGTTATAGGAGACCAGCAGGACAGCAGCCAGCTCGTATACTCATTGATGCTAAGCAATAGTTTCAATCCTAATGATGCTGTTATAATCCAGGCGAAAAAGCCTTTAAGCGGGCATTCGCTTTCAGATTTGGGCAAATACTACGCCATCATAATTACTGGTTCAATTGACAACAGCCAGATTGCAAAATTAAGAAGCTATGTGGATAATAGCGGCATTCTTCTTCCTGACATTTTTAATGACAAAAATTCCATAAGCAGCGTGGAAATTGAAAATTTGTTTGGCAGTGTCAATGGAACTTTTGAGGATATTGAAATTGTTGATTACCAAAACAATAAAGTTGTTTATAATGCGGCTGGTAAAAAAGGATTTTTGGTATTAAGCGAGAGATTTTCAAATTTCCCAGGCTGGACAGCATCCGGAAAAAGCGATAAAGAGATCTTAAAGGCAGACGGCATAATAACCGCAGTATACGTTGACAATGACGATGCAATAACATTTAAATACCTGCCAGATTCGTTCAAGAGGGGATTATTAATCACAATACTTGCTGCATTTTTGATTGTTGCATTTTTGGCATATTCTTACATAAAACAGCGTGGTGGTAAAAATAAAAGTTGATATTGAAAAGGTTCTTTTGGCGCTGTTTTTCAGCTTTATTTTATTTTTAGGCCCAGGTGAATTATTTGACCATAGAATAAAGCATGATTTCCCTTTTGCATATGGCGCTTCTGACGCATTCCAGCACCAAGTAAGGGCAGAAGCAATCAAGGACATGGGTAATTTCAGGTATGAAGCAGACTATATATCCCGGGGCCTTGAAGATGTTGTTGGGACATACCCTCCGCTTTCTTACCATCTTGGCGTTATTTTCTCGTATCTTGCAGGAGTCGAAACCTATGACTCGATGTATTTTATCATAGTTTTTTTCCCGATATTAGGCAGCCTGGTGATGTTTTTTATAATAAGAGATTATAACAGGACCGCTGCACTATTTTCCCTGCCATTGTCCATGATTGTTTTTTCCAGCCCCATAATAATAGGGTTTTTATGGGGGCATTGGCCTTCTATTTTGGCCCAGTCATTCCTGATTTTCTTTTTCTGGAGCATAATGAGGATGGATTTGCATATGTCTTTTCTTTTGATAGCAATAGCCCTTTCAGCAGTTGCCTTAACGCATACCGCAGCAGCAATTTTTGGCATTATATTTTTAGTGCTGTTTTTCGGAACTAAGTTTATATCAAAAAGCATGACAAAACAGGATATTAAAGTTATGATACTGTCTTTTGCCGCTGCTTTTATAATCACATTCTATTATCTGGTTATTTTCTGGAACACTTGGGCAAAAGTCCAGCCTTATTCTTTCAGCGTAGAGCCCGTATCTTTAGGCACTCCTATGTTTTATATTGCCGGATTTGGATTATTATTGCTGCCGATGGCGATAGGAGCGATAGCATCCCTTTCAAAATTAAAAAGCCTGCACATATCTCTTGTTTTGGCTTTTGCAATGCTGATTGCAGGCTTTTTGAACTATGCGGGCTTCAGCCTCAGGGCATTCCAGGTAAGGTTTTTCTGGCCAATCTATCTTTCGGTGTTTGTCGGGCTTTGTTTGTATTTGGCCTTTAAGCTTGTAATTAAAAAACAAAGCTACCTTATCGCATCTTTTATTTTCATTATATTGCTTGTTTCATTTAGCGGGCTCATAAAATTCCCGGTAATGGGGCAGACAGAAGTGCAGGCAATACCCTCGATACCTTATTCGAATATAGCCGCAAGCCAGGGCCTTATGAACCAGTACAATTGGGAAGCCTTCGGCTGGATCAGCAAGAATACTGAAAAGGATGCAGCAGTTTATTTCTTTTATGGGGATATATACAGCAATGACGCGGTTTTAAGAAACTCAAAAAGAGTCCATTTCCAGGTATGGGCAAATGATTTTATAGAGGCGCTGCAGGAAAGGAAGATAAAGAGGCAGTATTATACTGAATTGCCTGGTGACTCTGGAGCTGGCTTGCTGGCAAGGACATCGTTTTTCGGGTTTGGGAATGCACATGGCCCAAAAACAGAAGGTTTTTCCGAGGGCCAGCATGATATCTGCTTGTATGATTATTATGTGTTTGACAGGGCTTCAAGGCAGGAGGTCCTTGCCCAGTACAATATGCTTATAGCATCTGAAATGATGAAAAGGGACTATTTTAGCGTTGTTTTCCAGAATGAAGTTGTCCTGATTTTAAAAAATAACAATCCGGGAGCTGATTGCATTGAAGAAAGAAGCTTTTGAGATTATAAAAAAAGAGGCAATATACCTTGGATTATTGATTTTATTGGCTTTGGCTATATTCAAGATTGCATTTTTCAGGGAGGATTTATTGGTTTTGTCGAGGACTGTCTTATCCTTATTCTGGCTCTTTGTAATTCCAGGATATGTTATAATGCTCTATTGGAGTGAAAAGCTCGGTTTCGTGGAAAGGTTTGTAATCGGAATCTTTGTATCGGCATCTGTTGTCGGAATATTGAGCTATTATCTTGGATTGATTGGATTAAATATAAAATACCATGCGGTTGTGCTGCCTATAGTCTTGATCTTATCCGGAATAGCGCTTAACTTCAAGAGATTTTCTTCTTAATCCTGTTCAGAAAATAAGCTGCAGCAATCAGGATAATAAAAGTTATAAAAATAGAAAGTCTAAAAGATATAAAAATCCCGAGCCAGTATGCTATTGCGGGAAATATTCCGGCTCCTATGAAAAAAGAGAAAGCTAATTTTTCGTCTTCTCTTAAATTAAATTTGCCCAGAAGGAAATAAAAAGGCAATACAAAAAAAACCATTATTCCCAAGGCTGAAAGCGCCCCCTGCAATCCAAGTATAAAGTAGAAAAATACAATAACAGCTATGATAAGCAGCGAGCCTACCTGTATATTTTCAATATTTTCCCTGTCAATTTGGAGTTTCATATTTGTATATCCTTATATTGTTCTTGTCATATAATAATGTAAAGTCTGCAAGCTCTATCCTTTCAAATTGCAGCCATCTTTCGGCATGGCTCCTGTCCTGCAGCCTGCCGATATCCGTATAGTCCAGCATGACATAGTTTTCATGCAGTTCCTTGCTGAAAAGTTCCTGGGCATTTTCGCTGTACTGCTCTAAAGTTAAGTACTCAACTATATTGCTGAAAGGCCTGTGGGACAAAAATGCCAGCCACCTGAATTTTTTTTCGTCCGGAGGGCCTATTAGGGAAATAACTCCATCTTCCGGAATGTTGCTTTCTATCCATGCAGTTGCTTCTATCTCATCCTGGTTTACTCTCACAAATGGATGTTCATAAGCTGCCTTAAGCGTGGAATTTGCTGCCGGAAAGCTGTACATAAAAGCCAGCACTACAATAAGTATGGAAAATGCGTATATCAGGTATTTCTTGATGTCTTTATTTACAGGAATTAATTTTGGTATTGAAAGCGCTCCAATAACAGTAATCGGGACAAAAATATGGGCAGTGGCAGATAAAGACCTGTGAAGGAATGATATCTTGCCGATAAGGTCCCTATGCAGTATTAAATAAAGGCTGAAAAGCCATGCAAGCAGGAATATGTCCCTGTTTTCCCTCCTTATAGCAAGGAATAAGATTCCAAACAGCAGGAATGGGAGTGTCCAGAGGCCGTTCATCTCCCTGAAGGAAAAATAAGAGGCTGGCACAGAGCCTATGAAATCTTCTGCGTTTGGCGCCCACTGAGCAAGCCTGGAAAAGGCTGAGTGCACTTTATCCTGTGAAGAGGAATCCTGGGTAAAAGATGCTATGACATTGCCGGACTGATAGGGGAATATAGACATCAGTAATGCGAATAATGCTATAGAAATTAAAATGCTCTTGAGGTCCAAAGGAAATTTCCTTTCCTTGAGCCATAAAAACACAAATAAAATAAAAAGCCCCAAAATTGAATGAAAAAAAGTCAGTGGATGTATGAACAGATTTATGCCGAGAAGCAAAGAAGTAAGATAAAGGTAAATTGGCTTCGAGGATTCTTTGGAATAAGTCGTATAATATCGGTAAAAGCAGTAAAGGGTCAAAGGTACGAATGCATACCCAAATCTTTCCGGCCATTGCCCCCATAGATAAGGCATTATGTCCCTCATTGAAAATGTCAGCAAAAAGGAGGATAATATAGCTGGCAAGAATCCAAATAAAGATCTAATAACAAAAAAGACCGATATTAGGATAGCAGTCGCAAAGACGGCATTAGTCAGGTAAACCGGGACAAACCTTCCCTGCGCAAATGAGGATATTATGGCAAAATCCGTATGGAACGGTGGTGGATACCATAAAGTGTGAGGCTTAAAGCTGTTATCGCCGCCATACCTTTCATCAATGAATTTTGGAAGATACACAAAAGTACGGTCAGTCTGGGAAATAAAATCAGCAAGCCCCCAATGCGATATTGCATCAAATTCGCCGTAGGGCATCTCGTTATGCTGGAATGGCAGTGTCCAGAGATAAAGCGCGAACATGTAGACGGCTATGAATGCTGCCAGTTCAAGGTGTTTCCTCTTCACTTTCATGGCTAGGAGTACCAGTATAGATTATTTAAATATAGCGGTGGCCCGGTGCATAAGAAAAGCTTTAAATTGGCTGTATTTTCCTATATGGGAAATGAAAACATACTCACTATCGTTCGTAGCTTTCATTTCGAGCGTTTACAAATCTTTCAGGTGTTCGAAATGAAAATCTTGGTAATAAAGCTGGGGGCAGTAGGCGATGTGCTTAGGACAACTTCCATTCTTCCGGCTCTGAAAGAAAAGTACAGGGATGCAGGAATTGACTGGGTTACAAAAAAAGAATCCTTGGAATTGCTTAAAAATAACCCGTATATTGAAGATCTTTATTCCATAGAAAATTTAGAAGCTGAAAGTCTTCCCATGTACGACCTGGTTTTGAATCCTGACGATGAGCATGATGCATGCAGGCTGGCTTCTCAGGTAAAGAAAAAAAGGCTTATCGGGGGTTATATCGAAAACGGGAACAGGGCTTACACAAAAGATTCTGCCCTTTGGTTCGACATGGGCCTGATATCAAGGTTCGGCAAGCAGAAGGCTGACCAGCTTAAGATTAAGAATAAAAGGACCTACCAGGACATGCATTTTGAGATGTTTGGGCTTGAAAACCATAAAAAATATTTGCCGATATTGGTATTGGAAAAAAAGTACATAAATTTTGCAGATTCTTTTGCCGAAAAAAACGGCATTAAAAAAAACGGCCTGGTTATTGGAATCAATACAGGAGCCGGGGGAAGATGGCAGGACAAAAAATTGGGCATAGCAGAGACAGCGGAATTGATAGATAATTTAAGCAAAGAAATAAAAAATTCAAAATTGATGCTGTTTGGCGGCCCTGAGGAAGATAAAAGGAATAAAAAAATAAAAAAAATGATAAAAACAGAGATTATTGACGCCGGATGCGATAATTCTTTGATGGAATTTTCTTCTTTGATTAACCTTTGCGATGTTTTAATAACCTCGGATAGCCTGGCTATGCATATAGGCACCGCATTAAAAAAGAAAGTTGTAGCTTTTTTTTATCCGACTAGTGCTGCTGAAATCATGCTCCCTCCAGATGGAATAAAGATCATTGGCGATGGAAAGGATTATTGCTCTTACAAGACAAAATGCGATTATCCTCCAAAATGGGACATTGATGAAATGGTAAAAGCAGCAAAATCATTGGTCTGAAAATGAAAACTTATGTTATGGTTCCGACTTACAACGAAAAGGAGAATATAGCCAATTTAATCGGCAAAATATTGAAATTAAAAATTAAAAACCTTCACATTGTTGTTGTTGATGACAGCAGCCCGGATGGCACCTGGAAAATAGTGCAGGATATGGGTAAAAAAAATAAAAGCGTCCATTTATTGCTGAGAAAAAAAGACAGAGGCAGGGGTTCTGCAGGCAGGGATGGTTTTATTTATTGCTTAAAAAATAATGCGGAGATTATTGTTGAGATGGATGCTGATTTAAGCCATGATCCGAAATACATTCCATTGATGATTAAGGAATTAAATAATGCAGATTTGGTTTTGGGCTCAAGAAGGCTAAAGGGCAGCAGGGAAATTGGCAGGGGCTTGTTAAGAAGATTTGTAACATGGGGCGCAAATTTATACATAACTTTGATGCTTGGAATAAAAGTGAAAGACTGCAATTCCGGCTTTAGATGCTTCAAAAGAAAAGTGCTTGAAGGAATAAAAGCAGAAAAGCTCGAGTCAAAAGGGCCTTCCATTGTCCAGGAAGTGCTTTTCAAGGCCCATCTAAAAGGCTTCAGGATAAAAGAGATTCCGATAACCTTCATAAACAGGACAAAAGGAAAATCCAAATTAGGATTAAAGCAGCTTGGTGCCGGTTATTTTATGGTTTTAAAATTGAAGTTTTTGCATTTGATGGGGAAAATATGAAAAAAATAGCCATACTCACGCCAACATTTAATCATTTTAGCGGAATAGATCGTGTTGTTGAGCAGCAGGCAGAAGAATATGCAAGAAAAGGAAACGACGTTACAATTATAGCCTTGGAAGCAGATATAAAGCCAAAAAATTACAAAGTGATTGGGCTTGGGATGCCAAAAAGCCAATTTTTCCAAAGGCTATACAGGCTGTTTTTCTTTTTAGATTCAAAAAAAATGAATTGTTATAAAAGCCTGAAAAACTATGACATGGTCATAAGCCATTTTTACCCTATGAACTGGCTGGCGTACAAGGCAAAAAAGAATTACAAGATTAAATATATTTATTGGAATCACGGCATTAATACAACTGGGCTGTTGGATACAGGACTGCAAAGATTGTATATGAAATTATTTTTGATTTTTAATAATATCACGTTAAGAAACATTGATGAAGCCTTTTCTGTAAGCAAATACTTAAGCAATGAGCTGTGGAAAGAGTCAAAGATAAAGAGCAAGGTCGTTTACAATAAAATTGATGCAAAAAGATTCAATAAAAAGGCAAAAGGAGAAGAAATAATAAAAAAATACAGCCTGAAAAATAAAAAGGTCTTGTTGTATGTCGGCAGGATTGCTCCGCATAAGGGCATTCATTTGCTGCTGAGAGCATTTAATATCATAAAAAATAAAGTTCCGGATTCAAAACTGATTATTATCGGAAAGCCTACTTTTGATAACTATTTCAGGAAATTAAAGAAAATTGCCGGTAAGGATGTTATTTTTACCGGATTTGTCAAAGATGAGGATTTGCCAAAATATTATGCAGCCTGTGATGCCTATCTGACCTGCTCCCAATGGGAAGGATTTAACCTTCCTGCGGCAGAGGCGCAGGCCTGCGGAAAAAAAGTTGTTGCATTTGATATCGGCTCGCACAGGGAAGTCGTGAAGAAAGGCATTTTGGTAAAAAACATGGATATAGGGGCATTCTCAAATGCAGCAATAAGCCTGCTAAAAAAATGAAGCTCTTTTCAAGACTAAAAAACCTGGAAAGGTATGAAAAATATGCCTTGATAGCAATAATCATAGCAGTAATAGTCCGCTTTTCTCTTGCAGGCATATATTCTGTTTCCGGTGATGCCTGCTGGCACCTTTCCGCAGCAAGGTTCATGGCTGACAGCAGCAAGATTCCGCTTTTTGAGCCTCTTGGAAGGGACGAGCCTTTCTGGGCTCCGCCGTTATTCCACATCATAGCATCATTTTCCTACCTGCTGCTCGGGGAATTTGGATTAAAGATTATTGCGCCTATCTTCGGCTCCTTGGCATTGATAATATCTTATTTCATCTTAAGGTATTTCCTGAATGCAAAAGCGTCATTCTACGGCATATTGTTCCTGTCATTTATCCCGATTTCAATCGATTATAGCGTGCTTGCATATACGGAGTCAATGCTCACCTTTTTTGTTGTATTGAGCATTTACCTTGCATTGAGAAATAATTTTATCTTGAGCGGAATTGCAGCCGGATTGGCAGTTTTAACAAAATACAACGGCGCTTTCGTAATACCTGTGTTGATGTTCATTGCCTATAAAAATTCAAAAAACCATTTAAGGCTAAAAAATTCATTAATATTGTTGATTATACCCCTCATAATAAGCCTGCCTTGGTTCATAAGAAACTGGCTGCTGCTTGGCAACCCAGTCTGGCCGTTCCTTAACTTCATATTCTCTGGATTTGATAAGCTCTCATACTCGGCATTGGATTTAGGCAGCATATTCTCGCTAAGAACTTACATATCAGCTTACCTTGGATTTTTCGGAATACCGGACGGCAACTACAATACATTAAATTTCATCGGCATACCATATCTGGATCTTTTGTTTGCAGTTTTCCTTGCAGGGACAATAATCTTTCTATTGCCGTTATTATTCGGATTCAGGAAGCATAAGGGAAGCAGCATCTTTTATTTATTGCTCGCTTCTTTTCTGGTTTTATTTGCGCTGTATGTCGCAAATGTCGGCCCTCTTGTTTCAAGGATGCTTCTCCCGGCATTTATCGCATTGGCATTTTTCTACGGGATAGGCGTGGATAATATAGTTCTAAGATACAAAAAATTCGGTTATTTTTTTATAGTATTGATGATAATGGTGTCTTTTGGCTTTGTCATTGCGGAATATGCAAAATTCAGCATAGCGTCAGAAAGCTGGAATTCCTACCAGGATGATTTCAAATGGGCAAGGGAAAATACTGAAAAAGATGCTGTTTTCATGGCAGGCGGCCAGTGCATGTCCTTTTACCTTGACAGGTTCACTCTATTGCCAAAAACTGAAAATATAAAAAAGGCCGATTATGCGTTTGTAAACCAGGACTTCAGGGTGGATAAAGCAAGAGCAATGACCCCTGAAGATGTCCTTGAAAATATCAGGGAAAATGGCAATATAGTGTATGAGAATAAAGAAACAAAAACAGAGGTATATGCAATCGGATAATATGCTAACCCATTAACTGGTAAAAAAATTAGTCTCCTTCAAAAGAAACCTGGGCATAATAATCAAAGCCCTTCTCTTTGAGTTTTTTTGTGCCTCCCAAATCAGGCAGCTCAACAATAAAGGCAAACTCAACGACTTTGCCCCCTAATTTTCTCACAAGCTGGGCGGTTGCAATCGCTGTTCCTCCGGTGGCAATCAAATCATCCATTATCAGAACTTTCTGCCCCTTGGATATCGCATCCTTGTGTATCTCAAGAGAATCTGTGCCGTATTCAAGCTGGTACTCCTGTTTTTCTGTAGCAGCTGGCAGCTTTCCCTTCTTCCTCACAGGAACAAATCCTTTTCCCAATAAATAAGCCAATGCGCCTCCCAGTATAAATCCCCTTGAGTCAATTCCGACAATAATATCAATGTCTATTTTTTTGTATCTTTTAAGGAAATCATCGATAGAAAGCCTTAATCCGACAGGATCCTTAAGCAAAGTTGTTATATCCCTGAACATAACTCCCTTTTTAGGCCAGTTTGGAACTGTCCTTATCCTGGATTTTATCGTCATTTTGTTTCATTTTTCGGTTAAGGATAGCGCTTTAAATATTTTGTTATAGAGCTTATTATACCATCAATAAAACTTATAAATAGCTATCCTCTTCTTAGGCCTATTTTGGGGTGGATGATGGTAAAAATAGGAATTATAGGCGGCAGCGGTCTGGATAATCCTGATATGCTGCAGAATGCAAAAGAAATTGAGGTAAAAACCCCTTACGGAAAGCCAAGTTCTCCTCTAAAACTCGGGAAAATTAAGAATGTAGATGTTATTTTGTTGGCAAGGCACGGAAGAGAGCATACTATACCTCCAACTCAGGTTAATTTCAGGGCAAATATACATGCTTTAAAGGAGCAGGGCTGTACCCATATACTGGCCACAACTGCCTGCGGTAGCTTAAGGGAGGAGATTGACCGGGGCCATCTGGTAATTTTGGACCAGTTTATTGATTTTACAAGGCATAGGCAAATGACGTTCCATGAGGAATTTAAGCCGCATAAGCCCGCGCATGCTCCAATGGCTGAGCCTTTTTCAGGGTATCTTAGAGAATTATTGATAAAGTCCTGCAGGGAGTTGAAAATATTTTGCCATGAAACAGGGACCGTCATCACAATAGAAGGCCCAAGGTTTTCAACGAAAGCGGAATCAAATATGTTCAGGATATGGGGTGCTGATGTCATTAACATGTCAATTGCCCCCGAAGCGGCCCTTGCAAATGAAGCAAAGATCCCTTATGCTGCTGTTGCCATGAGCACAGATTATGACAGCTGGAAGGAAGATGAGGAGCCGGTCACATGGGAAGGCATTTTGCAGATATTCGGGCAGAATGTCGAGAAAGTGACCGCTTTATTAATAAGCACAATACCCAAGATAAGATAGGAGGAAAAAATGGACTGGGGAATGAAAAACAGATTATCGAGGATAATTAATCCGAAAACGGGAAAATGCGTAATGCTTGCTGTTGACCATGGCTATTTCCAGGGCCCAACTACAGGATTAAGGAATCTGGGAAAGACTGTCAATCCTTTATTGCCTTATGCAGACGCTTTGATGATCACAAGAGGCGCTTTGAGAAACTGGATTCCTGCAGAAATTGACAAGCCAATTGTCTTAAGAGTTTCCGGA
>JACPBQ010000005.1 GCA_016180235.1 Candidatus Woesearchaeota archaeon | reverse complement strand
AAATCCAATTAAAGTTTTTGACGCCAATAAATTATTATATTTCTCCATGGCATCTTTTGCCGAGATTTACCTTTCAGGCAGCGCTAAAAAAGAAATTTCTCAATCGGTAAGTAGGCTAATAAACAAATCCAGCGAAGCAGTGTCAAAAGCAAAAGGAAGCATAAGCAGATTCTTTTTAAAAGCGGAAGACGGCATTGAAAAGCTGCTTGGACCCCAAAATCAGATTAACGTGAAAAATATCGAAATGAAGCTATCAAGAAATGAAGGCAAAAAAGTGGATTATGCCGCGAAGGAAAATCCTTTGGCAAGATTTTTAAAAAACATGTATGGCAGTTCTGCAAAGTATAGCAAAAAGGCATATGGCGCAATTGAAGAAGCCGGCAAGAAAGTTGATACTTTCGTCAAATTGACTTTGCTCAAGATAATAAGGGTGTATGAGCGCATATTGGCCCAGCTGAATCCGCAGTGGAATAGGGTCATGGGCAGCCCAGAGGACCTCGACACTCACGCTCTTGCAATGTCCCAGAAAGAGTCTGTAAGCTCGGAAAATGCAAGATACCAAACCGGGTATGAGTTCTTAAGGTACAGGGCTTAGCATTTTTCCTTGATTTGCCAAAACTTTTTAATATGATAAACTATATCATGTCCTAAGATGGTACAAAAGTTCAAATGCGATAGCTGCGGAAAAATTATTGAAGAAGCCGGGGATTTCTATAAAGTCACTGCTGTAATGAAAAAAGGCTCAGAAGGAATCCAAAAAAATTTTTGCGGCTTGAGTTGCGCTAATGCATGGAGCCTTGCCAATAAAAAAAAGTTTTCTATGAAAGAAACTCTTGAGGAAGAGATAAAAGAAGCCGTTGCAGGGGAAAAAGAGAATGTTGGGGAAGGCCCTAAGATTCCAGAGCAGCAGGAAATTCTGCAGGATATAAGCCAGAAGACATTGAAATACGAAAAATCCCTGCAATCCGGAGCAATGCAGAAAACATACTCTGCCGGGAATGCCAAGCCGGAATATGCCTCAGAAACAGGAAAGGCAGATTACATTATCGATCAGGATTTTTATATCAGAAGAGAAGAGGATATCGGCGCAGTACAAAACGCCATGAAAGAGATAAAATCCCGGGAATTGGGTATGTCCAGGGTTGACGATTCTGACCTGTGGGAGATCGAGCCGGAAACAAAAAAATTGAAGGTAAGGAAGATGCCGCGTGGCACATTAGACATGCTAAAGCAGAAAGGGATAGTTATAGATTATTACAAGCAGCTTTAAACTTCGGATTTCTTGATTTTATTAGCATACCTATGCGCCAGATGCAACGGTTCAGGAAGCTTGTGCGGGTATATTGTGCATTTTTTCACTATATCAAAGCTTGTCTTTAACGAGACCTTATGCCCCGGGCTCACATACAAAGGTTTTGCATGCTCCCTGCTTACGAACTCATAGCCTCTTGCCTCCTTGTCCACATAGATTGTTTTTTCCTTTATCTCTCCCAAAGAAGCTCTTTTTGCAACGCCTATTGTTGGTGTATCAAGCAATATTCCAAGGTGCGAGGCCATCCCTATCCTTCTCGAATGTAATATGCCGTTTCCATTCACCATAAGAACATCCGGTTTCTGCTCTAAGCTGTTAAAAGCCTCCATGACAGCAGGCCCTTCTCTGTAAAACATAAAGCCGCTTATGTAAGGTATCTTTGCATCAGCTATAGCATATTTTTCCTCAATGATATTGAAACTCTTATAATCGCACACAACAATCGCAGAAACAACCTTATTGCTGAAAAAAGCCTGCTCCGCCCCGGCTATTGTTTTTATATTTTTTACACTATCGTTAATGATGACTTTCTTCGCAAGTTTTATCTGCTCCTCTTTTAGCTTGTTTATGTCTATCATGGTAAATTCATTAATTATGCATATTTTTAAACCTTGTTAATTAGAATCCAGCTAAATTTTGCCCAGCACGCTTTCAATGGCCTTTTTATGCTCATCTTTTCCCTGTATAAGCAGTTTGCCGTTTTTGTACAATGTTATTGTGCATGGCCCTTTCATCCTCACGTGCTCATGCTCTGTTGAAGTGGGGACAAACTTGTACCCAAAGTCTTCGAGCATTTTTAGCTTCTCTATAATGCCTTTATTTTTATCTCCAACTTTCTCTATAAATTTTGAAAAATCCTCCAATTTGCTCTGAAATTTTTTGCCCATGATATCTTTGTACGGCATCCAGCTTTTCCTGAACAGGTGCTCATATTCCTCATAATATTTTTCCAGGAATTTTAGTGTTTTTGGATCTGTCATATAGCCGCTTCCAAAATCAATTTTTATTTCCTTCTTTATCCTCTCTATTTCATTGTCTCTTGTAACTTTTGCTATGATTGAGGCAGCGCTTACAATTGGATAATTCAAGTCAGCTTTATGCTCCAGAATAATCCCCATATTTTTGTTTTTTACGAATCTGGCCAGATACTGCCTGTAGCTTTTTATATTGTTGCTCGGCGCATCTATTATTGCCTTGTCGGGATTCAATAAATTAAGGATTTCAGCTGTTTTGTTCGCTTCCAGCCTGTTTAAATTCAGCCCGTCATGATTATTGACAGCTTTGTCAATCTCCTCAGGCTCTATTATAGCAACCTCATATTTATGGGAAACAGCCTTTATCCTGCCAAAAAGAAATTCCCTTTGTTTTTTTGTCAGCAGCTTTGAGTCTTTGACTTCCAGCTTTATCAGTTTCTTCTCGTCTTCCTCTTTAATAACGAGGCCGCACATTACTAAAGGCCCTAAAACTGGGCCCCTGCCGGCTTCATCAATACCGCAAATTAGTATTTATATCACCTTTTCAATAAAAGAAGAATAATGAAGGTTATATTTAAAATTATATATAAACTCTGTCTAATAGCTTCTTGGAATATAGTGAACTCTGTCGCGTTCCAAATCAGAATCTGTAAATGAATCTCGTTCATATCCGCACCATGCATCTAACTGTGTTATTACTTCATTTCCATTAGGATGGTATGCTTTTCCTTTGAACGTAACTTTTTTAAGCAAACCTGTTTTATCAAATTCAAAAGAAGCTGAACCAGAAGTTACTTCTATAACCCTATAGACGTTTCCGTTTCCTTCCAATGCAAGAATTGGAGAACGGCTCATAAAATCTATAAATTCGTCCCATTTAGTGTGTGGATCTGGTAATTGATGCATAGTTGGCAATCTGCCATCCCCATTTGAGCCAGTATTCAAAAGAGTCTTAACTGCTTCAAATTCCTTAGGCCCCATATTACTTCTCCTCCAATTCCTCCATCTTATCTTCCATATTCATCGTTTTCCAATGCATTTCATCCATTTTTATCACCTAATTTTTTATAGAGAAATCTGATGTCCTTCTTGTTTTGCAGAAAGAACATCAGAATTTTTTTAAGCAATAATGATAATGCTGCCTATAATAATGATGCTTAGAATTATTCTTATAATTGAGGTATTTTGGCAGCTCATTTTCCTATTTGGTTTAGTTAATCTGTATTTAAACTTTTTGAAAAAAATAGCGGGGAGAGGATTTGAACCTCCGACCTGAGGGTTTCTAACAGAGTTATGAGCCCTCCGGGCACTCCTGACTGCCCTACCCCGCTATAAAATTTAAGAATTGAAGTTACTTTAAAAAGATTACTAGTTGCCCTCTCTTTTTTCTATGATTTCAAAACTGCCCTTAAAATCTATGAAAGTAACCTGGTCGCTTTCATTTAAATTATTGAAAATTTCTGGGGCAGCATTGCATTCAATAGTTTCATAGCTTACCATATCCATTACCTGTACTTTATTGTTTGTTTTTGATATAACCTGGCCAAGCTTTCTTATAATATCCACTATTTCAACTTTGTCCATATGGTGCAAATTGATGCTTTTTTCGCCTTTTTCATTTAAGCCCTGAAAGAATATCTTTAGCTTGCTGTGTGAATGGGTCCCATAAGCAACAATCTCTTTTCTTGTAACCCTGACAGGCTCGTTATTGTGGATAAAATAGCTTCCCTTTTCTAATTCTGTAGCTGTTGGCATTTTAAAAAAAAACGCCGCGGGAGAGATTTGAACTCTCGAGTCCTTGCGGACACTGAATTTTTGTAAAGTATAGTAGGTTTCTAAGAAGCGATGCTTCTAGCAATCCAGCGCTATACCAGGCTAAGCGACCGCGGCATAAAATAAGAAATTACAATTTCGTTTATAAAGCTTATTAAAAATAAATCCGCGAGGCGTTGCGTTATTATGTAAGAGAGCAACGCCTCGCACTAGAATTGCGGGGAAGATTGAAATAAGATAATAATAAATTTAGACTTTTGCCGAAGGCAAACAGATTGAGATTCAGTTAATAATATCAGACTGGTGCTCAAAAACACCAATACTTATTTAAATTAAAATACTTAAAAAATTCAAATGAGAAAAATATTGTTGTTTTTTATATCTTTTTTGCTGGTTGTTAATATTGCTTACTCTCAGGACGACTGGTTCATCAACAGCCAGAATCTTATAATAAATGTGAATCTTTCCTCCGGAGCTGATATAACTCCAAGGGATTCTGATTATAAAGTAGATTATATAAAAGTTAACCTGACTCATTATCCTTATGGCAGCTTCAACCAGGAAGTCGTGGCATTTGAGGTTTACCCGGAGGCGAAAAAGGAAAGCAATTCTTTGCAGTTTGAATGGCAGAATCCAAAAAGCAAGATAAGCTTCGGCTACAGGGCAAAAATGAAGACAAGCAATGATCTTATAGAAATAACGGAAAAAATACCGTTCCCGATAGCAGACCTGCCGGAGGACCTAAAACCATTCATACAGCCGCAGGAGATAATAGATTCTAATGATGAGGATGTAATAAATCTTGCATCCCAGCTGGTTGAGGGCCAGGATGATTTGTATGTTGTTGTGGATAAGCTGGCTGAGTGGACAAAAGGCAACATAAAATATGACTTAAGCACCCTGACTGCTGATGTGAGCCAGAAAGCATCATGGGTTTTGGAAAACAGGGAAGGCGTATGTGATGAATTGACAAGCTTATTCATCGCGATGCTGAGGTCTGTTGGAATTCCGGCAAAATTCGTTTCTGGCGTGGCATACACGAACAGCGACCTGTTCCCGGAAAACTGGGGCTCTCATGGCTGGGCAGAGGTTTACTTTCCGGGCTATGGATGGGTCCCTTATGATGTTACCTACGGCCAGTTCGGCTACATAGACCCTACGCATGTAAAGCTGAAGGAATCAATAGACAGCGCAGAGCCTTCTGTCCAGTACAAGTGGCTCTCAAGAAATGTTGATCTGGAAACAAAAGATCTTGACGTAAAAGCAGATGTTGAGGCAAAGTCAGGAAGGGCAGGGCAGCCCATTGGTTTAGGCATTGACGTTTTAAAGGACAATGTCGGCTTTGGCTCATATAACCTGATAATGGTCTCTTTGGAAAACCTCGAAGATTACTACATTTCTTCAGAGATTTATCTCTCGAGGCCAAAAGAGGTTGAATTGACAGAAAACTTTGCCAAAAATATAGTGTTAAAGCCGAAGGAAAAGAAAAGCGTGTTCTGGATCGCAAAAATATCTGAGAATCTGGAGAATAATTATGCCTATACTTTCCCGGTCACAGTAAGCACTTTGAGGAATTTTACAGAAAGCATCGAATTCAAGTCAGCAAAAAATGATATTGTCCTTTCTTTGGAAGATATTCACAGCGTCCTCAGGCAGAAGCAGGAAGAGGAGCAAAAAATATATTCAAAGGATGTAAGCATCGGTTGCAGCATAGATAAAAATGAATTCTATTCCTACGAAACTGCCCTGGTGCAGTGCAGAGTAAAAAATATCGGGAATGCTTTCCTGGAAAATTTTGATTTTTGCTTGGCAAATGAATGCGAGAAATTTGATCTTGGGATATCGCAGGAAAAGAGCTTTAATTTCTCTGTGGAAGACATTAGGGAAGAAAAGCAGCAGTTGGTATTGGATTTAAAAAATGCAGATGTCTCGAAAGCAGCTTACCTTGATGTTGATGTTCTGGATGCTCCAAATATAACGATAAGCCGGATAGAAGCCCCTGCCAAGGTTGGGTATAAAGACGAATATAAGCTCTCATTCCTGCTGGAAAAAAAATCAAGGTCAAGCCCCAAAAATGTAGAGATTACGCTGTCCAATAAGAATATTAAGAAGGCCTGGGTCGTAAGCGAGCTTTCTGAAGACAGGAAATTCATAGTTAACCTGCTCGGAAAGGATTTAAGCAAGGGAGCTAACGAATTCAATATTGATGTTAAATACCAGGATAATAACAGGAAAAAATACGAAGCAAGCGAAAATTTTGCTGTTGAGCTTTCTAATGTCACTTTAGTCCAGAATATCCTGCTTGCCTTCCACAGCATAACAAGAAGCCTTGAAAAGCCTAAAACATTGCTATTGGTTGGAATAAGCAGCTTGATAGTGTTCTTCCTTATTATTAGGTTTATTTTCAAGAGAAAATAAATTTTCATTATTGTAAATAAATAAAATTAAGCTAAACTATATTATTTTCAATATAGAAATTTAATAAAAATGCATAGTTTTATAAAGAAAGTAAAAATTAATTATAACTATGAATGCTGAAACTAAAAAAGACTTAAATGTTGAAAGGATAGTGCCCGATACTTCTGTAATAATTGAAGGCCTTTTATCGGAAAAGATAGGTAAAGGTGAAATTAAAGCAAACGAGGTCATAATTCATGAGGCTGTTTTAGCTGAGCTGGAGCACCAGGCAAATCTTGGCAAGGCAATCGGCTTTTTGGGGCTGGATGAAATAAAAAGGATAAAGCAGCTCACGCAAAATAAGGGATTTGAGCTTTCTTTTAAGGGCACAAGGCCAAGAGCAGCTGAAATAAGGCATGCTTCTTTAGGTGAAATAGACGCTTTGATAAGGCAGCTGGCTTATGATGAGGATGCCACATTAATTACATCAGACAAAGTGCAGTCAGAAGTCGCATTGGCCAGGGGCATAAAATCAGTCTATTTTAGGCCTTCTGAGAAAGGCCTTAAGAAGCTTAAGCTCGAAAAATTCTTCGATGAGATAACTATGTCTGTCCATTTAAGGGAAAATGTGATGCCTTATGCAAAGAAAGGAATGCCCGGAAAATGGGAATTTAAGGCTTTAAGAAAAAAAGTGCTTAGCCAGGAAGAAATCCAGGAGATAAGCCGCGAAATTATAGAAGACTCAAAATTAAGGCGGGATAGCTTTATCGAGATAGAGCGCTTTGGAAGCACTATTGTGCAGTTGGGCAGGTATAGGATTGTGATAACAAGGCCTCCATTCTCTGACGGATGGGAAATAACTGCCGTAAGGCCTGTGAAAAAATTAAGTTTAGAGGATTATAAGCTGTCGGAAAAGCTTATGAAAAGAATCTGTGATCAGGCAGAAGGTGTGCTTATAGCGGGCAGTCCAGGCATGGGAAAATCAACCCTTGCGCAGGCTTTATGCGAATTTTACGCTTCCAGGGAAAAAATAGTAAAGACGGTTGAGGCCCCTCGCGACTTAATTCTGTCTGATAACATAACCCAGTATGCAATAAGCCACGGGGATGCCCAGGAAATACATGACATATTATTGCTGTCAAGGCCGGATTATACTATATTTGATGAGATGCGCAATACAAAGGATTTCGAATTGTTTGCAGATTTGAGGCTTGCTGGCGTAGGCATGGTCGGTGTAGTGCATGCAACCAACCCCATAGATGCCATACAGAGGTTTATCGGAAGAATAGAGATGGGAGTAATCCCTCAGGTCATTGACACTGTGGTTTTCATAAAAAACGGCTTCATCAATAAAGTGCTTTCATTGAAGATGACTGTAAAAGTTCCGTCAGGAATGACAGAAGCCGATCTTGCAAGGCCGGTCGTTGTAGTTAACGATTTTGAGACAGGAAAGCTGGAATATGAAATCTACAGCTATGGTGAGCAGACAGTCGTAATCCCTGTGCAGGAAACAGGCGCAGCATCAAGAGGGGTCCACAAGCTTGCCGCTTCATCGATAGAAGATGAATTCAGGAAATACTCAAGGGAAGCTCAGGTTGAAGTTTTAAGCGACAATAAATGCATTGTCTACGTTCCTGAGAGAGATATTGCAAAAATTATTGGGAAGCAGGGAAAGAACATATCGGAGATTGAAAAAAAGCTTGGCATGAGCATTGATGTCCAGGAGCTTGGAAGCAGCAGCCAGAAAGCCCCAGAAGCAAAATCACAGGAAGAAGTCCATTACGAATTAAACACGAAAAAAAACAGCCTGCTTTTTGATCTGGGCATCAGGATGCAGCACAAGGACATCAATGTTTACCTTGGAGACAATCTGCTGCTTACAGCCAAGGCCGGCAAGACAGGATTAATTAAGATAAAAAAGCACAACAATATAGGAAAGATGATTTTGGATGCTATGAAAAAGGGGGAAAAGGTTAGGCTAATGGTTTGAGTTTTATTTTAGTTATTCTTTTAAAATATTTTGCGAAACAAAAAATTTATTAATAAGTGATATCGTAAAATACTCAACTCTTAACTGGTGATGTATATTATTCCAGGATTTGTAAACCCGGTATATACGAAAGAATTAGTAATGCAATCAGTCGCTATACTAATACCTATGAGGTACCCCAATGGACTTTTTGCAGCATCTGCTAATTCAGTAAATGGATATGATAAAGTTTGGATCAGGGACAATGCTTATGTTGCAATGGGGCTTGACGCTGCTGGACATCCCAAAGAAGCGGTAAGGACCTTACAGTCATTGCTTGATATCCTTCTAAAGCATGAATCCAAGATAGGTTCAGCCATAAGAGAAAAGCCTCAGAGTGCACACCAATATATTCATCCCAGATATAACCCACACACCCTCGAAGAAATTCCAGGCGAATGGGGCAACAGTCAAAATGACTCGATTGGAGTAATGATGTTTGAGATAGCAGATTTAGAGTCTAGGGGAATAAAGGTGTTAAGAAATGAACATGACAGAAGAATTTTAGGTAAGCTAGTTGATTACCTTGTAAGCATACAATACTGGCACGATAAAGATCAGGGGATGTGGGAAGTTGGTCATGACCTGCATGCTTCTTCTATTGGTGCATGTGTGGGTGGACTGTCAGCTTTACAGCGTATAATACCAGTAGACAGCAACCTAATAGCAAATGGGTATGCCACTCTTGATAGGTTGCTGCCACGAGAATCAGAAGGAAGGGAAGTTGATATGGCATTGCTCTCATTAATGTACCCTTATAATATTTTGGCAGGACAACGGACAACAACCATTTTGGACAATATAGAACGTAGCCTTGTAAAAGAAAATGGGGTTGTTCGGTTTTTGGGCGATGATTATGACAATAGAGGTGAGGAGGCTAGGTGGTCTATGGGATTGCCATGGATTGCTATAGCTCATTCTCTGACGGGCAAACCACAACAAGCTTTACATTATTTAAGAAAAACAGTTGGACTTCTCAATGAAGGAGGTGAATTACCTGAATTGTATTATGCAGATACAGGAACACCTAATAAAAATATTCCGCTAGCTTGGGCTCATGCTATGCTGATAATTGCTCTTCAAAGAGTACCTTTAAATGATAATGGAGTACCTTTAGAAAAACGATTTGCAGCATAGTTCCTTTCAGAAACATTTTTATACACTTCTTTAGTATTCAGGCTTATGCTTGACATTAAATTCATAAGGGAAAATCCTGATATTGTAAGAAAGGATCTCAAGAAAAGGAACGACACGGAAAAAATAAAATGGCTTGATGACTTGATTAAAAAGGATGAGGAATACCTCAAGCTGTTGCAGAAAGAGCAGGAGCTGAGGCATAAAAGAAATTTAATAACGGAGGAAATAAACGAATTAAAGAAGCAGGGCAAAGACATAAAGGCAAAAGTCAGGGAAGCCGGCGAGCTTCCGCAAAAAGTAAAAGAGCTTGCTTCCAGGGTTGAGGAATTAAGGGAAAAAATCAGCTATTACCTGATGAGGCTGCCTAACATTCTTCATGAATCCGTCCCTGTAGGCAAGGATGATTCTGAAAACAAGGTTGTGAGGAAATGGGGCGAAATTAAAAAATTTGATTTTAAGTTAAAAGACCACGGCAGCTTGATAGAAACTTTGAACCTTGGCGATTTTGACAATGCGGCAAAAGTCTCCGGGCGAGGCTTTTATTATTTATTCAACGAATTGGCCTTGATGGAGCTGGCCTTGCAGAGGTTTGCCGTGGATATTCTGGTTAAAAAAGGGTTTATTTTGGCCCAGGTCCCCTTGATGCTCAGGAGAAAGCCGTATGAAGGCGTTACAGACCTGAAGGACTTTGAGACAATGATGTACAAGATAGAGAACGAAGACCTTTATCTGATAGCGACATCAGAGCATTCGGTTGCAGCCCTGTACCAGAATTATATTTTTAACGAAGATGATTTGCCTTTAAGGTATGTTGGTGTAAGCGCTTGCTTCAGGAAAGAGATAGGCAGCCACGGCATAGACGAAAAAGGCTTGTTCAGGGTCCACCAATTCAACAAGGTTGAGCAGTTTGTCTTTTCAAAGCCGGAAGAAAGCTGGAAAATACATGAAGAGCTGATAAAAAATGCAGAAGAATTGTTCCAGAAATTAAAATTGCCTTACAGGATTGTAAGCGTGTGCACAGGAGATATTGGAATAGTGGCTGCAAAAAAATATGACCTTGAAGTTTACATGCCCAGGGAGAAAGAGTACAAGGAAGCAGTTTCGTGCTCAAACTGCACCGCTTACCAGGCAGCAAGGCTGAATATAAAATACCAGAAAGGCAGCGAAAAGGAATATGCGCATACACTGAACTCAACAGCTATTGCAACTTCAAGGGCTTTAAGGGCAATACTGGAAAACTGCCAGCAGAAAGATGGCAGCATTAAAGTACCTGACGTTTTGGTCCCTTACATGAACGGCATTAAGGCTATAGGAAAAAGAAATAATTCAAACAACAAAAAGCAATGATCTGGCTACAATGGCATTAAGCAAAAAATCAAATTTCTATGGAATTCTGCTCGCTTTGCTTATGTTTGTTTCTATAATGGCCTTGTTTTTTTCAGAGCCGAAAACAACAGGTTTTGTTGTAAATCAGCAGGATAATTTAGCGGAAATGAACAATCAGGAGGATATTGAGTTTAATGAAAATAACGATATTGGAAATTCATGCGTTGGGGATATTCCGCATGATTCCTGCTCAAACACCAAGCCGTTATATTGCGATGACGGAAATTTAGTCTATAAATGCACTGAATGCGGCTGCAATGAAGGGCAGACTTGCACAGAGTTCGGGACATGTGCTCCGATAGAAAAATGCGCTGACGGCTCAATATACGGAGAATGCTCATTCTTGAATGGAAAATTCTGCGACAATGGAAACTTGGTTTTCAACTGCAACCTCTGCGGCTGCAATGAAGGCTATGTCTGCAGCGGTGATAAGTGCGTAAGGGAATAGATACCATAAGCCTGTTATTAACATCAAACATAAATGCACGAGCCAATGCGAACGTGTTCTTAATGTGGTACATCCAAATAAATGCGAGGCCATTGAGATGCGACGAGCGCCTTTTTAGCGAGTCGCTCGCAATTCACTGCGCCGAGCCTAGAATTTGAGGGAATGATTTTTGATTATATCCCTATTAAATCCCTTATAAAAAACCAAAACACATAAAAATACCATAATCCCAATATGCCCTTTAAGGTGGTTTAATGGCTCTCTTTAAGGACATGCTAGGCTCAGACGAATCTCTTTTCAGGAATGAGATGGCACTGGATTATTCTTTCCTGCCAAAGCTATTGCCGCACAGGGAAAATCAGCAGAGGTACATAGCAGCATGCGTAAAGCCCCTGTTGATGGGAAAAAACGGAAAAAACGTCTTTGTTTTTGGAGCCCCTGGAATAGGAAAAACAGCTGCTATCAGGCATGTAATCAACGAGCTGGAAGAGGAGACAGATGAAGTCACCCCGATTTACATAAACTGCTGGCAGAAAAACACCACTTTCAAGATTATAGTGGACATATGCGAGCAGCTTGGCTATAAATTAACACATAACAAGCGGACAGAAGAGCTTTTCGAAATAATAAAGGCAATAGCAAACAAAAAATCAATCGTTTTTGCATTTGATGAAGTGGATAAATTAGAGGAGTATGATTTCCTTTACTCTATCCTTGAGGAGATATACAGGAAATCGGTTATTTTGATAACAAACTACCAGGGATGGTTTGACGACCTTGATGACCGCGTCAAGTCAAGGCTGATGTCAGAAACCCTTGAATTCAAGCCGTACAATCTTGAAGAAACCAGGGATATTCTCGGGCAGCGCATGGATTACGCCTTTGTCCCTAATGTCTGGGAAAAGGATGCTTTTGAATTGATAGTGAAAAAAACAGCAGAAGCAGAGGACATGAGGGCAGGATTATACCTTATGAGGGAAGCGGCAAACATGGCAGAGGACAAATCATCAAGGAAAATAACCCTGCAATATGCCGAAGAAGCCCTGAAAAAAGCCGGCAATTTTACAATAAAAAAAAGCGCTGACCTGACCCCAGACGAGCAGTCCATTTTAAGCATGATAAAAAGCAATTCCGAGAAGAAGATTGGAGACCTATACAGCACCTACCGGGAGCAAGGTGGCAAATTGGTTTACAAGAGCTTCCAGAGGAAGATTGAAAAACTGGAAAAAAACAAGTTCATAAATGTCAAAAAGACATCTGGCGGCAAGGACGGCAACACCACAATAGTAAAATACGCTACCAAGACTAAGAAACTGACTGAGTTCTAAAAACAATCATTAACTATTTAAATAGATTAAAATATAAATTATTACTATGAAAATTAGATACACAATAAAAAGTGATTTTGATTTTCTCATTGAAAGTTTAGAAAAAAATAGAATTCTTGAAAATCGTCCTAAAAAAGATATTAAAGCAAGACCATCAGATAAAAAAGAATTTAGAGAAGCTATAAGAAAAAAGAATATTAGGATTGTTGAAGATAAAGGAAAGCCTGTTGCTTTCTTATACTTTAGAACAGATTTCAAACTAATGTATATTTATGAAAAATTCTTTTGGGTAGATTTAATATATGTCAATCAAAATTATAGGGGTAAAGGATTAGGAAAGTTATTATACAATGATGCCTTTAAAATAGCAAAAAAGAAAGGATTTAAAAAAATAATTATTGATGTATTTGATGCAAATAAGAATTCTGTTGGATTTCATGAAAAGTTAGGATTCGGCCCAGTTTACACAATTTACCAAAAGAAGGTTTAAACCCCTAAAGTTGCCCTTAGCTGCTCAGAAGGCTCCCACGGAGGATCAAAAGTGACCTCAACCTCAACTTCTTTGATGCCTTTTATGCCAGAAACCTTTGACTTTATCTCCTCAATAAGCATGGGCCCGTAAGGGCACATTGGAGTTGTCAGCGTCATTAATATTTTAGCCTTCCCATCCTCAACCTTGACGTCATAAATCAGCTCCAGAGTATATACATCTATCCCTATCTGGGTTTAAAACCACGCCATTTATGGCACAAAGAAATGCAAAGCATTTCTTGTGCAAGAAATCCTTATAGGATTTCTTTGCATCCTAAAAATCCGCTATAGATAAAAGTGCTCATCAAACTCAGCCCTTTAGGGCTGAGTAGGGCACTTTTGCGGATTTTTATGATTTGCCGAAAAACAAAAATTTATATATTCCCTTGTTGTGAAATTACTATAAAATGGTAATTGGCAGGATTAAGAAAGCTTTGGAAGAGAGAAGAAAGAGGAAAGAAGAGGAGCGTGCAGAGCAGGAAAAGCTGGAAAGCTACAGGGAATCAGAAGATATGATGAAGGCAGAGCAGATAAAGAAGGAAGCTGACAGGTTAGCCCATTTGAAGCAGTACAAGCATGCCATAAATGAATACAACAAGGCTTTGGAAATCTTCCCCTATAACGAAAAGGAGCTCATGTTCAAAAAGCCCGCAGAATTTTTCTTTAAAATCTATTATAACATAGCAGCTTCATACTCTTATATGAACAAATTCAAGGATTCTATAGCGTTTTTTGACAAGGCATTGGGAATAGGCAATGTTGACAATGAAAACAAGGTAAAGGCCCTGATGGGCAAGGGAAACTCATTTTATCTGGCAAAGCAGATACTTAAGGGAGACGATGAAACATACAAGACAAGGATGGAATCTGAGTTTGACATTGATGACAGCACTTTGGAAACTTTGAAAAAAATGGATGAGAAGCAGAATCTGCTTGAGAAAGCCCATGAATGCTTTGCAAAAGCCGCTGAAATAGACAATCGCAATGCAGATTCATGGTACAAGAAAGGCCATATTGAGATTCTGATGGGGCTTGTCAAAGATGCCATGCTTTCCTTTGACAATGTCATAATGATAGAAAAAAATTACGGGAACAAGGAAGGCATAGCCTTGTTTGATGACATAAAGATGGAGAAAGGCGTGGAGATAAAGCATTCAAAAATCCCGGATTCCGACCTGAAGTTCAAGACAAAGACAGGCCATTTGGTGAGCAACAGCGCGGAAATGGCCGTTGCCAACTTCCTTTTTGACAATAACCTCATATTCCAGTACAACGCTGCTGTAGCCTGGGCAGACAAGGATGACTTTAAGGCCTCTTTCTTCATCCCAAAGCTTGACCTGTACCTGGAGCATTTCAAATATGATTATATCAAGGATTATCAGAAACTGATGAAATTCAGGATAAAGCAGTACGACAAGAAAAAGAAAAAGCTCGTTTACACTACGTCCCTGGATGAGAAAAACATAGAGGAATCCTTAAAGATAAAGCTCAAGCCTTACATAGTGCTTTAAAATGGGAATATCAGCATTCGTATTTTTTCCGCTGTGGATAGTTGTTTTTATTATTTTGCTGGTCATCCTGCTGCTTGTTTTTTGGGTTTGGGCGATGATCCATTGCCTGGCATCGAGGATGAGCATGCCTGAAAAATTATTATGGATGATTGTCCTAGTGCTGTTTAGCGTGCTTGGAGCCTTGCTGTATTTCATCTTTTCAAAACCCGGAGGTGCTAAATTGCCGAAAGAAAAGCAGATAAAAGGGAAAAAGCTGTTCAGGAGCTCTAAAAACCGCATCATAGCAGGAGTCTGCGGAGGCATAGGGGAGTACCTTGAAATAGACCCTACAGTCATAAGGCTCATATGGTTATTATTGGTATTCCTTAGCTTCGGAGGCGCAATATTAGCTTATATAGTTGCATGGATTATTGTTCCGGAAAGGAAATGACCTCTCTTTTGGAAAAGCCCGTATAACACTCAGCTTTAACGTCCGCTCCGCAACAAATAATGTTCATTAAAGCATGTTATACCCACTTTTTTAGACACCTGTGACCGGGCACCTTTAACGATGGGGGCAGCCGGGCCAGCAGCATGGCCGGCGTTTTCCGTCTAAAAGCTCCGCGCATACTCGTTCGATATGATGTCTTCTTGTCTCTTCTTTCTTGACGGAAGTAACCCAGCAGATCCACTCATTGCGTGCAAGTGGTGTAAGGTCATTCCACGCGTCTCGCACTGCCGAGGAAGAAGTCAGGGCTTTTCGCAGTTCGGCTGGCACTTTGTGCGCCACACCGGTAGAGATTTCTTTTTTGTTATTAGAGATTCTTGACTTCATGTTATTAAAATATCCCGTTTTCGTTAGGAGAATCTTTGAGCAATTCCTGTCCACCTTCCCATTCTTCTATAATTTTATCTCCTTTAAAACGAAAAAGATGGATGACTGAAAAAATTTTATCAGATGATAGTGCTACCTTTCCATGAACAGCCACTAAATTTCCTTCTTCCAGAGCCCGTAGTGTTTCATATTTCTTATTGGGGAATTGTTTTGAATTCTCTTCCATACCCTTCAAAAGCGTTTCTCTATCTCCTTTGTAATAAGCATTATGATGAATAAAATCAGAATGAACATATCTCTCGTACGCCTCTTTCACTTTCCCAGAAGAGGCTAGCTGCAGGAATGATATTGCAATTTCTTTTTTGGCCATAAGATTATTTGATCAGCCATCCGGGATTTCCGGCTCGACTAATTTTGCCAGTTTTTCCAATGACTCCTGCCATCCCAAATAACACATCTCAGTTGGTATAGCAGCCGGAATGCCTTCCTGGATAACTTTAAGTTCCGTACCGCAGGAAACTTTCTTGAGCCAGACAGAGGTGACCATTTCCCCGGGCAAATCTGGATTATCAAATCTGTCGGTGTATTTTAAGAACTCGCCTGGCTTAAGTTCAAGATATTTTCCGCCAAAAGAATGTCCGTTGCCTGTGGAAAAATTGATGAATGACATCTTGTAATTTCCGCCCACTTTCACGTCCATATTGTGAACAACGCATATAAACCCATAGGGCGGAATCCAGGATGCAAGCGCATTAGCCTGTGTAAAGGCGCGATAAACCCTTTCAGGTGCCGCTTTAAGGACCCTGTGCAATGTTACGCTGTTGCCTGACATGTTGATTTTTTACAAGTCTTAATTACTTATAAACTTTTCTGAAGCGTTATGCGCAAAAATGTCGCCAAGTCTTTATAGGATTTCTTTGCATCCTGAAAATCCGAGGATTTTCATGATAATAAATGTCAGTGAAATTGGGCTTTGATTGTTCTTTCAAAGAAATTCCTGCAACACGCGTCAAAAGTCCGCATAACATACTTTTTCCAAACATAAAATGTTCGCAAAAGATAGTTATACGCACTTTTCCCCACTGGACATCTTTTATATTGCACT
Organism: Candidatus Woesearchaeota archaeon; assembly: GCA_016180235.1. GTDB lineage: Archaea > Nanobdellota > Nanobdellia > Woesearchaeales > GW2011-AR4 > JACPDF01. The sequence goes on along the minus strand of JACPBQ010000005.1, from coordinate 83,127 downwards.
GGACATTCCCGCGTCAGGTTTATAAACAAGGATTTCTGAAATTATAAGTTTTTGAATGTGAATATTATGGCAAAGACTAAAAAGCATAAATTCAAGAAGTGGGAAGTGTCAATAATGGAATTAAAAGATAACGGCAGGAAGTTCAAGGTAACAAGGAGAATTCCGGAAATGTCTGTCTCAGAAACTAAATTATTCAGGACTAAAAAGAAAGCAAAGAAACAATTTGATGATTGGCTAAAATAGGCCCTTAACTTTAGAATTCAGGGTCTTAATCAGCTCGGGCTGGTTGTAATGGTAAACATCAGGAATACCGAGGGAAAGAATGCGCTTTTTGATATACTGCTTTGGAAAACGCTTAGAAATTTCTGTTCTTTGCGAATCTTCCATAACTACCACAACATCCGCCCAGGAAAGCTGCTTTTCAGTGACCGGCTTTTCATTGTAAAGCCCGGCTGATTTGGTTTTAAACTTACCTTTAAAAACCTGCTCAGCAGTCTTGCTCCTATTCAGGTTTTGGTTGCAGATAAATAATACATTCATAAATGAATTATAGTATGCTTAAAATATAAATTTTACTGAAAAATGATCCAAAACACCTTCCTTTTCCTTGAAAGGGTAAAAAGAGGCCTGGAGGAAAGCTTATGGCAGCAGGGCATAAGGGATTGGGATTCTTTTCTTAATAGGGAAAAAATAGCCGGAATAGGCAAAAAAAGAAAATTATATTACGACAGGAAAATCCTGGAAGCAAGGAAGGCATTGTACAATTTTGATTCTTCTTATTTTAAAAAAATACTCCCAAGCTCGGAATATTACCGGCTGTATGATTTTTTCAAAGAAGATGCCATTTTCCTTGATATCGAAACTACAGGATTGGACCAAAAGAATGATGATATAACCCTTATAGGATTATTCAACGGCATAGACACAAAAACAATGATTAAAGGCATCAATTTTGATTTAAAGGGATTAAAAAAAGAATTGAGCAGATATAAGCTAATCGTCACATTCAACGGAGCTAGTTTTGACGTTCCATTTATTGATAAGCTATATCCGGGTTTGCTTCCAGATATCCCGAATTTCGATGTAAAGACCATAACCGGCAGATTGGAGCTTAAAGGAGGCTTAAAGGAAGTGGAAAAAACATTGGGCATCAGAAGAAAAAGAATCATAGAAAGATTTTATGGAGGAGACGCATTGAGATTGTGGAGGATGTACCGGGCAGCAGGGGATGATTACTACCTTAATTTATTGGTCGAATACAATGAGGAGGATATAATCAATTTGAAAAAAATTGCGGAATTTTGCATTGAAAAAATGAAAAGTAAATTTAATGCATGCCCATCTCTTTGAAAACTTCAGGATGCAGTATCCTGGCAAGCTTCTCCAAGCCATCCACAAGCCTTGGTCCCGGCCTGTTCAATAAAGAATCATCGAAGACAAAAACATTCCCTTCTTTTACAGCCCTTAGATTCTCCCATCCTTCCCTTTTCACAATCAATTCCTTTGGAGCCCTGTCGCTCAGCCCGCAAATTGACAGAATGATGAACTCGGGATTGTATTTTTTTATTTCATCTAGAAAAACTTCCCTGCTGTGGTATCCTGCTCTTATTAAACTATAGTCCGCTCCTGCAAACCTCGCCAAAGTAGGGACCCAATTGCCAGATATTGTAGGCGGCTTATGCCATTCTTCTATGTAAAGCCTTGGCTTGAAATCAGCATTTTTAGCCTTATTCTTGACATCATTTATCCTTTTGTTCATGTCCCTGACCAAAGTCTCTGCCTCTTTCTCCTTTCCCACAAGTTTGCCTATCTTCTTGACAGAATTAAAGACCCCTACCAAGGTAGTAGGCATCAATGGCACGACATTCATCCCTCTTTTCTTATACTTCTCCGTTATCTCATTCTGCACAAAAGTGGAGGTAAGCAGCAGGTCAGGCTTGTAGTTCATGACTAATTCCTCTTTGATGTCAAGCCATCCCCCTATCTTCGGCTTTTTCTTTGCCTCAGCTGGAAAATCGCAGTATCTTGTGACAGCAACAACTTTATCCTCAACCCCCAAGGCATATAGAATTTCTGTATTGCTTGGAGCCATCGAGACTATTCTTTTGTACATGGGATTGATCCTGGAATTTGGTGATTATAAACTTTTTGATTTCACTCAGGAATTAGTAATCATTCTCCCCAAATGTCTGCCTTTATCCGCTCTTTTTTGGCCCCTAACTTTTCAAGCATCGCCCTTGTATCCTTGACAAACTCCAATGGGCCGCAAAGAAAGAACAATGAATTTTCCATATCCTCGATATTGTTGCTTAATAATTTTTCATCTACCCTTCCTGTCTTTCCATTCCAGTCATGCTCCGGCTCCGGCCTTGTTATTGTAAAGACAAAATCATAATTTGAATTTTTTTCTTTGAAATCCTCAAGTTCATCTTTGAAGACTATAGCATCAGGAGTCTTTACACTATAAATCAGCTTTATCTTATTGGATAAGTTTTTGCTGGCGCAGTACCTTATTATGCTCCTTAAAGGTGTTATTCCCAATCCTCCCCCAATCAAAACCAAATCCTGCTTCATATCCTCATTAAAAAAGAATTTCCCGTAAGGCCCTGTAAAAATCAGATAATCTCCAGCCTTGCATTCCCATAACTTTTTTGTAAACTCCCCAATTAAATTCATAGTTATATCTAAAAAACCTTTGTCAGTTGGAGAAGAGGCTATTGAATAAGCTCTTTTAAATGTTTCATCATTGGGAAACCTCACCATGAAGAACTGCCCCGGGAAAAAATCAATCCCCGGAAGCCTCTCTATCCTGAAAGTCTTTGTATCGTGGGTTTCATCTATAACTCCAATTATTTTCAATTTATGCTCGCTGGCTTTCTCCATAAGAAAAAAGGAACTAACAGTTGTTTTTAAAGGTTTTTTATTTGAGAATTTTGTCTTTGATTATTGTTTTCTTTTTTATGGTTATTGTTATGCACAAAAATGTCGTCAAACATTTTTTTGCGGGGTTTAAAACGGGTTTAAAACCACGCCATTTATGGCACAAAGAAATGCAAAGCATTTCTTGTGCAAGAAATCCTTATAGGATTTCTTTGCATCCTAAAAATCCGCTATATAAAGGTGCTCGTCAAACTCAGCCCTTTAGGGCTGAGTAGGGCACTTTTGCGGATTTTTATGATTTTTAATTATTTTTGTTGGATTAATCTTTTTTATTGGTTTGTTGGTTATTGGCATTTTTATTATTGTTTTTTATCTATTAAATTTTCATTATTGGAACTGGTTTATAATCCTCTCAGGAAATCAATCAATAGCCTTACCCCAAAGCCTGTAGCGCCTTTTGTCTTGTAGCTTTTCTCCTGCTTTGCCCAGACAGCACCTCCGATGTCAATATGGACCCAGGGCGTGTCATTGACAAACTTTTTCAGGAAAATCCCCCCTATGATTGAGCCTGCATCTATATCAGAGCCCAGGTGCTTTATGTCTGCAATGTCGCTCTTTATCAGCTCCTCGTATTCCTCCCATAACGGGAATTCCCATACCTTCTCAAGGCTTTTATCGCTCGCTTTCTTCATCTTGTCTATGAGTTTCTGGTCATTTCCCATGATAGGGCTTGCATTATACCCCAAGGCTATTATTGCGGCTCCTGTAAGCGTTGCGAGGTCTATGATCGCTTTCGGCTTGAATTTCAAGGAGTAAGCAAGGGCATCAGCCAAAACCATCCTTCCTTCAGCATCAGAATGTATTACCTCAACTGTGATTCCAGAATAAGACTTTAAGACATCATCGGGCTTGTAAGCGCTTCCTGAGATTGAATTCTCGGCCATTGCCCCTATTCCGACCAAATTTACTTTTAATTTTAGCCTTGCGCAGGCCTCAAGAACATGAATAACTGAGCATGCCCCTGCCTTGTCATCCTTCATATTGGCCATGTAATTAGCCGGTTTTGTATTAACACCGCCAGTATCATAAGTTACTCCTTTCCCTATCAGGACAATCGGCTTTTCATCTCCAGCGCCTTTGTACTCAAGGATGAACATTCTCGGTTTGTTTACAGAAGCCCTTGCAACAGCCATGTAGCATTCCATTCCAAGTTTCTCAAGCTGCTTCTCGTCAAGGACAGTGAACTTTAAGCCGTTCTTCCTTGCAGTCTCTTTTGCATAAGCAGAAACATACTCCGGAATAGCCACATTTGGCGGAGTATTCACCAAATCCCTTGTCTTAATCACGGCTTCTGAATAGACTAAGGCATCATCAACTGCTTTTTTGGCTTTATTTGCATCATCTTTATTGACTATAATATTGACTTTATCCACTGTCTTTATCTTATCAAGGTCTTTTGTCTTGTACTTTGTGAACTGGTAAAGGGAAAAGGCTGCTGCCTGCGTAATTTTTTCCAGATAAGCCTCAAAATCAAAATTTTTATTCCTGAAAGAGTCAAAATATATGCTGAAGCTCCTGATGTCCATGCCCCTTATTTTTTTTGACAAAACGCTTGCGGAATCCATCAGTTTGTTTAGGTTAAATTCTTTTTCCTTGCCAAGCCCAAGCAGTGCAACATACTTTACTCCCTTGGTATCTGCATAGAATGTTTTTACTTCATTTGCTTCGGCCTTAAAATCCTTGTTTTTAATGAGATTTTTTATCCCATCACCTGTTTTCCTGTCTAATTCCTCTAATTCCATGTTCAGCTTTAGATTATCCTCAAAGAAAGCGATGGCAATGCATTTATCCTCTATTTCAGCAATATTTTTGCTTATCGCCTCAATTTTTAATGCCATGCAAATTTATATTTAGAGGCTATATATTAATTTATCTTTTTCTATAAAATACAAACCTTTATATACAAGTTAGGTTAACCTAACTTTCTAATGGAAAGCATAAGCAGGGAGGATTATTTGAGGGCCATATACCACCTTATGGAGGAAAATAAGGAAGTCAGGTCTGTCGAAGTTGCCGATTACCTTAACATATCCAAGCCATCTGTTTCTGAAATGCTCAAAAATCTGGACAAAGACGGCTTGATAGGATACAAAAGATATTCAAAGATAAACCTTACAAGAAGAGGTTTTAACATTGCAAAGAACCTTACAGCAAGGCACAGGATAATAGAGGCTTTCCTCAAGGACACGCTGAAAATAAACCCGAATGCAATACACGAGGAAGCCCATAGGCTGGAACATGCTTTCAGCACCGAATCAATAGAAAAGATAAGGAAGATGCTCCACAACCCTAAAACAGACCCCCACGGGAAGCCGATACCGAGGATTTCTTAATAACAATAAAATGAAAAGAAACCAAAGCAACAGGGCAAATAATATCGTTTTAATGTTTTTTTTAGCTTTTGCAGTGATGCTGTCTGGATGCGCTCAAAAAGACAATATCCCTGATGATAAAATAAAGGCCGTAACAACAATCGGCATGATAACGGACATAGTTGAGAATGTTGGCAAAGACAAAGTTTCCGTGCAGGGATTGATGGGCTCGGGAGTTGATCCCCACCTTTACAAGGCGACTGAAGGCGATGTTACCCGGCTGTCGGAAGCAGACATCATTTTCTATAATGGCCTGCATCTTGAGGCAAGGATGGGAGAAGTCCTGGAGAAGCTCGGGGAGATGAAAAAGACAGTTGCGGTGACGGACTACATAGGCAAGGAAGCTCTTCTTGATTTTCCTGCATACCCTGGGCAGTATGATCCTCATGTGTGGTTTGACGTGAGCATGTGGATAAGCGCAGTGGAAAAAGTAAGGGATTCATTGATAGATATTGATCCGGATAATGGAGAAGAATACGGGAATAATGCTGAACATTATATAAGCCAGTTGGAAGGGCTTGGCTCTTATGTAAGGTCAAAAGCAGGAGAAGTTCCTGAACAGCAGCGTGTCCTGGTGACAGCGCATGACGCTTTCCAGTATTTCGGGAAGGCATACGGTTTTGAAGTCCTTGGCCTGCAGGGAATCTCAACAGAGTCCGAGGCAGGGACAAAAGATGTCCAGGATTTGGTCAACTTCATCGTAGAAAGGAAAATAAAAGCGATATTTGTTGAAACTTCAATTCCCGAGAGGAACATAAAGGCAGTTCAGGAAGCAGCCCAGTCAAAAGGATGGGATGTAAAAATCGGAGGATACCTTTACTCTGACGCTATGGGGGATGAAGGGACTTTCGAAGGGACTTATATCGGGATGGTAACCCATAACATAGACACTATAAGCGGGGCTTTGAGATAATGGCGAAGAAAAGGATGGCAGTCAATGTGGAAGACCTTACGGTGGCATATAATGAAAAGCCGGTATTGTGGGACATTGACATGGCGGTTCCCAAGGGGATTCTTCTTGCTGTTGTAGGGCCCAACGGAGCTGGAAAAAGCACGTTAATCAAGACAATCCTGGGATTGATAAAACCTGCAGCCGGAACTGTGGAGATATTTGGAGCATCGTACAAACAGCAGCAGCATCTTGTCGGCTATGTCCCACAGAGAGGAAGCGTGGACTGGGACTTTCCTACAAATGCCCTGGATGTCGTCATGATGGGATTGTACGGAAAGCTTGGATGGCTCAGGCGCCCGGGAAAGGAAGAGAAAAAACTGGCGATGGAAGCCCTTGAGAAAGTTGGCATGTCTCATTTTGCCCACAGGCAGATTTCCCAGCTCTCCGGGGGCCAGCAGCAACGTGTTTTCCTCGCCCGCGCCCTGGTGCAGGATGCGATGGTATACTTCATGGACGAGCCTTTTGTGGGGGTTGATGCAACAACTGAAAAGGCAATAATCACTTTGCTGCAGGACCTGAGAAAAAGAGGCAAGACCGTTATTGTTGTGCACCACGACCTTGAGACTTTAAAGTCATATTATGACTGGGCAATGCTCCTGAACGTAAGAAGGATTGCTCTGGGCCCCGTAAAAAAAGTGATCACTCCAAAAAATCTCGAGCAGACTTATGGGGGAAGGGCGCCTTTCCTTGCTGCCAAGAGCCAAAATGATTGAGATATTGTATAATATTATTAGCGACTATACATTGAGGAATGTGATCCTTGGAAGCGCGATAGTCGGCATAATAGCGGGCTCTTTGGGCTGTTTTGCCGTCTTGAGAAGGCAGAGCCTTCTGGGAGATGCGATATCCCACGCAGCGTTGCCTGGCATTGCATTGGCTTTTCTTCTAACGCTCAGCAAAAGCCCTTTAATCCTTCTTCTCGGAGCCGCAGCCGCAGGCTTTATAGGCACTTTATTGGTGCTGCTGTTCACACACACTACAAAAACAAAGGAAGATGCAGCCTTAGGCATAATCCTGTCAGTATTCTTCGGCTTTGGCATTTTTCTCCTCACAATAATACAGAAGCTGCCAACATCCAACAAAGCTGGATTGGAGACATTCCTTTTCGGAAACGCCTCAACATTGCTGCAGAGCGATGTCAGGCTCATGTCCTTGTTCGCATTGATGATTTTCATTGTATTGCTCTTTTTCTGGAAGAATTTCAAGATAATAGTATTTGATTATAGCTTTGCAAAATCTATTGGGTTGCCGGTAAAAACAATAAACATAATCCTGACTGCATTATTGGTGTTTGCGATAGCGATAGGTCTGCAGACCGTCGGAGTTGTCTTGATGAGTGCAATGGTCATAGCTCCTGCAGTTGCAGCAAGGCAGTGGACGAACAGCCTATCTGTCATGGTGCTCCTCGCAGCTTTGTTCGGCGCTTTTTCCGGAATCTCGGGAGCTTTGATAAGCAGCCTGGTCCAGAAGATGCCCACGGGCCCCACAATAGTGCTTGTTATAAGCGCAATTGTTCTTTTCTCCCTGGCACTGGCCCCTAATCGCGGTATTTTATGGGACATGTACAGGAAAAAAAAGAACAGGAAAAAAATAAGGCTTGATAACACTCTCCTTAACCTGTTCAGGCTCTCAAAAAGCCACAACGATCCTTATCATGCCCATGACCTTAAGTCTCTGATGGCAATAGATCCGACAGGAGTCAGAGAGGCTGCAATTGAGCTTGAGCAGAATGGACTCGTAAAGCGGGCAGGCAGCAGATGGGGCCTTACAAAGCAGGGAATTGAAAAGGCAAGATCGCTGGCCCAGGGAGGTGTTTTCTGATGCTCTCTCCCCAGGCAGAGATCCTCATCCTTGCGGCCATCGTTGCCGTGGCTTGCGGCCTTCCGGGAGTTTTTCTGGTATTGAGGCGCATGTCTCTGATGAGTGATGCAATCAGCCATTCCATCCTTCTTGGCATAGTGCTTGCTTTCTTCATAATCCGCGACGTGTCCTCCCCTTTTCTCATAATCGGGGCAGCATTAGTGGGAGTATTGACAGTGATACTTACAGAGCTGCTGAAAAAGACAGGCAAGATGAAAGAAGACGCGTCCATAGGCCTTGTTTTTCCGGCACTATTCTCAATCGGGGTCATCCTTATATCAAAATTCGCAGGCAATGTCCATATAGACTCTGATGCCGTGCTTCTCGGAGAAATAGGATTGGCACCTTTCAACAGGCTGCTGATAAATGGCATTGACTTGGGCCCGGTATCATGGTGGATAATGGGCTCGGTACTCCTGCTGAATCTGATATTCATAATTGTCTTCTACAAGGAGCTGAAGCTGGCAACTTTCGACTCAGCTTTGGCCGTTTCACTCGGCTTCAGCCCTGCAATTATCCACTATGCTCTCATGGCTTTGGTAAGCATAACGGCAGTAGGCGCTTTTGATTCAGTCGGCTCTATTCTGGTAGTAGCTCTTATAATAGCGCCTCCTTCAGCAGCATTCCTCCTGACCAGCAGGCTTCATTCCATGATATATGTCAGCGCATTGATCGGCATAATATCTTCAGTATCCGGATTTTACCTCGCAAGGATTTTTGATGCCTCTATAGCAGGGTCAATGGCGATGATGTCTGGAATTTTCTTCCTTGCAGCACTGCTTTTTGCTCCGGGCAGCGGCCTTATTGCAAAATTGATAACCCACCGCAACCGGAGATATGAATTTGCGTTAAGTATGCTTGCAGTGCATCTTCTTGCCCACGAAGGCACCAGGAAAGAAACAGAGGAAAACACCTTTACAAACTCCCTCATACACATGAGATGGCCGAAAAGATTTGCAGAGAAGGTCATATCAAAGTCTGTCAAGGAAGGCTTGATAGTGGATGACGGAAAGCTCCTCAGGCTTACGGATTTCGGAAGGTCTACCGCGAGGAAAGTGATGACTTTGTAGCTATCTTGACTTCTTGACCCCTATTTTTGGGCAATACTTGCTAATGGCGCATTTTGAACAGAAAGGGCTTACAGGAACGCAGACATTCTGGCCATGCGCTACAAGCAGATTATTCAGGTCATGCCAGTATTTTCTTGGGATTGTTTTTGTTAAGGCAATCTCTGTTTTTTCAGGGGTTTTTGTTTTGACCCAGCCAAGCCTGTTTGCCAATTTATGCACGTGAGTGTCCGTCGGTATGTGGGAATTTTTTCCGAATCCATAGCACATGACAATTCCCATGCATTTCCTTCCAATGCCTGGCAACTGCAATAATTCTTCTTCATTGTCAGGAACTTCGCCATCATATTTTTCAATCAGAATTTTGCACGTCTCTATAATATATTTCGCTTTTGTCGGATAGAAGCCGACTGGAAAAATTGCCTTTTCTATCTGCTTTTTTGATAATTTAAGCGTCCTCAGGCTCATTATGCAGGAAATAAGGACAAGGAAAGGATCTTTTGTTTTTTCTCCTATCTCCGTTGCTATTGGCTCCTTAAATTGCCTTATCTCTTTTTTTAGCAGCTTTATTATCTTGCCAATGTTTTTAGGGGCTTTCAGCATTTAATTTGTAATATTGTTTGGATATATTAATGTTACCGGAATTGTTTGTTGTAATGGCATTACTTCTTTAGCGCTTCCAGAACTTCCGAAATGCTTTTTTCAGGGTTGACTTTGTAGAATATTTTTGATATATTGCCCTTTTCGTCTATTACAAAGGTTGACCTGGTTATGCCCATGTATTCCTTGCCCATGAATTTCTTTTTCCCATATGCTCCATAAGCCTTTGAAACCTTCTTGTCAGTATCGCATAATAAAGTGAAATTTAGCCCATATTTCTCCGTGAATTTTTTATGCGATTTCTCATCGTCATTGCTTATGCCCAGGACAACAGCATTCAGTTTTTTTACTTTGCCTATATTGTCCCTGAAATCGCATGCTTGTTTGGTGCAGCCTGAAGTATCATCCTTGGGATAAAAATACAATGCAACATTTTTCCCTTTAAACTCCGATAATTTTACCTCTTTTCCATTGCTGTCTTTAAGCTTAAAATCAGGGGCTTTCTGGCCTTCTTTTAAACTAATCATAAAACCGCCTCATTTCAGGATCCTTCCGTTCTTCCTGCTCCAAAGCAGCAAATCCAGCTCATCCATCGGTATCCCAATCTCGTTGCTGAACTGCCTTAGTTTTGCTTCCAGCTCCTTATACCGGTCTTTATTCAAGGGCATTTTTATTTCCTCTATTATATTGAATTCAATCATTGAATTAAGTATGTGCTTGTCCAGGATTGCATAGCCCTTAAGCCCTATGTTTCTCAGAAAATGGGATGCTTCCTTGTACCCGAAGCCCTTTACATTCTCGACAAAAAAATCCCTCAGCATATCCGGGTTATTTTTCAGAGTTTCAATAATATTTTTTAATTCAAAATTATGGCTTTTTTGTAATTTTTCCCTTGTATAAGCAATGAATGCAGGCCTTAAGTTATTAAATCGGTAAGTTCCCTCAAGTTCTTTTGACATCTCTTCAGATTTCCCTTCAATGAGCAGATTCCTTATCTTATCGATGCTTTTCATCCCCATCTCAGCGCTTGTATTTGCAGTCAAAATGCAGAAGCAAAGCTCCTCAAACAAATTATAATCAGGATTCTTATTATTTTGCCTTAATTCCATAACATTGTCTTCAAAATGCCATGAATAATTCCCGGAATAAAATCTGTCAAACTCCTGCAGCCTTTTAGCTATCCTTTCCTTTTTCAATAAATACTCCTTTTTCAGGTTCCTTATTGCAAGATTATCGCTTAGTTTTATTGATTGCATTTTGAATTATTCCTTTGATTCTTATCTTATGCTCACAACTAGTTGTTCTGCTGTTTTTTAATTTCACTTTTAATATTCTTCGGGCAATAAAAAATATTTAATAATAAGCCTGCGTTTTTGCCAGTGAATTGCACGAGCATAGCGAGTGCCGCTGGCAACTTTTTATTGCAAAAACGCTCGGTAATTATTTTTTATTGCACTAACTTATCAATTTGCAAGTCATATTTATTTAATCAAATGATTGTGCACTTGTTGGTAAACTTTATTGGCATTGTTTTTTATTTGTATGCCAATTTAATCAATTATTTATTATGCACAAAAATGCGAAAACCAGCACCTTTAGGTGCTGGATGAAGCATTTTTGGCATCCTAAAAATCGGTCTATAGATGCAAGTGTCCGTTCAAACTCAGCCCTTTAGGGCTGAGTAGGACACTTGCGACCGATTTTTATGATATTTTACCTCAAATGCTTCAGCCAGTTTGTCAAACTCACTTGATTATCTTTAATGCCTCTCAAAAACAATACCTGGTCATCCCTGCTTCCAAACCTGTAAATCGAAATCCCCTTGCACCCCATCTTATAGGCAAGCATGTAAGTCCTTTTTACATCCTCCACGCTTGCCTCATTGGGCAATGTTACTGTTTTTGAGACAGCATTGTCAACATGCTTCTGGAAAGCAGCCTGTATCTTTACATGGTATTCCGGGGTTATGTCATAAGACACTGCAAAAACCTCCCTTATATCCTTCGGTATCGAAGCAATCTGCTGTATGCTTCCCTTTTTCGCTATGAACCTCATAAGCTCGTCCCTGTATAATCCCCTTTTTTTCATAATATCCTCAAAATTTCTGTCCACATTCATCTGCTCGGAGCCGTCATTGAGCATCCTTACAAAGCTTAATGCAAACAAAGGCTCAATACCGAAGGAAGTGTTTGCAATTATGCTTATGCTTCCTGTTGGAGCTAGAGTTAATCTTGTCGCATTCCTCAGTTTGAGGTGCTTTCCCCTAAAGCTCTTGCTTTCCTTGTTGTAAATGCTGTCTTCCCAGCCAGGGAAAAATCCTCTTTCCTTAGCCAGCTCAATAGAGGCTTTATCAGCTTCCTCCCTTATGAAACTTATTAAATTCCCGGCAGCCTTGACTGCTTTATCGGAGTTGTATGGTATCTTCATCTTTACAAGCATTTCAGCAAAACCCATTATTCCTAAGCCGATTTTTCTGTTTTTGCCCACAACATCCTTTGTTTCAGGAGTCGGGTAATTGCACATGTCTATGACATTGTCAAGGAAATGTATGGCTAAATGTACAGTTTTTTCCAATTTTTTAAAATTAATCTTCCCGCTATCTATCATATTTGAAAGGTTTATGGAGCCTAAGTTTGCCGATTCATATGGCAGCAGGGGCTGCTCCCCGCAACTGTCAGTGCTCTCCAGCATGCCAAGCCTGGGTGTAGGATTATTCTCATTTATCCTGTCAATGAATAGAAGCCCAGGGTCTCCGGTCTTCCAGGATGTCTGGCATATCATCTCAAAAATCCTGTTCGCATTTTCCTCTTTTGCTTTTTCCCCTGTCCTTGGGTTTATCAGAGAATAATCCTTGTTTTTCTCGACAGCATGCATGAACTTGTCGGTTATTGAGACAGATATGTTGAAGTTTTCAAGGACCTTTTCCCTTGCCTTTATCGTGACAAATTCCTCTATATCCGGATGGTCAACCCTCAAAATGCCCATATGCGCTCCCCTTCTTAACCCCCCTAATTTTATCTGCTCTGTCACAGCATCAAAGATTTTCATGAAAGACAACGGGCCTGAGGAAAATCCGGTAACAGAGGCTATCACGTCATTTTTTGGCCTTAGTCTGGAGAAATTAAATCCTGTTCCGGAGCCCGACTTGGAAATCTTGGCAGCATAATGCAGCGCTTTAAAGATTGAATCCAGATCATCTTCAACTGGCAAAACAAAACAAGCAGCAAGCTGCTGCAGCTTCCTGCCGGCATTGAATAAAGTGGGAGAATTAGGCAGGAAATCAAGCCTTGCCATCATGTCATAGAATTCTTTCCCGGTTTTTTTTATTTTATCCTTTATTTTCTTATTCTTGTTTATCAGATTTTGAACTGCTCTTTCTTTTGCTAATTCATAATATTCTTTATTGAGCTCCTGCTGCAATTGCTCAATTTCTCCTTTTAGCAGATATTTTGCATCTGCAATTGCAATATTGCTAGCAACTCTCAAAAACAAATCCTCTGGCTTCTCTGTCACTTTTCCTTCTGGATCTTTCCTGAGGTACCTCTTTTCCAGGATTTGCAGTGCATTATTGCTAAGCTTTATTTTTGCCATATTCTTTCTCAAAACTCAATTCCCTTCCTGGCTTTTATTCCCCTTTGCCAGGGATGCTTTATTCCTTTAACAACCGAAACATAATCAGCTTTGTCAATGATCTCCTGAGGGGCATCCCTTCCCGTAAAGTACAGCTCCACATTGCCGTGGTTCTCCATCAGCCCAAGAACTTCTTTTATCGGAATTATCCCTTTATCCAGTACAACATTTATCTCGTCCAATATCACAAGGTCATACTCTCCTGACTTTATTATCTTTTTTGCATGCTCAAAGCCCATAATTGCAGCTCCCTTCTCCTCCTCATCCGGATTAAACACAAATTTGCTCCCCTTGTCCCTGAAAGCATCCAGGTTCTCCTGCCTTTCTTTTACCGCATCAACTCCAAACTGCATTATATTCATGCCCGGCAGGTGCTTTTGTATCGTAAAGATCTCTCCGGTTGTTCCTGACTTAAGGAATTGCACCATATAAACCTTTAAATTGCTGCCCAATGCCCTTACCGCAAGGCCTAAAGAACTTGTTGTCTTGCCTTTGCCATCTCCTGTTACAACATGGACTAATCCAAGATGCTCCTTATTCTCATCCCCTTCCACTATAATCCTCTTCTTTAGCTTTGTTACCATAATGGAATAGGCTAATAAATGCTTATTTTTAATAGTTTTCTAATTTTGAATAATTAATTTAGTCCCAATAGGTGAGCGAGGCGGAGCGTATGTTAGAGAGCGACGCCGAGCACTAAAATTTGCCGAAGGCGGATTGATGATTATAATAAATCATTAAAGAAAAAGCAAAAAACTAAAGTTGAAATCACTTGCACAGTGCCCAGCCGCAAGCCTTGCAGCTTACACAGCCTTCCTGTATCTGCGCTTGGCCTCCGCATTCAGGGCATGTTCTTGTCTTGCTCTCGCTCTGCATGACCAGCCTTCCGGAGTCAAGCTCTTTCTGCGCCATTGCGCTTCCGTTTCCCGCAGCTCCAAGCTCATGCTTTATCTCAGCAGCTTCGATAACAGCAGCTTTCTTAACAATTTCTTTCTTCTTAGGCGCTACTAAAACCTGGTTCTTTATGCTTGAGTCCCTGAAAACAGTAACGTCCTTGCATCCGAGCCTGTAAGCCAGTATATAGCTGTCTCTCATATGCTCAACAGTAGCATCTGCCGGGAAATTATTTGTCTTTGAAATCGAGCTGTCAACCCATTTCTGGAATGCCGCAAGTGCCCTTATATGGTCTTCTGGGTTTATGTCCATCGCTGTGACAAAGGCCTTCTGGAGCTTTGCCGGAAAATCTTCCAGGCCCTGAACGCTTCCTCCATTCTCGCATATTTCCTGCATGTGCTCCTCGGAGTACAAGCCTTCCCTCCTCAATGCCCTTTCAAAAGCAGGGTCAACATAGTAGAAGCTGCCGACCTTGACATTCTTCTCAAAAGCCAGGCTGTACACAGGCTCCATTCCGGATGAGCATCCTGCTATCATTGATATGCTGCCGGTAGGCGCAATTACTGTAGTGTAGCCGTTCCTTGTGCCGTATTTTTTAATATCATCGCTTAATTTTTTCCAGTCATGCTCCCATTCATCCTTCAGCTCAAAGCCCCTGAAAGGAAGCCTTCCTTCCTGGTAGAAGCTCTTGTCATAATAAGGCAAGTTTCCTCTCTTCCTCGCAAGCTCCATGCTTTCAACATGCGAATGATAGGCAATGAACTGCATCAGCTTTTCCATGAACTTCCTTCCTTCTTCGCTGTTGTACGGAAGCCTTAGCTCATACAATAAGTCTCCGACTCCCATTACCCCTAATCCAATCTTTCTTGTGTTGAGGCTCATCTCCTCTATCTGCTTTAAAGGAAACTTATTCACATCTATGACATTGTCAAGCAGCTTGGTGCATTTCTTTGTGACCTCTTTAAGGCTGTTCCAGTCATAATACACATTTCCCTGCTCGTCCTCTTTTGCAAAAGCCCATACGTTTATGCTTCCCAGATTGCATGGCTCATCCGGATAAAGCAATACCTCTCCGCATGGGTTTGTCGTTACTATCGGTCCCAGATGCTCAAAGAACGGATTGTAGTCATTCACAATATCAAAGAAAATCACTCCCGGTTCAGCGCTTTCCCAAGCCTGGAAAACAATCTTGTCAAAAAGGGCTCTGGGGTCAACGGTCTTTACCACTTCATTATTCCTCGGATTCAATAATGGATAAGGCTTGTTTTTTTCATAGCATTCCCAGAAATCCGGCATCAGCAAAACAGATATATTGAAGTTGGTCAAAGCCTTGTTTCCTGCTTTTGCTGTTATGAACTTCTCTATATCAGGGTGGTTGCTGTTCAATATCCCCATATTTGCGCCTCTTCTTATCCCTCCCTGCTTTACGACCTCTGTCATTGTGTCAAACATCCTCATGAAGGACAATGGCCCGGATGCAGCTCCTGAAGTTGAGCTCACAAAATCGCCTTCAGGCCTTATCTTTGAGAAATTAAATCCTGTGCCTCCGCCGCTTTTGTGGATTATAGCTGTATGCTTCAAAGTGTCCATGATGCTTTCCATGCTATCTTCTACTCCAAGGACAAAGCACGCGGATCCCATTCCAAGAGAGTTGCCGAAGTTTGCTATTGCAGGAGTGTTAGGCATGAATTTTTTTTCAACCATCAGGTTATAGAATTCATCTATGTTTCGCTCATACTTGTTGAAATAGCCTTGCTCCAGGAGCTCTAAAAACTGGCTCCATGAAACCTTCATCTTTTTCTGCTTATTGTATCTTTCATAAAGCCTTCTCATTCCTTCCATGTGGTATTGGTTTAGCTTGTAGCCTCCTATTGATAGCTTGTTGTCATGCTTTTCCTTCTCAAATTCTTCAATCTCAAAAACATTTTGCCTTTCATTTATATCAAACACTTTTTCATCATAAAATATCTCCGGCACCCCCAAATGGGTGGAAATCCTTGTAAAAAGCTGCTTTGGGGTTTCTGTAAGCTTTCCTTTCTCATCTTTTTTTAGGTATCTCGCCTTTAAAACCCTCAAGGCATTGACATCAAACCTCTTGTCAACCTCGTCCAGATAGTCTTTTTCCAGGACCCTCATCTTCTCTTCCCTTGCTTCTGCCCTTTTTTGCCTGTATACAATATAGGATTTGGCTGTCTTTGCATGGCCTGCTTCTATCAGCACTTTTTCCACTAAATCCTGGACCTGCTCAACTGTCGGGATGCCTTCTGTCTGCTCTTCAAGCTCCTTGATGACTTGAACCACAAGCCTGTCTGCTTCTTCCCTGTTCTGGCCGCCAACAGACCTTGCAGCCTTGAATATTGCGTTGGCTATCTTGCTGCTGTCGAACGAAACTACGCTCCCATCGCGTTTTTTTATCTGAGAAATTTTTGATACCATTTGCATCCCTCTACCCCTCTTTTTACCACTGGACATAGACACAACATGTCGTATATACCCTGTCTAAGAACCACAACCTATTGTGTTTTTTGGCACTTTTTTCAAAGTGCCTTCTTGTATTTAAATGTTGTGGTTATAAAATATATAAGTTCGTTTTTGTATTTTAAAAAATGCTGTTTGATGTTATTAGTATGATGAATTATTTGCGGTAAACGAACTTGCGGTAAATGATATCTATTGCCTTGACAAAGCCGCGATAGAGATTCTTTGCCTTAAGGTACTTCCTGAAGGAAAACAGCTTGTCAAACGAGTATATGGAGATTACTGCTGAAAAAATTATAAGCACGCCGCCAATAATCACATTTGCTGCAGGGGTTTCCTTAAGGATGATGAATGACAATGATATTGAGATTACCTGGCTCAAAAGCAGCAAAAGGCCCGTGGTGGAAGTTTTTATGTGCCTGGATACATAAGAAAGTATGGAGTAGGGTATTAAAGTGCTGAAGATTACTATAATCAGGATAAGAAATATCCCGTTCATAGATATGTTGCTTATTGGCTGCCCAATGCCGAATAGTAAGTAAGAAGGAAACAACAGCAAGGTGCCAAATAAAAACAGCCAGAATGTCTGCCTGTAATGTATCTCCCTTAAGGAAGTATACCTGTTAAATACCATGTAGCTGCACCATAAGATTAAAGACAAAATAACCATTATGTCGCCTAAAATTTTCCCCCCTTTCAGGCTGGTGTTCCAGAATATAGCCACTATGCCCAAAAAAGACACGGAAGCAGCAATCAAGTCCTGCTTGGTTACGGGCTCTTTTATGAATATGTGTGCCAGTATAATGGCAACTACCGGATACATCAGATGGATAAACAATGCCCTGTTTACATTTATGAAATAGAATGCGTTAAAGAAAAGGAGCATATTTGCAACCAACAAAAAAGAAAGCAGGAAAAAAACCATCAATTGCTTTGGCTTTATGGCAAAAAAGGATTTTAGAGTGTGCCCGCTTAACGGTATAGCGACTAAAGGAAATAATATTGTGACCAATAGAAAGCGCAGGAATAATATGCCATTTATAGATATCTCATCAGACAGGATTTTTGTTATAACCGGATTAAAGCTGAACCCAAGAGAAGCAATAAGCACCAATAAAACAGGTTTATTTTTCATAAGCGAAGCTTTATAGGATTGTTTAAAAATTTTATTATCAAATTAAGTAAGTAACACAATCCACAATCAATACCTTTAAATAACCAAATCCTTTCCGCTGTTATAGTGCTGCGCATGCTCGCAATAAATCTTTTGCAGAGAGTATGCGTAGAAGTTACGGCTTCTATGCAATGCTATTCATACCTTTATTGGAGGAAAAATGAGACCCGAACCTGAAAGACCAAAGGAAATAAACGAGGTAAGTGATTTTATCTGGGAGATTCCAAAGACTCACAAGAAAGGCATGTTAGTGCCAGCTAGAATCTATGCTAGCAAAAGCCTTATTGAACAGATGGACAACGGAGTCTTCGATCAGGTTACAAATGTAGCCTGCCTTCCCGGAATCCAGAAATACTCTTTTTGCATGCCTGATGGCCACTGGGGCTATGGATTTCCAATTGGCGGAGTAGCTGCTTTTGATCCTGAGGAAAACGGCATTATAAGCCCTGGCGGCATAGGTTTTGATATAAATTGCGGAATGCGCCTGGTCACAACTAATCTTACCTATGATGAAGTAAAGCCCAAACTAAAAGAACTTACTGATACTCTCTTCAAGCTTGTTCCTGCAGGCGTTGGCTGCAAGGGCTTTGTTGATGTAAACAGATCCCAGTTTATAGAGATTATAGAGAATGGCAGCAAGTGGTGCATCGAAAATGGATACGGCTGGAAGGAAGACCTAGAAAGGACTGAAGGCCATGGAAAAATAGACTGGGCAGACCATACCAAAGTTTCCGACAAGGCCCTTCAGAGAGGAATCAACCAGTTGGGCACATTAGGCTCTGGAAACCATTATCTTGAGACCCAGCTTGTAAAAGCCGAGAATATTTTTGATAAAGAAACTGCAAAAGCATTTGGAATACATTCCGCTGGCCAGATTGTAATCATGGTGCATTGCGGCTCTCGCGGCTTTGGGCATCAGATAGGAACCGACTACCTAAGGAAATTCGAGCCAGTAATGAAAGAGTACAATATTGAGATAAGAGATCGTGAATTGACATGCGCTCCCTTTAACTCAAATGAAGGCCAGGATTACTACAGGGCCATGGCCTGCGCAGCCAATATGGCTTTCTCAAACAGGCAGGTTATTTTGCATAGGATAAGGGAAGGCTTCCAGAAAGTTTTCAATAAAGATGCTGAAAAGATGGAGATGCACCTGGTATATGATGTCGCGCATAATATAGCCAAGCTGGAAGAGCATGAAGTTGATGGGAAAAAGAAAAAATTGATTGTGCACAGGAAAGGCTCAACCCGCGCTTTCCCTCCAGGACATCCAGAATTAAATACTTTATTCAAAAAAACAGGCCAGCCTGTCATCATTGGGGGCTCAATGGAGACCGGTTCCTATCTGCTGGTCGGAACCGAAGGGGCAATGAAGCAGACCTGGGGCTCAACGGCGCATGGCTCCGGAAGGACAATGTCAAGGGCAAGGGCAAAAAGGGAAGTCAGGGGCGATAAGCTGCAGAAAGACATGGAAAAGAAGGGAATTTACGTGCGTTCAGTTTCAATGGCAGGACTGGCGGAAGAAGCCGGCATAGCCTATAAGAATGTAGACGAAGTCATTGATACTGTGCATAAGGCAGGAATATCAAAGAGAGTCGTCAAATTGATTCCGATAGCGAATGTCAAGGGTTGATGACGGCAAATTATAATTTTTATTATTAATGTTGTATTGTTTTATTATTTAAACCAACTTTGTTTATTATTGAAAATCGGGTTATTGTTATTAAAAAATTATTTTATTGTTGAAATGAAAAAATACAAAATTCTTGAAGACGTTGCCATTGCCGACATTGCAATAGAGGCATATGGAAAAAACCTTGATGAATTATTTGAGAATTCTGCTTATGCAATCTTTGAGGAATCTGCAGATATAAAAAAAATCAGTGAAAAAGAGAAAAAAACAATCAAATTAAGCGCAAAAAATGCAGAGGACCTATTGTTTGATTTCCTCTCGGAGATATTATTTTTAAAAGACACTTATTCAATGATTTTCAAGAGCTCAAAGATAAAAATAGTAAAAAAGAATAGTAATTATAGCCTGCATGCAGAATTATCCGGGGAAAAAATCAACACTGAAAAGCACGAGTTAAGGAACGACATCAAAGCCATTACATTGCACATGTTCAAAGTTGAGAAAACAAAAGCCGGCTACAAGGCTTTGGTTGTTGTTGATGTTTAATAAATATTTTTTAGATTCTCTAATGTTGATAAAGCTTTTATAAGGTCTTTCTGATCAAGCAAGATAATTAATTCCGGTGCAGAACTCATAATCTCAACGATATTGATGTTTTCAGAATTCAAACTTGAGCTTATCAATGCTATTATTCCGGGTGTTTTTGCAGCATGCAATGAAAACTGAATATTGATTTCTGTTAAATTTCTGTTTATGGAAACTATATCCTTTTTATTAAAAATATCAGATAAATGCTTAAAATTTTTGTCCTCTATAATCACCCTTATGCCCTGCTCGGCCTGGATTATTCTTAATATCTCTCCCTTCTCAAAATCAATGTGCTTGTTCAGTTCGATTATTTTTGCCTGAACTTCTTTGTTTTTTGGCAGGTATACGTCCAAAATCCTGTCTTTAGTCTTAATGGACACATCAGAAATAATTTTTTGAGTTCTCTGGGTTTCTTTTGCTTTGTTGTCCTTTTTGTACCTCCTTATCGCGCTCATAACAGCATCCATATTCGCCTGCTCAAGATTAATTTCTTTGATTATGTGCCTGGAAAGGGCCCTTAAGCTAAGGATATTCTGAAAGAGGCATCTTCTGATAATAAAATCATTATCCAGGAATACTTTTATTTTGTCGGATATATTTGTCATAAAAGACACAATTGAGTTTTTATTTATAAATTTTATGATTTTGTGACATAAAGTTTAAGTTGTTTGTTTGATTTCTAAAGGGATTAAAATTAATGGAGGTAATTGATTTAGGTGAAAAAATGTGGGATTTGACTACACTCAGGGAAATGAATGAACTTACGATTTCCGAGCAGCTAGAACAAGAAAATGCTCATCATATTGAAGAGTTTTTAGTAGTGGGTTCTATAAGAAAAGATTACCTTGATGCTGCAAGAACTGAGATTATGAAGCAGATTAAGAGGACTACAGGAAACTCCTTTAAGGCTACAGGGGATGTTAGAGGGGGGATAGAATATACACTTGAAACTCAACAAGGGTTGTATATGGAAATGGATGAAGTTACTCAACATGCCCCTTGTTCCAGAATAGGCACTGATATGGGATTTGGAGGATTTAATTTTGGTCTTTATTACAGAGCAAGGCAACCATTGTTTATACAAGAAACGGGAGCAATAGTGCGTAGTGTTGCACAATCCCACGAATTACAGGTAATAAATTTATCTCATGTCATATTAGGAGCCAGGTACTTCCAAATTCTTTAGAGAATCCATGAAAATTAGATCATTTTCCCTGGTTGAGATTAAAAATGGAAGCATCATACAAAATAACCATACACAGGCTGCATCATTACGAAAGAGGTCTTGATGTACTGGAAAGGGCCATTAGTCGTTATATGAAAAAAGACCCTTATAAAAGTTTAATGTCGGTCTCAATGGCAAGGAGAAATGGACACCTGGTGATAGAGGCAACAGGAAGGCAATTCGCTCTTGAGGCAAGAATATCAGATCTTGTTGCACATAAATTCCTCCAATTGTATGCAGGCCCGGTAACTATAGAAAAATTTGAGGAAAAAAAGCAAGAAAGAAGACAATTCACAAATGTATGGGGAGGTCCATACTGACATGGCACTAGAGCAAATTTCAACAGGAATATATTCAATGGTCCCATATAATTTCCGGAACGGGCAGACTCTATCAATAGTAGTCCATCCTTTTTATTATATTAAATTGGATAATCCTCATTTTGATAGGATGCCATATGTAAAAAATCTCGCAAGATTTGTCCGAAGATTTAATGGCACTGTAATAACTCTTGAGGCAGAATCAAAATTAGAGGCAACTGCAAATTATTACAAGTCTCTTGGAGCAACCCAAAACAGGCTTTTTATCAAAACAGCAGAAAGTTTTCTTTTCTTTTCGGAAATTGAATATGAGAAATTTATTCAGTTAGTCGTTGGATTCAAAAAACCAATATTAATGGCTGGCGGATATCTGAAACAGGTAGTGGAAAGCGGATGGGGGTATGATGTGGGAATTGAAACAAACGGATGTTTGGGGTATTTGATTGAAATGCTGGAAGAAAACGGAATAGAAACAAGAACTCTCACGAAAATGACTTTCAGTTCGGTCTGAATTTACCTAAAACTATTCCCGCAGCCGCAAAAATTTTAGGGGGATAAAAGAACATGCAGCATTATACTATCGGCTTTGGATCGCCGCGTACGGCAGTCATCGGATGCCAGCACGGCGATGAACTGATTGGAAGGGATATAATTGAAAGACTGGTTACAGTGCGTCCAGATAAAGGCACATTGGACCTGATAATAGCAAATGAAGAGGCAATAGATGTAAGAACAAGATTTCTGGATTCGGATCTGAACAGGATATTTCCCGGGAATTCCACCGGAAACAGGGAGGAACAAATTGCGGCAGATCTCACTCATCGTTTGAAACCATTTGATTATGTGATTGATGTTCATAGTACAACAGCTTGCACTCAAAGTTTTGTGGTTATTACCGGGCTGGATGAACAAGCAAAGCAACTAGCTTCTTTGGTTCCTCTGCCAAAAGTAGTGTATATGGAACCGCAAATTGCGCAGGGAAGATCATTAATCGACCATGCCAATGCCGGAATTTCAATAGAATTTGATGAGCGCACAAGTCCAAATCATGGCTACAATGTGGTATTGGGCGCATTGAAGGCAATGGGTATGTATCATGGCACAGTATCAGCTGTTATGCAGGAATTTTATTCGGTATATGGTGTGTTAAGGGAATCAGTTAGCCAGCCATTGGTAAATTTCAAACTCACTGCATTGGGTGATAATACATTTTACCCTGTTTTTTTTGGAGAAAAAGCATATGCATTCACTTGTATGATGGCTAAGAAGATTTAGCGAAAACTATTCCCGCATCCGCAGCTTTTCGTTGAATTTGGATTTTCTATTTTAAATCCGGCTCCTTGCAAAGCCTCAACATAATCAACAACAGAGCCGTCAAGCCTTTCCATGCTTTTCCTGTCAACAAAGACCTTTATCCCTTTTTCCTCTACAACAACATCAGTTTCTTTTGCCTTGCTGTCAAGTTCCATCCCGTATTTGAATCCAGAGCATCCTCCAGGCACGACAGAAATTCTCAGCCCTTTCATCTTTTCCTGGCCTATTAGGGCCTTTATCTTGACAGCAGCTTTTTCTGTAATATCAAGTTTAGCTTTGGAGAAGTCAAACTCTTCTTCTTTGTCATGTGAGGATCCGTTTTTAGCCACTACTTCATTCAGCTTTTTTACTGCTTCGCTTATATCCTCATCTGTCATTCCATGCCCCTTAAATCCGCCTTCAAGGGTTTCATAAGGGCTTACATGGCAGCCAACGCAATGCACTCCCATCTCCATTAATGGCTCTATGGTTTCAGGGTATTTTTCCACGATATCCGCTATGATTGTTTCCTTTGTTATCAGCAATGATTTTTGTTCCATTATAACCATCCGTTTTGTTGTTTTATTCCTATATTATTTAAATATTATTGTTTTGGGCTTAATGTGGAATAATTATCTCGCTTTTTCAAACAGCTCATTGACCTTCTCCCAATTTACAACATCCCACCATTGCGCTATGTAATCTGCTCTTCTGTTTTGGTACTTTAGATAGTATGCATGTTCCCACACATCCAATCCCAAAATAACTTTTTTGCCTTCCATTATTGGAGTGTCCTGGTTTGGCGTTGACGTAATGCCTAACCTTCCATCTTCAACCATCAGCCATGCCCATCCGCTTCCAAACCTGCTGACAGCGGCATTTGCAAAAATTTCCTTGAACTTGTCAAAACTTCCAAATGCTTCGTTTATAGCATCTCCAACTTCTCCAGAAGGCTCGCCACCACAATCTGGCCCCATTATCTCCCAGAAAAAAGAATGGTTGGAATGCCCGCCGCCGTTGTTCCTGACTGTTGCCCTGATGTCCTGTGGCAGAGTGTCAACATTCCTGATTAGGTGGTTGAGCTCCATGCCCTCAAAATCAGTCCCTTTTATAGCCCCATTAAGCTTGTCAATATAGGCCTGGTGATGCTTTGTATGGTGTATCTCCATAGTCTTGGCATCTATATGCGGCTCTAAAGCATCATAAGCATACGGCAATTTCGGCAATGTGTGCATAAAAACCACCTCGGTTAACTATTGTTAATACGGTAAGAATTCTTTATTTATATAAGTTTCTGTTAAGGAATCAAAAAAATAATAGTTTCAATGAAACCACAAGCAACAATATCAGCACTAATCTCCTAAATAACTCGGGTTTAATCATTTTTACAAGATTCTTTCCGAGATAAGCTCCAACAAAAGCGATAATGATTAAAGCAGCTACTAATGGAATGTCATCTATTGTGACTAAGGCAAACTTAGAGTATATCCCTATTTTTATGGCATTGACAAAAAGTGCGGTGATGGCCATTGTCGCTATAAATCTCTCTTTTCTTATCCCCATGTGGGTTAATAATGCCGCAGTTATGGCATTTCCTGTTCCTATTATGCCAGAGAAAAAGCCAAATAATCCTCCAACCATAGATATGGCATAATTTTTTAATTTTACTTTTTTTGTAATATTAAGATAGTCATTGATTGCATATAATAATATTATAATTCCCAGTATTTTTTCAATAATATCGCTGGGGGCATACACAAGCAATAACGCCCCGGCAAAAACAAAAGGGATTGCTCCATATAATATAAAAAGAGTTATTTTCCAGTCAATGTGCTTCCTGAAAATAATTATCCTGCTTACATTGCTTGCCATAAAAAATATGGTCAGGACTGCAATTGCGCTCTTAATTGGAAGCAAAAAAGAGGACAATGGAACCAGCAGTAATGCGCTGCCAAAACCGATGGGAGTTGCGAATATCGAGATTATAAATGCTAACAGCAAAAATATGATTTCATTTGACATAAGCTATAAACTCTATAATGATGTATAAATATGTATCTGCTGCTATAACTTTTGAAAACAAGGTGTTACCAACTTAAGCATCAAAAGTAAATGTTAATAGATATGCGAAGCCGAGCGTGTGCTAGACAGCGAGGCTTCGCACTATAGTTGCGGAGATTTATTTATCATTATTGGGTATTTCGTGAACTTATTTACAAAAAACAATAACCTTTTTAAATAGCCTTTCTTTCCTCAAATTTACCAATGAAATGATGAAGGCCGTAAGAAATTATGGCCCGAGTGAGGTTCATTTTCTTATATTGCCTCACATAACAAGATTAAGGAGGAAATCAAAATGGCAGTTGTAGAAATACCGAAGGAAATGGTGGACAAAATCTATGAAATTATAGAGGTAGCTAAATCTACAGGAAAGATAAAGAAAGGCACAAACGAGACCACAAAATCCATTGAAAAAGGAAAGGCAAAGTTTGTTGCAGTCGCAAAAGATGTGGAGCCTGCAGAGATAATAATGCACATACCAATGATAGCAGAGGAGAAGAATGTTCCATGCTTCCAGGTGCCCAGCAAGGAGGAATTAGGGGCAGCAGCAGGCATACAGGTGCCTACAGGAAGCGTTGCAGTCATCCAGGAAGGCGAAGCAAAAAACCTGATAAAGGAACTGGTAAGCAGAGCTAAGCAGTAATAAAGATGGCAGACGAAAAACAAAAAAATCCGGAAGAAAGGCAAAGAAGGGAAAAAAAGCCTGTAGTTCAGGAAGCGCCGAAAGGCTCCGTTAATTTTTCAATGGCATGGCCTGCTAAAGTAGAGGAAATCATGGGCAGGACTGGAACAAGAGGAGAAGCCATACAGGTGAGATGCAGGATTTTGGACGGCCGCGACAAGAATAAGGTTTTAAGAAGGAATGTTCGCGGTCCTATACAGCTTGGTGATATTCTGATGCTCAGGGAAACCGAAATAGAAGCAAGGCAATTGACAAGATCTGGAAGAGGTTCCGGTTAAACATGGCAAAATGCACTTTTTGCGGTATTAACTTACCAAGAGGAACTGGGAAAATCTATGTGCAGAAGGATGCTAAAGTGCTCTACTTCTGCTCCTCAAAATGCGAGAAGAACATGCTTAAGCTCAGAAGAAAGCCCATAACGACAAAGTGGAGCGGAAGGTATGAAAAATGAGTGTCCAGCAGACCCTGGTTTTGATAAAGCCCGATGGCTTGGCTAAATCCCTTACAGGCAACATACTTACAGAGCTTTCTGGTACGGGTCTGATTGTTGTAGGGGCAAAAATAGTGCAGGTAACAAGGGAGCTGGCTGAGGAGCACTACCAGCATTTAAGGGAGGAAAAATTCTTTGACGAGCTAATTAGGTACATAATGGGGGAATTTCATGTTAAGCGCATTTTAGCTTTGGTTTATCATGGTGAAAATGCAATAGCAAGCGTAAGAGAGGTCGTTGGAGCAACCAATCCCGAGCAGGCACACCCTTCAAGTATAAGGGGAAAATTTGGCAGGATAACCACAAAGGGTGTTTTTGAGAATGTTGTGCACGCTTCCGAAAATCAAAAGGAAGCTGAAAGGGAAATCAAATTATGGTTTAGGCCGCATGAGCTTATCCAGGCTATTTATGCTGTGGAATCCAAAAAAGTCACTAAAACCGAGAGTTTTTGGAAAGATGAGTCTAAGAAAAAGTAAGGGCTTGTTTTTTAATCATTTTAAAATAAAATCTATTGCCGTAAACTGGGGAGCAAACAAAAATGGCTGAAAGGATGGTTGATAAGGTCGCGAGGATAACTAAAAACCCTAAATTTATCAGGAATATCTGCACCTCTGCCCATATCCATCATGGGAAGACAGCCTTTACAGACAATCTGCTGGCAGCTTCCGGTCATATGGCGGAAAAGCATGCCGGAAATCTGAATGAAGGAATGGCGACATGGCAGCATAAGGATGAGCAGGAAAGGCTGATGACTGTTGATGCCGCAAATGTCTCAATGGTCCATAGTTATCAGGGGCATGAGTATCTTATTAATCTGATTGACACTCCAGGCCACGTTGATTTTGGCGGCAATGTAACAAGGGCTATGAGGGCAATTGACGGAACTGTAGTTTTGATATGCGCTGTTGAAGGAATAATGCCGCAGACGGAAACAGTTGTCAAGCAGGCTTTGAGGGAACGCGTTAAGCCGGTGCTTTTCATAAACAAAGTTGACAGGCTTGTCAAGGAATTGAAGCTGACTCCTGAAAAAATACAGGAAAGGTTTGTAAAACTGATTGCAGGATTCAACAGGCTGATAGAGGATATTGCCGAGCCTCAGTTTAAGGAGGCATGGAAGGTAAGCATAATGGACGGCTCTGTGGCTTTCGGCTCTGCAAGGGAGAACTGGGCGCTGTCATTTGCTTTTATGCAGAAAAAAAACATTTCTTTTAAGGACATTCTTAATATTTATGAGATGGAAGAGGAAAAAAGGAAAGAATGGGTCTGGGAAAATGCGGCATTGCATGAAGTTATTCTTGATATGGTCATAAAGCACCATCCGGATCCTATCACCTCTCAAGCATACAGGATTCCGAAAATTTGGCATGGGGACAAAGAAAGTGAATTTGGCAAGGACTTGCTGGCCTGTAACCCTAATGGAAAGCTTGCATTTGTAATCACAAGGATAGTTGTTGATCCAAGGTCTGGAAAGGATATTTCCGCTGGAAGATTATTTTCCGGCACCCTAAGGCCAGGAGTTGAAGTTTACCTGAACAATGCAAAGCAAAGGCAGAGGATCCAGAATCTTTACATTTATAATGGCATAAAGCCGGAGATAATTGAGTACATTCCTGCCGGGAATGTTTGCGCTATTTCCGGGGTCATAGGCAATGCTGGAGAAACAGTGACAATTGGCGAAGAGGATGCTTTTGAGGAGCTAAAGCACATTTTTGAGCCTGTTATTACAAAAGCAATTGAGCCGAAAAAGCCAAGCGACCTGCCAAAATTGATTGAGGTCTTAAGGAAAGTCGGAAGAGAAGACCCTTCCATAACGATTGAGATCAATGAAGAAACCGGGGAAAATTTAATTTCAGGAATGGGTGAATTGCACCTGGAAATAATTGAAAACAGGATAATAACAGAAAAAAATGTTGAGGTTAAAACATCCCCCCCTATTGTCGTTTTTCGCGAATCTGTGACTAAAGCATCGCAGGAAATCGAGGGCAAGACTCCCAATAAGCACAATAAATTTTATTTTACAGTTGAGCCATTAAGCCCTGAGATTTATAAATTAATAAAAGAGGGCACGGTTCCGGAAGGCAGGATAAAGAAAAAAAATCTTGAGGTCAGGGATTTTTTTATCCAGACAGGGATGGTGGCAAAGGAAGCAGACCAGATAAAGGATATTTACAAGGGCAATATCTTTGTTGATAAGACTCGCGGCCAGGTTCATCTTGGCGAAGTGCTTGAGATGATTCTTGACATGTTCGAAGAGGTAATGAGAAAAGGGCCGTTGGTCAGGGAGCCTTGCGTAGGGGTAAGGGTGAATTTGATGGATATGAGCCTGCATGAGGACGCTATTCATAGGGGCCCTGCACAGGTTTATCCTGCTGTTAGGGCAGGCATCAGGGGAGCGATGCTGACAGCCAGCCCGATTTTATTGGAGCCGTTGCAGGTAATGCTGATTGAGGCGCCGGTTGAATATACCGGAAGTTTGTCAAAGCTTGCCAACAGCTTAAGAGGGCAGCTGCTTGATGTTACTCAGGAAGGAAACCTGACTTTTGTAAAGGTGAAAATGCCGGTTATGAACATGATTGGCTGGAGCTCTGACTTAAGGTCGGCAACAGAAGGCCGCGGCTTTTCCAGCCTGGTTGACCAGAGCTTCGAAAGGATTCCATATGAATTGCAGGCAAAAGTCACCCAGGAAATCAAGAACAGGAAAGGACTGACAGATGCGATGGTCGGGCTCTGATTTCTTTTATTGTATATATAAAACTTAAAGAGAATTAAAATTAAGCTGCCTGTATATTTGCATTAGAAATGACTGGCATCACGTTCTGGCTTTTTGGAAAATAAGCCTGTAATTTCTTTATCAAATGATGCCCCTGCTGGGAATCGAACCCAGGTCTCAAGGTTTCTGCCATTGTCCGCAACCTCACGTTCTGATCCACTATACTACAGGGGCGCAAATCCAGCAAATTATATCCGGTTTATAAATATTCTTGCGCAATCAACAGCCATAAATTTATAACTACTATAAAGTAGTATAAAATAGAAAGATTTATAAAGGTTAATTGCCATTATATCATCTATGGGAGAAGGTATTACCTTAGAAGGCATTTTGAATAGCCCGGAAGCTAGATTTGTTTTAGAGTCAGCTCCATTTGGAACTGTTTTAGTCGATACAGGATTAAATATAAGGTATTTTAACGGACTGCAGGCAAGATATTTCGGGTTTTCCGGAGATAGGACAAAGCCTGCTGAGTTGATAGGTAAGGCTCTTTTTAGAGGTGTCCCTTTTTCAGGCAAGGATGAGGAAGCATGGGCATTGCTGCAAAAGATGCTCCAAGGAAATCTTGACTCGGCGTCAATGGACTCTGTTGAAGCAGGGCACAATGGCAAAACAAAATACTTTGATATGCATTTTTCTAGGCTAGAAGGCGGGATAAGGGTTGATGCATACGATGTTACTGGAAAAGTATTGGAGGCATATATTGATGGCTTAACAAGGGTTTTTAACAGGAAATATTTTGATGAAAAACTAATGCCATCGCTTAATGGGACCTCCCAGATTAAGGGCAAGCAAGGAATGTCTTATTCTGTAGGTTTTCTGTATATAGATCTGGGTAAGTTTAAGGAATTAAATGATAGTGAAGGCCATACTGCAGGAGACCAAATGCTAAGGGAGGTGGCTATTTTGCTGGAAAATAACGTCGTCAGGGAGACCGACTATGTTGTAAGGCTTGGCGGTGATGAATTCCTTGTTGTGCTGCCCGGGATAACGGAAGATAATATTGGCATTGTTGAAAAGAGGCTAAAACAAGCTCAGGCACTATTCAATATGAAGAGAGCAGATTCAGGACGCCCTCAGATGCATATGGATATAGGTGCAGCTATAGGAACATCAGCCTATAAAACTGCAATAAAATCAGCTGAAGAAAGGATGTACTGGATGAAAAAAAATCCGAGATAATATTTCAATACTTCCCCAACGCCATCTGCCCTTTCCTCTTCCCCTCAGGCACTTCTTTGAACTCTTCCCCTACCTGCTTCTTCACGCTCAAGGCAACCTGCTTTCCCAGTATCTGGCTTAATTTCATCAAATCAGCGTCTTTCACATCTTTGACATCTTTAATCCTGTTTGCAAACAGTTTCCTTGCCCTTACCCTGCCTATATCATGCAGCCTTATCAGCGGCAATAATTCCTCCTTGACGCCATGCCTCAGTCTCAGCCTTAGCTTTACAATTTCCTTGTTTAAATGCTGATAATGCAGAATCCTTGATATCTCCTCCGAAGCGTACAAAAGCCAGTCTGCCAATTCTAATTTTCCCCTTATCTCTCCGGGCCTTGCATTGTAGTTCTCAAGCAGATACTCCTCATCCTTCTCATTGACCCACTCGTCCATCATCAGGGCTGTTTTCACGCTGTTCGCAAAATCCACATATTCCGGCTCATACAAAGAAGGCTCTTTCTCAAGCAAATAATCATAGAGCTTTAGCAATTCCTGCTGTATCCTTTCTTCTTCCTTTATGGAAACCCTCAGCAAAGGCATCATCTCCAGGGTATGGCTTATCATCTGCAAAAAAGAGATTTCATTCACCTTTTTGTCAGACGCATTTCTTAAGCAAGTTATGAAAAAATAAGCAGTCCAAGGATCCAAATACAGTTCTGCAACCCTTTTTCCCATGGCTGTAGCATTTATTTTCCCGTCATTTATCTTATCTCCGGAAGTAAAATCTTCCTTTCCCTGGCTCTGTATGAATTCCCATTCCTCCAGCAGGTCAAGCATCCTGTCTATTATCTGCTCTAATCTGCTCATATCAACAAACTGGTATGCCCAGAATGTTTTCCCGAAAAAATCAATAATCTGTTTTTTGGTGTTGACAAAATTTGCAGCTATCAGGCTCAGCAAGTAAGTCCTCAGGACAGGCTCGACAGCCAGCTTGGAATAGATTTCTTCAGGTTCTCCAAGCACGTATTTTTCATGCAGGTTTTTCTTGTCGTTTTCAGATATCGCAACGCAGATTGCCTGCCCTTCATTGTCAAACTTAGGTCTTCCAGCTCTTCCTGCCATCTGCAGATATTCTAAAACCGGAATATATGTCAAGCCGTGGCTGCCATATCTTTTCAAATCCTTGATTATAGCCCTGAAAGCCGGCAAATCCAGGCCGAATGCCAGTGTCGGAGTCGAGCAAATTATCTTTATCGAGCCGTTCCTGAAGTTGTCTTCTATCAGCTCTCTTTGTTTTGCAACCAGGCCGGCATGATGGAATGCAATCCCTTTCTTTACGCATCTTGCCAGCCTCTCGCACTGCTTTGTCGGCCTTGAAAGCGCCTTTAGGGCCTTTTCGCTCAATTCTCTTAATTTCTCGTCATCGGTTTTTATTTTTGCAGAAATGTCCTCTGCCGTTTTCTCTGCGCTCCTTTTTGTGTTTACAAAAACCAAAGCCTGCTTTCCAATTTTTATGGTGTCTATTGCCAAGTCAAGAGCAGCATTTCCGGTTTCAGAAGTAATTTTTTTTACTGGCATTGAAATATGAGATAATCAAGAATTTTATAAAGTTGTTGGTTTACTTTTATTTTTTAGTTAATTCTTCAACAGACTTATATGAAAATCCAACCCAATCGAAAGCAGCATTTGCTTGATATCTTCCTTCACTATCCACACCCCAATAAAATGTTAGATTATTCATTTGGATATTAAGATTTTTTATTGTAGAATGAGCAACTAATGTCTCGTTATAAAATAATTTAATTTCTCCAGTATCTACATTCCATTCTGATGCTAATTCATACCAAATTTCATTATTCCAATTAATCGGTATATCACTAATTAATATATGCTCAGTATTATCTAATTCTACTATTTTAAATTTTAAAAGGCCATTTTCAACATACATTACCATTTTATCTGATAAACTAATCAATATATGTTTATTTTCGTCCTTCCATCGCGGACTAATGGTAGTTACTATGGTTCCTACGCTAGTATTCATACTAAGAGGTTTACCAACAAAATAGAAGTCACATTCATCTATCAAAATTGCAGTATCTTTGGGACTTTTAACTAATGTAACATTGCTGTAACAAATCTCATTTTCTTGTTGAATAATACCACAATCAAAATTTTGAAAAGACTTTGTAATATTTTCAATTTTATCTAGGCATGAGGTTTGAATCCCAATTATTTTACGATTACATTCCTTACATTGACTTAAAGTCTGGTTTGAAATGTCTAATTGTTTTTGATCGGATTGTAATTGCAAAATATAAAAATTGGTAGAAATAAGAACTATTATTAGTGCATAAAAAAGTGTAATGTTGAAATATTTTTGTTTTAAAAAAGGAATTACTAATAAAATAAAGCCTAAAATAATAACTAAAGTAGTCACATATTTATTTAGAAAGTAACTAAGTATGACTAAAATTCCATATACCCCTGCAACAAAAATAGTTCTCTTTGATTGACTAGATAACATGACTTTAGATATAAAGAGTAATTATAAAAACTTTATTATAATAAGAGATGTGATAATAGTACCCTCTTAGTAAGAAAGAAAATTGTGCAAAATCATTAAAACTTTACTAATACTCTAATCAAACAACCTCAACCTTCCACACCTTCTCCGCTTTCTCCTTCCCGTCGCTAACTGTCACTTTGACTTCCTTGCTTCCGGCAGCGGTGAATATCCTTTGGTGCGTATTAGTTCCATCAAACTTATCCAGGAAGCCAAAATCCCAACTGTAGGTTAATTCATCCCCGTCTATGTCTTCCGCAATAACTTCAAATAAAGTCGGCTCATTTTTATTTACAATAAGATTATCGCTCGCACCTGTTATCTCAGGAGCCTTGTTTTTATTCAGGACTGTTATTATTATTTTCTTGGCAGCGCTTTCATTCTTGTCATCTCCTGCTATAAACTCAATTCCAAACTGCTTCTCAGTCCCGTTCACGATGTCAAAATCCGGCTCCCATGTAAACAAATTATTCCTTAAGCTTGCGCCCCTTGGCAAACTGGCAGCAGAGTACCTTACAGCATCATTGTCAGGATCAGAAGCATGCAGCTCTATCATCAATTCCTCCCCTTCAACTGCATCAAATCTGTCTTTCATATCAAAAATAGGCTTCCTGTTAACATTCCTTACTTTTACATTCAAAAATCTTGTTTCTTCAAAATGGCCGTCGCTAGCAGTAATTTTCACAATATACTGGCCTGCATCGTTAAAGCCTGTCATTTTTTTGTTGCTGTTCATGAAACCGGAATAGGAAAAAGATACTTTATCATTGTCGGGATCGTTATACTTTGGCTCGATAGCAATTTCCTGGCCTTCATTTACCTCAATATCCCCTATCGGCTCTAAAGCGAAAGGCCTGTTTACATCTTTAATCGTAATCTTTACATTTTTCTCGTCCTTTAGGCTGCCGCTCTGCGCTATGAACTTTACATCTATGCTTCTGCTCAACAGCCTGAATTTATCAAGCACATAATCAATGGCATTTTCCTTCCGCACGAAATCATAACCCGGCTTCCAGACAAACACATTATCCGCTAATTCAGCCCCTTCCGGGATATTTTCTACGGAAAAAATTATTTTATTGTTGTCCGGGTCATCAGCCTTAAGCGCTATGTTAAGCTGCTCATTCTCATTTACGCTTGCATCCTTTAAACCGATGAATTCAGGCTTCCTGTCTTTATTCTTGACTGTAACTTTTATTTTCCTTTCCCCTTCAAAACCCTTGCCTTCTGCCTTTACAGTTGCTTCATATTCCCCTGCATCATCATAGCCGGTTTTCCAGCTATTATCGTTTCCCAAAGGCTCGGATATTTCATATCTTAGCCCATATGCCTTGAAATCAGGAAGTTTTAGGCTTGCAGTCTCTGTCTCTGTTATAGTAACATCATTAATTCCATTTAATATTGAAGAGACATCAACATCCTCTACCCTGACATCCCAGCTTTTTGTCGTTTCAGAAGTTCCGTCGCTTACGGATACAGAAATTTTGTATTCTCCCGCATCCTCATAGCCCGTTTCAAACATTATTTCCCTATCATTTGAAACTTCCTTGCCATCAATACTCCATACATAGCTTAGCTCATCATTATTCAAATCAGAAGCGGTAATGCTGAATTTTATGCTGTTCCCTTCGTTTATTGCAACAGTGCTTTCTTTCGGCTCAAAATCATCTATTGATGGCTTCTCCTCTTTCCTGTTGACTGTAATGATGATATCCTCGCTGGCTTGATTTTCTCCGTCGCTTACTGTTACTATGGCCTTATAGTTCCCGGCATCGCCATAGGTCGTCTGCCACTCTCCATCCGCATCAAGAGGCTCGGTAAATGTATAGATTAGCCTGTCCGCATCGGGATCATCTGCTTTTGGAGCAAGGCTTATCTTATCCGTCTCGTTTATTTCGAATGTCTTCAAAGAATCAGCAGAATAGGCTAAAACAAAAAATAAAGTTAAAAATATTGCCAGCTTTTTCATTTTTCATTGTTCATGCAGCAAAAGAAAAGTTTACTTCTGCACTATATCAAGTATCACTGGTGGCCTGTTTACGTTCTCAACGGCCACGTTTACCTGTTGGCTTGCTGTATCCACTCCGTCAGACGCGCTTACAGTAAATGTGTATTGGCCAGCATCATCATAATTTGTTTCCCATATGAATGTGCTTCCGTCCTGCTCAAATCTTTCATCGATTATGCTGTAGCTTAACTCATCCCCGTCCGGATCGCTTGCTTTTAGCTCAATTATGACTTTATCGGTTTCTTTTGCTTTTATATTATTGAGCGTTTCAAGCACTGGCTTCCTGTTTACATTATTCACAGTAACAGCCCATATCTTCTCCGTGTCAAAAATGCCGTCTGTAACTTTGGCTTTCACTGTATGGCTCCCGGAGTCATCGTAGGTTGTCTGGTATGTATAGGAATTTTTATCGCTTACGCTCACGCCGTCAAGCTTCCATTCATATGACAGCGTGTCTTTGTTCAGGTCTGATGCAACAACTTCAAAATCAACAGCCTCGGTTTCCTTGACTACAACAGCAGCATCTTCTGGATTGAAGCTCTCAAGCACAGGAGCCTCCTCTTTCTTTTTTACAATGATGAGGACCTCCTTGCTTGTAGTCAAAAAGCCGTCGCTTGCAGTTACTGTAATTGTGTATTCCCCCGCATCTCCGTAAGCTGTCTGCCACTGCCCATTGCTGTCCAGAGGGCTTGTGAAAGTGAATATTAAGGCGTCATTGTCAGGGTCTTCCGCTTTTGGCGTTAGGGTTACCTGTTCATTCTCATCAATTATGATTACATTTGCTGCTTCAGGCATCTCTTCTTCTGCTTCTTCAGCCAGCATATCAGCCGGAATCACAAGAGTGGCATTTATGTCTGGAACCTCAACAGCATCTCCCTGTATGGCAGGCTGCTTGGTATACATCGTGTTGTATACATCGCATGCGCTAACAAGAAACACAGAAATTATTATCAGTGCAAAAAAAATCTCTTTATTCGCCAAAAACACCACCTTTTAATTAGTATCTATTCTAAAATAGCAACTTATATTTAAACTTTTTGGGTAGTAAAAATTTTTATCAATGCCTGCGGATTTCATAAGTTATAGCGGTAAGAATCAATGGGCCTGCTCAGTTCGAACATAAGGGCAGTCTGCCCTTATAAGCCCTCAAGAGCTTTCTCATTTCGTTCGAAAGTATGATGGGCCTGGACAGATTTGAACTGTCGACCATTCTCGGCTTTTGGCTCTCGATGTCTAACAGCCGGTTATCAGTTTTGCCGCCTTTTCTGGAGGCTCGAGCATTCTAACCAGGCTGAACTACAGGCCCGTGGATTGGTATAAAATAAACGCCCCGGACCAGACTCGAACTGGTGACCTCTACCGGCCTTACAATATCAAGGCTTGCGGTGCCCGCTAGCAAGTCTAACAGCTTCGTGGTTCTGATGGTAGAACACGCACGCTCTACCTGTTGCTCCATGATTAGCATGTCTAAGCTACCGGGGCATTTAAGCACCTTTGGATTTTTATGTGGTTTTAAATATGTTTCGGCATACATAATAAAAAAATAATAAAAAACCAGGCGCGGGAAAAGTTTTTATAACCGCAGTCACGCAGACTTTTCCACTATTCTTTCAACAAATTTCCGACAATTTTAAATATTCCAAAAGAAGAATAATCTATTTAGGGTGGTTTTATGGCTGAAGAGCAAAAAACTAAGAAAAAAGCCGCTGAAAAGGAATTGGGCAAGAAAGTAGGAAAAATAACCCACTACTACACAAACATCGGTGTTGCAGTAGTCGAGCTGAGCGATACGCTAAAGGTAGGAGACAAGATAAAAATTAAAGGCGCTACAAGCGACTTTGCCCAGAAAGTGGAGAGCATGCAGATAGAACAAGACAAGATACAGGAAGCTAAAAAGGGCCAGAGCATCGGATTGAAGGTAAAAGAGCATGCAAGGCAGCATGATGTAGTGTACAGGGTTTAATCAAAACTTTATTCTTCTTTTTACCACTTATTCATAGTTATAAAATGGAAAGATTTATAAATGCAGTATTTTATCACCTTTTTGAATTAAAATGGACGGAGTTGCTTTTCGTTATGATCCAGAAAAAGGATTGGATTACGCAGTGCCTCCTAGGCCAGCGAATGATGCAGTTCCAGTGCAGAAAGAAGCTGACCCCTTAATGTTGGGAATCGGAGCTATTACCATGGGGGATCCTGCATTGGAATATGTGGGATCAATTGAAAATCGAAGAAGAGAGGCACCAGAGGATACAGCTGTTTTAAGACATTTAGAGGAGATTGCAGCCACAGGGCTTTAAAATCTTTTTAGGTATTTCTATTCCAATTAACAAAACCTAAATCTTTTTATATTAACCTTAAATATTCTTGTCTATGAAAACAGACAAGGAAATCAAAAAGGAGTTTAAATTAAAAGCCTCTCAAAATCCTGACAATTACTACGCAACTTCTGTCCTTAAGAAAGAGGGCTTTTCAAGGAAAAAATGCTCAAAATGCGGCACTCATTTCTGGCAGACAACCAATGACGATTTCTGCGGAGACCCTGCCTGCTCCGGAGGCTTTAGGTTTATTGGCAATACCCCGGCTACAAAAAAACTGGATTATATTGGCGTCTGGAAAGAATTTGCAAAATTATTCGGAAAATGGGGATACACTCCTATAAACCGCTATCCCGTAACCGCGAGATGGCGCCAGGATACTGATTTTGTGCAGGCATCTATTTACGATTTTCAGCCTTATGTGGTGAGCGGGGAAGTAGAGCCTCCTGCCAATCCGTTAGTTGTTCCCCAATTATGCCTGAGGTTTAATGATATAGATAACATTGGCATTACTGGTGCCCATTATTCATGCTTTGACATGATTGGCCAGCATGCATTCATGAAGCCAAAAGAATGGGACCAGGCAAGGCATTTTCGCGACATCCATAACTGGCTGAAGCAGGGCCTGGGATTAAAAAACCAGGAGATAAAGTTCCATGAGGATGCATGGGCAGGAGGAGGAAATTTCGGGCCGTGCATGGAATATTTTAGCCGCGGCCTGGAGCTTGGAAACCAAGTTTACATGCTTTTCGAGCAGACGCCTTCCGGCAACAAAGAGCTTAATCTGAAAGTGCTTGACATGGGGATGGGCCACGAGAGGAATGCATGGTTTACTCAGGGAAAATCGACAAGCTATGAGACAACTTTTCCGACAGTGGTTGAAAAGCTAAAAAAAGCTACTGGGATAAAAATAGACCCGGAGCTTATGAAAAAATTCCTGCCTTATTCTTCTTATTTAAATGTAGATGAAGTGGAAGACATAGAAAAAACATGGAATTTAGTTTCAAAAAAAACCGGCTATAATGTTGATGAATTAAAAAAGCAGATCTCAGAATCAGCAGCCTTGTATTCTATAGCTGAGCATTCAAGAGCATTGCTTGTAGCTTTGTCGGATGGGGCCTTGCCTTCCAATGTAGGCGGCGGCTATAATCTAAGAGTTTTATTCAGGAGGGCAATGTCATTGATGGACAAATACGGCTGGGAAATTGATTTTAATGAGTTATGCGAAATACATGCAAAATATCTGAAGCCGCTGTATCCGGAATTAAGCGAAAATTTGGACGAGGTAAATGAAATATTGGGCGTTGAAAAGAGAAAATATGAAGCCACAAGACAAAAAACTCATTCAATAATATCAAAATTAATTAAAGAAGAAATAAATGAAAAAAAATTATTAATGCTGTACGACAGCCAGGGAATTGCCCCAGAATTAATCGGGGAAGAGGCTGAAAAGCTCGGCAAGGAAATCAAAATCCCCGATAATTTCTATGCTCTTGTGTCTGGGATGCATGAAAGCCGCAAACAGGAGCATGAGACAAAAAGGGAAGAAAAGCTTGCTCTTGAAAATTTGCCCGAAACAGAGGCGCTTTACTATGACGATCCTTTAAAGACCGAAAGCAAAGGGAAAATTCTCAAAATCATAGGCAATAATGTAATCCTGGATAAGACCGTTGCCTATCCGACTTCAGGGGGCCAGATAAACGACCTTGGAAAAATAGATGATGAGGAATTAACGGATGTCTTCAAGCAGGGAAATATAATAGTCCATGTTTTGAAAAATAAGCCAAAATTCAAAGTCGGGGATAATGTGAACGTTGTGGTTGATTTGGACAGGAGAAAACAGCTTGCCCAGCACCATACCTCTACTCACATAGTTGGAGCTGCCGCTAGGAAGGTTTTGGGAAAGCATGTCAACCAGGCAGGAGCCAAAAAAACAAAAGAGAAAGCAACTTTAGACATTACCCATTACGAAAGCCTAAACCTTGAACAAACAAAAAAAATAGAAGATGAAGCCAACAAAATTGTCAATTCAAAGATAGAGATCATAAAAAAATTTTATCCCAGGACAGAAGCCGAAAAACTGTTCAGCATGAATATTTACCAGGGAGGCGCAGTCCCGGGCAAAAAACTGAGGATTGTGCAGATAAAAGGCATTGACACTCAGGCTTGCGGTGGCACCCATCTTAACAACACTTCGGAAGCTGGAAAAATAAAAATTCTCAAGTCAACAAAAATATCTGACAGCATCGTAAGGATAGAGTTTACTGCTGGAAAAGCTGCTGAAAAAGAGTTGGAAGGAAAAAACAGGATACTGGAAGAGAGCGCAGGATTATTGGACGTTGAAATAAATCAGCTGCCGGCAAGAGTCCAGGAGCTGTTTGACAAATGGAAAAAGGCAAGAAAAGCGGCAAACAAGGGGATTAAATTATCAAAGGAGGATTTGACTTTAAAAAATAAAGAGCCATTTAAAGGGGATGTTCTTGCGGAAATTTCCAAAATACTGCAGACGCAGCCGGAGCACGTGCCTAAGACTATTAAGAGGTTTTTGGATGAACTAAGGGGTTTTAGGTAGAGTGAAGATGCTCTCTGCCCTTCTCAATTTTATACCTGGGATTTGGGTGCTTGGCAGAAGCTTCTTCGATAAAGTCATTAAGAAATCTGCCTGCTCCGCTACAGACATAAAGCCTAGGGCCTCCTAATCTTACTTGACCATCTAAAGTAACTCCCATTGCTCTATAGCTAGTTTGGTATCTTTTATAGACATCACGAGCCAAATTTGGATTTTTAAACAAAACCTGGATTGGATATTCTTTTCCATTCATTTTATATCACTCTTAAATTATTTTTAGCATATCCCAGAACCTAGAAACTTTAAGCGATGCAAGACCCGTTAAGAATATGCTATAATTGGGCCTTATAACAGCAGCAGAAGCAATAAAAGATTCAAAGCTAACAAAACACTTCCAGAACTTAATTTATTATCATTGTTAGCCATTTTATTCCTTTTAGATTTGGTATTTTATATTTAAACTTTTTTGTTTTATTTGTTTTTTTAACTATTCTGGTTTTTATTATTGGGTTATTTTTATTGGCATTGGTTTTAACCATTTTTTTTCAAATATTGCTAAATCATAAATATTGCATCAATTTTGATTGGCTCCTGATATTCCTTAAGATATTGCTCTGTTTTAGGTAAACATCAGCATCACAATTAAACTTCCTTTTGATAAGCTTCCTTGCATATTCCAGCATTAATTCCTTGGAGGAAAACTCTATTGGCCTGCTTGACATAGCATTCCTTGCAGCTTCCCTGGTAACCCACACCCCTAGAGGCAGAGTATAATCTCCGGTGATAAAGCGCAAAGCCAGGCAGCTTCCTTGTTTTCTCAGTTCATTTAATCTCTCCAGAATTGCAAGCCTTACCGTATAATAGCCGCCTGCTGTGTTATCAGCATAATCCTTCCTGCTGTCATAGAATTCATGGTCAGTCATGTAATGTTGCGGATTTGCAACCGTTGTTTCAAACAGCTCATAGCCCCACACTTCCGGAAAGCATAGTATCAGGTAATTATTCCCAAGATAGCTTCCAAAAAAGGCAGAATAATTAATTTGATTATGTTTTTTTATTTTATTAATCAGATGCTTTCCCAAAGTGTCATCTGTTGCCGTGATTGACCATCTTGTCGGCACTAATTTCCTGTTTTTCCCAATGCCTAAAGTGCCGACGCTTAATATTCTTGACAAGAAATTCTCGTCAAATTTATTTTCATATAAATAAACCAAGGCTTCATTCGCCTTTAAGTCCGTATCATAATGCACTTTCTGAACTTTGGTGTGTATCTTTGGGTTCTCAGTCAATTTGGCATTTTTCAGTTCTGCATAAGGCCCCGTAGGAGCCATGAAATTATCGTAGTTTACCCTAAACCTTGGCTTATTTTTAAGATTGATATCGATATCCGTTGGCATCGAAGCCATGCTAACTTCCTGGTTTAGCTCCAGAAATTTGCTTCTTTTTTTGATGTCAATTTTATCCCTGGAGTTTATCAAAGAGCTCCTGAAATCAACTACCCTTGGTATCTGGAAATTGTTTGCAGCCCAGAATTTTGGAGCGTCATAAAGCCATGAGTCTTCCTGCTCATCCGGGGGCGCTAATATCCCTATATTTATGTTAGGGTACCCGTACCTTCCCACAAAAGGGGCAACAGCATCTGTAGAAAAATCCTCCCTGACAATCCGCTTCTTTATCCTTATATGGGAATATGCCTTGGCGCATATAGCGCAGTTTGGATTGCCGCAGTTGAACAAAGGATGGTTTTTTGCAGTATATTTTGGAATGTGCATAACATTTAACAATGAAAATCAGAATATAAATGTGTCGGAAATCGCAAAGCAGCATTTTGCCTTCAGACTTCCTCGAAAACTTCTTTTCTTTTTTCCTTGTAAAAAAGCGCAAAAACAGCCCAGCCGGTAAACACGAATAAGCTGCCCAGCAAAATAGGAAGCGAGGAAGAGACAGCAGCAGCGATTCCCGCAATTACTGGCGGCACTATCATTGCAAGCGAAAGAAGGGACTGCTCGATGCCGAGTATCTCGCCCTGTGAGCTTTTGCTTGCGAGGTTGGAGAACAATGCAGAGAAGTTGGGAAGGTTCAGCCCATTTGCCAGCGCCATCAGGGGAAGGATAAAATAAAGGTAATGGGCATCCTCTGGGATCAATAGCAGCAATAACACTATCGGTATGGCAAGCATAGAATACCTTAAGACAGCATGGGGCTTAAATCTCTTCGCTATTGGCCTTACCATGATTCCCTGCGCAAAGGCTATCCATAAGCCCACATATGCAAAGAGAAGCCCTATCTGAGACGGAGTGTATGAAAACCTGTCATAGAGGAACACGGGAAAAAACTGGGTGAAAAAGGTAAATCCAAACATAAAAAGGAAATACGAAAGAAAAACTATCCTTAGGTTTGGATAATAAACGGCCTTTTTTACATTCTTTAGTCCCGTGAGCAGGTTTATTGAAATATTTGACGGCTTTGGCAGCGTCTCCTTCACAAGAAGCAATACCATCCCTATGTTGGCAAAAAGCAGCAATGCTGCAAACCAGAAAGGAGTCTCAATGCCGAACCAGGGAATCAATGATGAATTGCTCAACACTCCGCCTAAAAAAGGCCCAAGTATGAATCCCAGTCCGAATGCCACCCCTACAAGCCCGAAATTCTTTACCTTTGATTTTTCATCGCTTGTATCCGCAATTATTGACTTTACAACCGCGATATTTCCAGCCGTAAAGCCAGCAAGTATCCTGCTGATAAACAGAAAAAAGATATTCCCTGCCAATAGCCCGAAAGCGAAAAGTGTGTATCCAAAAAATGCCCCAATCATCGAAAGTATAAGGATAGGTTTTCTGCCATGCTTGTCGCTCAGTGCTCCGAGTATAGGGGCCCCAAAAAACTGCGCAAAGGGGTAGCTGGCAAGCAGCAGGCCGGTAAGGAAGGTCTTTATGGAGTCTTCCAGGCCTGCTGTCATGCTGCTTTCCAGCAGCACTAGGGGCAGAATTGGGATTATTATGCCTATTCCAACTAAATCGATAAAGACTACAAAAAGCAGCGCTCCCAAAGAAAATTTTTTTTTCATGTCAAAAACCACCCATCATAAGTGGAATTTTGTTGTTTTAACTTAATCATGTGTTTTGGCATGATGCATATATTTAAATATAGCCTCTTTTATTTATTTTTCATGGCATTGACGCAAAAACAGTACCAGCATATTAAGGATGAGCTGGACCACTGCCAGAATCCTTTGTATTTCTTTGATGATGATCCTGACGGATTGTCCTCTTTCTTATTGCTTTATCGCTACAAGAAGGAGGGCCATGGGATTGTA
Organism: Candidatus Woesearchaeota archaeon; assembly: GCA_016180235.1. Lineage (GTDB taxonomy): Archaea > Nanobdellota > Nanobdellia > Woesearchaeales > GW2011-AR4 > JACPDF01. The sequence goes on along the minus strand of JACPBQ010000005.1, from coordinate 40,159 downwards.
GTCAAGACGCACCCAAAGCTTGATGCCAGATTATCGCCAAGCCTGGAAGACTATAAGCCTGACAAGGTTTTTGTGCTCGATGTTGCCCTTTTGGGCCAGGATTTTGTGGATGCATGCCCCGAGCCCATAGTCTGGATTGACCACCACGGCCCGCACAAGGTTAATGGTGTTTTGTATTTCAACCCAAGGATTAGGAAAAAGGATTCAAATACCCCTACGACCTACATGTGCTATAATGTCGTTAAGCAGGACTTGTGGATAGCGGCTTTAGGGAGCATAGCAGATTACTATATTCCTGAATTTCTTGGCGATTTCAGAAAGCAGTATCCGGATTTGATTGAAGATAAAAATACGATAGGCGACATTTATTTTACAACAAAACTTGGGACGTTGATCAAAATATTTTCTTTCTGCCTGAAGGGCAAAACAGCAGACGTCATGAAAAACATCAAGATACTTACAAGGATAAAGACCCCTTACGAGATCCTCAACCAGGAAACCGCTGCCGGGAAATTCATCTACAAACGGTATGAGAAGCTCAATAAAATATACAATGATATGCTGAAAAGCGCAGTCAAGGCTGCAACCAGGGATAAGCTTCTGGTTTTTACATACGAAGATGACAAGATGAGCTTTACCGGTGATATAGCAAATGAGCTGCTGTACCAATTCCCGGATAAGGTGATATTGGTTGGAAGGAAAAAAGATGATGATGTGAGGATGAGCATAAGGAGCAAAAACACAATCCTGCCTCCGCTCCTTGACAAGGCATTGGCCGGCTTAGAGGGCTATGGCGGAGGCCACGAGTATGCATGCGGCGCAAATGTAAAGCAGCGCCAGTTCAGGGAGTTCGTAGAGAATCTGAAGAAAAATCTGGCCTAGACTTTAAGATTATTATTGATCATATTTGCTATTGAATCTTTCCTGTCGTTTATGCTTTTCCTCTTCATATAAACTTCCATATTGTCCTTTTTTATCTTCGCATTCAGCCTGTATATTTTCTCATTTGCCTTGTTCAGCCTGTTTATGGCCATGTTCAGTTTTCCGTCCATGCTTCCCCGCACAGCCATTACCAGTATCCTGTCAAAGCCGTCATTCACATAAAAAAGCTTGCTTCCGCCGAAAGTCTTCTGCTCGTCTTTTATTATCTCTTTCAGCAGGCCTTTTTCAGCATTGATTATATTCAATGACATTATTACCGCTTCCTTGTACACTTTATTCTTTATCAGGCTGAGCTCTATTGTATCATTGTCCTGGCTGATATCATTTAAAAACTCCATGAACTTTGGCTCTTTATCCATATCTGAAAAATTAAAATAATCAATAGTGTCTATGCTTCTGTTGAGGTCTATATTGGAAATTAGATTTTTATAAGTAGAACTTTCTTCAGACTGCAATCTTATCACCCCCGTTAAGTATGTCTTATTTAGTGGAGTATTTAATAATTTTGGTATTTTGGTCAGTGGCATGGTGAGCGAAGCGAACAGAATGAATTTTGTCCTAAGATCAAAGTTGCTCGCTATTTTACTTTAAAACAATTAAATTTATAAATCTCTTGACAATCTTTTACCATGGATGCGTCGGTGGTCTAACGGCTATGACAACGGCCTTCCACGCGCTAAGATCAAAGATTCGCTGGATCCCTGCTTGCGCAAAGACAGCCGTTTATCCGGGTTCGAATATCCCAGAGGGCAGCTAAAATTCCTCGGGATTTGGGAGTCCCGGCCGACGCATTTTACAATGAAAAAATACAGGAACTTTTTAAAAACGCAGACTTATGAGTTTTTCAGGGACTTTTCAGGACTTGGAAATGTATTGATCATCCTAATTTTTTACCTTCTTGTTGTTGAACAGTCCCTTCTTAAGCGGGCTAGCCTTGGTCTCGTTATAACTCTTGCGATATGCTACTTCATAAAGCTCATCTTCCATAAGGACAGGCCTGATAAGGAGGATTTCACAAACCTTCTCGAAAAAATAGAATCAGGCAGTTTTCCAAGCGTTCATTCAGCCAGTATAATGTACTCCGGTCTGGTTATAATCAAGAGCGTGGACAGCCTGCTTATTGATACTATCTTCATCCTGATAATCATGCTCGTGGGCTATTCAAGGCATTTCCTGAAAAAGCATTATTTCAAGGATATCCTTGCAGGTTATGCCATAGGGCTTCTGATATTCCTTAGCCTTTTTGTTTTCTACCTTATCTGAAATTCCATGTTGGTGTTTCCGGGTAAGCGGTTTTTTTTGTCTTTAGCAAGTTTTAGAAAAACCGCTTCCAGTTTGCTAATTACTCTCCCAATACCGTGTTCCTCTGCAAATCTTAAGGAATTTCTCGAAAATTTTCTGTATAGGATTTCATCTGATAAAATTTTTTCACAGGATTTTGCTATACAATCAACATCATTTGGCTTGCAGATTAACCCGTTTTTCCCATTTATTATTATGCTTGGCAGCGCATACTTGTCAACCCCAATAGCAGGCAAGCCAGAGGCCATAGCTTCAACAACGACCAGGCCTAAAGTTTCCATGTCGCTTGCAGTTACAAATAAGTCATAATCTCTATACATATTGAGCACCTTTTCATGCTTTACATAACCATGAAAAAAGACTTTGTTTCCTAAACTTAGGTTGCTGCAAAATATTTCGAGGCTTTTTCTGGCAGGGCCGTCGCCTATTATATCCAGGCTTGCTTGTGGATATTTTTTTACTAAATGAGAAAAAGCTTCAATGACAATCTCGATTTTTTTCTCATGGGAAAGCCTTCCTACATGAAGTATAGAAAATCCGGTTTTTTTCAAGGGGCTTCTTTTTTTTATATTTTTAATGTCGATACCACAAGAAATGACTTGAATTGGCTTTTCCATTTTTCTCTTAATCAGCTCTTCTTTTATCGGATACGATGGGACTGTGATAAAATCACATTTTTTATAAATGTGCAGGCTTATGCCCCAAACTATTTTTTTCAGCATGGTTTCTTCCTTATGCTTGTGGAAATGGTGCTTTTTAAACAAAGTCTCTTTGACCGCGTCAAGTTTAAGCAGGCGTATCGGAGAAAGATACATAAGCTGCTCAGCAATTACTGTGGTGTATGCTCCAACCAACGGAATTTTCAGCTTTTTTTTGATATACGTCGCGGTTATGCCGATAGGTCCTGGGCTAAGAAGATATAATACATCAGGATTAAATCCTTCAACAATCTTCAGGATTCTTCTTTTTTTTGGAACTGCAACAACCACTTCTTTGTATGATAATAGTGGAAAACTGAAAATCCTGTGTAATTCTGTATTCTTAATTCTAACTTCATCGTTGTTTCCGAGATTGTCGGGGCAGAAAACTTTTAGCTTATGGCCTTTTTCAGCAAGCCTCTTAATGGTTTCCAGAGAGCTTATTGCTATGCCATCTATTTTTGGGTAAAAAGAGTCTGTAAATACGGCAATTTTCATTTTTCCTCCTTTCTGGAGTGGCCCTCGAATCGTTTTAATAATTTTTGGTTTGAACCTATTGAAAGGGCTTTTTTATGAATGGCAAGGTAAAATTATTGCGTAGAATATAATTGGAAATTTAAAGCTAATTGAAAAAACTATTTGAAAATCTAAACCCTCAGGCTTACAACCTGGCTTATCCCGTGCTCGTTCATTGAAACCCCGTACAGGGTATCAGCCTCGGATATGACAGCATCATTGTGGCTTATTATTACATATTGGGCATTATTGGAGTACTGCCTTATCAGTTTGGCAAACTTCTGGCTGTTGTGCTTGTCCAAAGCCGCATCGACCTCATCCAAAACATAGAAAGAAGCCGGCTCGTGCTCCTGTATTGCAAATATGAAGGCAAGGGCTGTCATTGTCTTTTCTCCCCCGCTTAAGCTTCTTATATCCAGGAATTTGCTTCCTGTAATCTTTACATTGATCCTCACTCCTGCCTCAAAAGGATTTTCCTCGTCTTCTATCACCAGTGTGGCTTGCGCCCCTTTTGTCGTGAGCATGGTGAAAAATTTCTGGAAATTGGCATTTATGGCATCAAATATCCTCATGAAAAGGCCTTTTTTCTTCCCTTCTATCTCTTCCATCATCTTCAGCACATCTTCCTTTTCCTTGCCGAGGCGTTCTTTCTTTTCCAGCAGGATACGGTACTCATTTTCCACGTCCTCATATATCTCCAGAGCCCTCATGTTGACGCTGCCTATCTGCTCTCTCATCCTCTCGAATTTGCTTATCTCGCCCTTTAGCTGCTCCTCGTTCTTTTCCAGGTCAAGCTTAACGCCTTCATATTGGGAGAATTCCTGCTCAAGTCCCGCAAGAGCAGCCTGCATCTCGGCATGCTTTAAGGATAAAGTATTTGCCCTAATCTCGACATTCCTGCTTTCGCTTTGCTTGTTGCTGATGAGGTTGTCATTCTTCTGTATATCCCTGTCTATCTCAGACCTTTTATGGAACAGCTCTTTGAATTTTGCATAGAAATTCTGCACTAAAGCCTCTTTCTTTTGCAGCTCATCCTCTTTGCTTTTGATTTCATTGATAAGATTCTGCATCTCCCTGTTGAATTCGTGCTCATCCTTTTCTATCTGCTTGAGTATTTTGTCTGTTTTCTCCAGCTCGTTTTTGTAGATTTTCTCCGACTGCGTGTCCATTATCTTTATTTCAGAATCAATCTTTATAAGCTCCTCATTCAGCTGCTTGTGCTTTTCCTCAAAGGCATTTAATTCTGCAAGCAGCGCAGGATTTCTTAATTCTGCTATGCTTGCTCTCAGTTTCTGCTTCTCTGTCTTTACAAGTGCAAGCTCCCTGTTTAGGGAAGAGATCTTGTCTTGGACCAGTTTTATTTTGCCGTCAACCTCATCCTCGTATTTCTGCAGAGTGTCCCTCTTCCCCTTGGAAGCATCAAGGTCGGTAGTATCAAGATGGAGCGATTTTTCGGTCTTTATTATCTCCCCTTCAAGGGCTGCTTTCCTGACTCTTAATCCTGCAATTAGCCCCTCATTCTCCGTTCTTCTCTTCTCCAGCAGCTCAATGGTGCTCTTTAGCTCATCAAGCTCTTTGCCGTTCTTTTCAATCTCCTCTGCAATGTCTTTTTCCTGGAAGCCCATGCTGTGCTTCCTTTTCAGGCGATAGCCTCCGATCATCGCTCCGCTTTTTTCCGCTAGGTCGCCATCCAGGGTAACGTATTTTGCATGGCCTATGCCCAATCTTCTGGCTACATCTATATTGTCCACAACTATAGTATCTGCAAAAACATACTCAAAAACTTTCTTGAACTTGACGTCAAAGCCTGCAAGGTCAAGGGCCAGGCCATGGCTTCCGTTCGATTTGGACAGGCTTTTTGTTTCATTATCTATGGGCTTTGAGCTTAATTTGTTTAGTGGAAGGAATGTTACAACGCCAAGCTTGTTATCTTTAAGGTATTTGATGCATTCAGAAGCTGTCCTGTCATCCTCAACAACGATGCTTTTTATCTTCGGGCCTGCTGCAATCTCCAGGGCCAGGGCATATTTTGAATCAACATTTCCCAGCTCTGATACTGTCCCGTAAATTCCCGGCTTCTTGTTTTTTAGATCTAAGATCCTTTTTAATGCAATATCAGCATAATTTAGCTCTCTTGCCGAAATCTGCCTGGTCTTCAGCTTTGAAAGATCCTCCTCTTTGGTGTTTGCTTTTCTTCTTGCGGTGGAAAGCTGGGCAGCAAAATTTGAATCCTCATCCAGCTTCTTGTTCAGCTCTAAAGTTGATTCCTTGAATTCTTTCCTCTTGCTTTCCAGCTCCTGCAGGTGCTTTTTGTGCTCTTTTTCTATATCAAGGACTTTGCTCATCTGCGCATCTATGGTTGTTACTTCGTGCGTTATCCTGTCTTTTTCCCTTATCAAAGTGTGCTGCCTTTCCCTTGCCTCGTGGACTTCTTTTTCCAGCACCTCCGACATTTTGTCTATCTCTTCCACCCGTTTTTCTATCTCCCCTATATTATCCAGCTTGTTTTTCTCTTTGAATTCTTTTATCCTGTTGGCAATGCTGTTCCTCTCTTTCTTTTTTTCTTCAATTTCCCTGACCATCTCTTTTTTCTCTTCCTCAATCTGCTTTATCTTGCCCTGTAGTTCCTTGATGCCTTCTTTAAGGTCATTTCTTCTCTGCCCTAATTTTGCAAGTTCGCTTTTGATGCCGTCAGTCCTTGAGTTTTTCCTTGCGAGCTCTATCTTTAATGTCTCAACTTCCTTGTTAAGGCTGACTTGGCCCACTTCCCCTTTTTCCTCTATCTCTTTGGTTATCTTGTCTATGTCTTCTCTTTTTTCCCTATTGGTATTTTTTAGCTCCTCTACCCGGGTATTTATTTTCTCCAGTTCTTTATTCGCTTCCTCAAGCTTTTGCTGCACCTCATTCCTTTCTTTTTCCTTCCTGGCAATCTGCAGCTTTAGGTAGGAAGCCTTGTTTACCCTGATTTGGTCGTTCATGTCCTTGTACTTTAGGGCCTGGTCCCTGTCCTTCTTGAGCTCTTTAAGGTAAGTGTTCCTTTCAGACAGGACAATCTCTGTCTCCTTCAGCCTCTCATCGACCTTTTCCAGCTCTAAAATTGCCTTGTGCTTCTTTTCCTCATAAAGTGAAATTCCCGCTATCTCGCCTATAAGCTCCCTTCTCTCGTTTGGATGCATCTCCACAAGCTTTATAATATCGCCTTGCAGGATTATGTTGTAAGCGTCCGGATTTATCCTTGCTATTCCAAGCAAATCCAGGATTTCCTGCCTTGTCCTTGCTTCATCGTTGATTTTATACACGCTTTGCCCGTTTTGCCTCACTGTCCTTGTTATCTTGACCTCTTCCTCTTCTGTAGGGAATATCTTGTTTGCATTATCGAAGAAAATCGAAACTTCGCCGCTTTTAGCGGGCTTTTTCGCCTTCCCGCCATTATATATCAGGTTAGAGGATTTCTCTGCTCTTAATGATTTTGCAGAGCTTTTTCCCAGGACAAAGCATAAAGCATCCAGGACATTGCTCTTTCCCGAGCCGTTAGGGCCCAAAACGCAATTAAAGCTGCCATTAAATAAGAACTCCGTATGCTTCGCAAAGCTCTTGAAGCCGTTCATCACAATCCTGTTTATCTTTGTGCCTTTCCCCAGCTTTCCTTCCTTTTTCTCCTCTAAAGCTACCTGCTGGCTTTGCTCTTCCATAATGGCAAACTCAAATATCGATTATATTTAAAGGTTTTTATAAAGAAGTCTAGTGGGCGTATCTAAATATTGCGAGGCCGTAATGCGCCGAGCTTAAAATTAAAGGAATTAATATTATAAAAAATTAAATTATTATGAAATCCGAATAAACCCCCAATATCACCTCTTTTTCCCTGCGGTTCAACTATCCTTTTTTTTTGAAATGATTGGCCCCCCGCTTTCGATTCGTGGGGGTGGTTTGGAAAGAACTCTGATGGGGGGGGCCTTAAAAAACATTATTTCCTTGCTGGTTTTCTCATCTCCTTCAGCCACACTAATCCTATTCTTATCATCTCTTTGTTGAAGTGGTCTGTTAATTTGTAAGTTTTCTTGTAAAGATCATAATCTATAAGCCCCATGCTCTTCATCGGCGTTAAAATCCTGTCATAAAACTGCCTTTTGTTATAGGAGACTTTTACCTTCTTTCCCTTGTAAGGCTCTTCTTCAATCAGGTCAGTTATTAAGTTGCCGTCATGCAGCTTGGTTGCAAACAACGACATCTCTGTTTTGTTTATCTCTCCTCCGTTTGTCTTGATCATCTCGATCAGCAGCTTCGCTACAATAATCTGCTGCTTGGTCGCGAAAATAATCTCGTAAATATCCTCCGGCAGATTAAACCGGTCAAACAAAATAACCATACTGAAATACTATAAAACACAGCTCATATATAAATATTACGTTTTTGTATACTAGTTTAGTAATTTAGTAATAGAATGAACCAATTCTAAGAACCAAAAAATCTTTCAATCCTCTCCTCATAATTCTTGCTTATCTTGAAGCCCATGTCCAGGGGCAGGCATTTGTGATAGTTTTCCCATGCAAACCTTTCATCCAAAAAGACAATAACTCCTTTGTCAGTTTCGCTTCTTATGCATCTTCCCGCATTTTGCAGGCATTTTGTTATTGCAGGAAAAATATAGCCGTATTCCATTCCCTTCCCGTATTTTTCCTGGTAATAGTCAATAAGCTCTTTGGTTTCCAAGTCCGGCTTTTCCAATGGCAGCCCCACAATAACCACTCCCTTTAGGAAATCTCCCGGCAGGTCTATGCCTTCCCCAAAGCTTCCTGTAGAAACAGCCAACAGGACGCATCCTTCTTTCCTGTTTTCTTTGAATTCTTCAAGGATGCTTTCTTTTTCTTCCTTGCTCAAATTTTGTTTTTCAATTATCTTCTTTTTATTGCATATGCTGTAAAAATGCCCGTACACTTTGTCCCTTAGCTCATAGCTGGGAAAGAACAGAATAGAATTCCCGTTTATCTTACCAACAATTTTATTGCACACATTGGCTATATTTTTATATTCCTCATCATTCCTCCTTGTGAATTTTGTCGTTGTCTCCGGTATTATCAGGCATAGCCTGTTATTTTTTGGAAAAGGATTGTCATAAACCTTCTCAACACTGTCTTTCGGGAAGCCAAGAATATCTGCATACATTGCGGTAGGGATTAAAGTTCCTGACATTATTATTGTCGCATAGCTCCTCTCTATGGCATCCCTCGTCATTAATGATGGGTCAAGGCATTTGTAATTCAAAATTAAATTTCCATTTGGGGTTTTTGTAAGTATTCTTGCAAATCCGTTATCCTGCCCCTGCCATGCATCTAAAAACTTTCCCACGCTTCCAATATAGCTCTGCTTCTGTCTCTCCCTTATGTCATCACCTATCAATGCAAAGCCAGAAACAAGCTCGTCATAATCAATGCTTTCTTTTACCGAATCTATAAACTCGTGCTTCCTGACAAACTTTTCCTCTTTATTGAAGTTCAAATCCATTCCCAGATTTTCAAAAATATCCTTCAAATTTTTTAATTTGACAAGGGCATCAAAATACTCGAACTTGCTGGCTTCCTTGACGGCATTATCCATTATATAAGATGAAATTTTTGCAGTCAATAACTCTCTTGCCCTGGCAGGAAGATTATGCCCCTCATCGACTATTATTATGCTCTCCTCAAGCTTTTTGCCGGTCCTTGCAAGCAGGCTGTCTCTTATGTTGGGATTAAAAACATAATTGTAGTCTGCAATAATGACTTTGGCATCCTTTGCCATCAATGAAGCCATCTCATAAGGGCATAGTTTTGGCTTTTTGCATTCCTCAACCAATTCCTGCACATGCATCGGCCCTAAAATCCTTAGTTCATGCAGCTTTTTTTCCGCTTCTACTGTTGTGCTTCTCGACTTCTTTCTTGTGTTCAGGTAAAATTCACATTCATTCTTCTCCCTTAATTTTTTGCAGTATTCCAGGAAATCAGAGTTCTGCAATCCATCGATTTCCTGTAGGCACATCCATCTCTTTCCTATAAGGTCAACAACCCCAAAATCATTCCCGTGCTTTTTCTTTATCTGCTTTAACGTGTCTACCGCAATCTTATGCTGGGTCTGCCTTGATGTAAGGAAGAAAACAGTAAGGCCCTTCTTCAGGGCAAAGCTTAAGGCAGGAGCCAAGGCAGAAACGGTTTTTCCGATGCCGGTAGGGGCATGAACAATGATGTTTTTTTTATTGTTTAAAGCATTGTAAATGTCAACAATCATTGAATCCTGTATGCTCCTTACCTTGTCATGCGGGAAAAGGATTTCCTTCAATAAGGCGTTTTTTGGCATTTTGAAAATATAATCTATGTTCATTTATAAGTTTTGTTGTAACCAGCAAATTTGAAATTATTTGAATTCCCGACGGAAAAATTAAAAATTCCGAAACCTTTATAAATAACTCTATATACTCCAAACTATATTCCAAAACAGGAATTTTACACTAGTAACATAAAAAACATCGTTAGGGGGTTGGTCAGATGGATAACAAGGAAATTTTCAACGTATTTTTTCGCGAGAAGCCAGCAATGATGCTCGTTCACCTAAAGAACGCAAAAGCAGATATCTACGCGTCCTCACTGGCAAAGACAGTTGACTGCACTTATTCTCATGTTGTGAAGATACTGCAGGAAATGGAGAAGTCTGGCCTTATAAATTTTGAAAAACAAGGCAGGTTAAAGCTGCTCACATTGACAAAGACCGGCTCAGAAATAGCAGATCACATTGACGGCATAAGGACAAAGCTTTAATTTCATACTATCTCTTCAATTGCTTTTTTTTCCAGCACTATTTTCGCTTTCTCAATAAACTCATCTTCCATTTTTGTCGGTATTAAGGCACCGGCGGCATTCGCATGGCCTCCTGCCTCGCAGCCTTCCATTCCATCGACAATGTCCATGACGATGTCCCTCAAGTCAATTTCATTTCCCGTGCCTTTCATCCTTAATGATACCTTGGTTGTGCCGTCAGCAAGCTGGGCCATTGACATGATGAACTTTTCTTCAGAGCCATTGGATTTCGATAGAATAGAGGCTAATGTCCCTATGATAGTCGGCCTTATTTTATCTTGGGCATTAATTATCACATAGCCGTTTCCTTTGATGACAAAATCTCCTTTTTTGTTTTCATCATACCATCTTAATGAAGTGATTATCTCCCTTTTATATTCGCTCATCAGATAAATGGCTTTTTTCTTAAGTTTCTCATCTCCAAGGCATGCCCCTATTCCCAATGAAGCCTTATCCATCCTTCCGCACGCATTGAGCAAGGTTGCAAATTCTTTCGCGTCTTTTGTCGGGCTTTCCTCCTCCTCCGCTTTTAGGATGTACACATTTCCAAGAACATCTTCCGGCTTGTCTTCCCCAAGCCTCTTTAATATGACTCCAGTAACAAGGTTTTTCATCTCTTCCTTGCTTAAATGAGTAACCTTCTTCCATCCTTTGCCGTCTTTCGGGTTTATGCCGATCTGATGCAGGAACTGTATTGCTCCGGATTCGGAGCCGGTAACTCCCGGGATTAAAGGGTCGGTGCAGTATTCAAGGACTTTGTGCAGCGGTTTTGTCTGCGCTCCAAAGAGCCTTAAGCCCCTTATCACCTTGAGCTTTCCCTTCTCAACTGCCTTCTCAAGTATCTCATTGTTAAGCTTCTCAAAGCCATTATGCTCCTGCATGTCCCCCATTGCGCCTATTATGGCAACATGCGCAAACTCCTCCATATTGCTGTCAACTTCCCTGCAGAACAGGTACACAACTCCTGCCCCTGAAATCTCTATGCCGCCATCAATTCCCTGCTTGTGCGGATTCAGGAAAGTGATATTACCCTTTACGTCTTTTTTTTCCGGATTATGATGGTCAAGAATGAAGACTTGTTTGTCATTGAAAAGCTCTTCTATATATGACAGGACCCCGGATCCTATATCTGAAAAAATAAAGTAGTTGTAAGGCTCTTTGGACAGCCCTTGCAGGATTTCTTTCTTTATGTTCTGTATTATTGATATAGAGTATTTTCTGCTCTCGTTGCCAAGCAATTTTACAAGCAAAGAAGCAGAGCTTATGCCGTCAGCATCAAAATGGCTCACAACCCTTATGACTTCGTTCTTTGGAATCTTCCTGAACTCATTTGCGGTCTTCCTGACATCTTCCCTGAACAGCTCATAAGAATCCATTTTAGGGAAAAATAAGGAAAGTGTTTGTTTAAATAGGTTTTGATTTTGATAATAAGTTAAGCGATGCTTCCGAGAATAAGAGCAGGGTTCGGGACTAGAATTTTATGGTATTATGCGGACTTTTTGATTACTTCCTTTCATATTTCGCTACTTGATCAAGTGCAGCTTTAGCAATTTCACCGTGTCTTGCAAGAAAATTATTAATTGCTTGTCGGCCTACATACAATCTTTCAAAAGCATCATTCAATTTTTTTGAACTATGCGGCCTAAAACCTCCGTGAACCCAATTTGCTGCGTATATTGTTTGAAAATCATCTTCTCTTCTATATAGGTTTAAATGTCCTAAAATATGTGCGATTACTAAATTTTCATCGTGAGAATAAGGGACTTCTTCATTTGATAATTGACCTTCCACAGGAACATATTTTGATTTAATCATAGTTTCTACAACGATATGATCTTTTCCTTCTTCCTTTCTGCCTTTAATTCTAAACCAATCAGCAAATTCACCAACCGACATTACATAATCTGCTGAACCATACCCAGGAAAAGCATCATGAATTGGAGGTGCTCCTTCAAGCTGTACCTCTAGTCCTCCAGTATGCATACCTAGAACCAGTTTTGATACCCAAATTTCTCTTTTAGCAACACCAGGTATATCAGCTTTGCCATCTAAGAACTTTTGTAAATACCTTCTTAAAATTGGGTCTATTTCGTATTGAGCTAAAGATCTTGGACTTCGTACAGTTTTTGGATTCATAGTATGATACGTATAAATTGACAGTATTTAAATCTTTCTATTTTTGTTACATTATAGTAGTAAAAAAATTAGAAAGGGCGGGTGGGGAGTGGTGTACTTAAAGATACATTAAAGCCCCAGAGAAAAGGGCACAATCCGTCGGAGATTTACGCAGATTACTACATAAAATTGATTTAAAAAATGCAAAAAAATGAGCGCAATTCCGACGGCAAACTATCATCTTTATGTATCGTTATCTAACCCACTGCCGGCGGGTGGTGGGGAATGATGGTGGGATGTATTTATTATTAAAAATTGTAATTTTTATTGGTTTTTGATTATTGTAAATAAATGTCCCGAACCCTGTTCTATGGTGTTATTCACTTCCCAAACCTTCTTTCCCTCTGCTTGAACTCTCCAATTATCTTAATCAGGTCTTCCTTGGTGAACTCAGGCCATAGTTTCGAGATGAAGAAAATTTCGGCATACGCAGACTGCCACAATAAAAAATCACTCATCCTCTTTTCCCCTCCGGGCCTTATGAAAATATCAGGCTCAGAGCTAAGGTATAGGTTATTTTTAATTAGATCCTCATTGATATCATTAATATCCTTATCATTTATTTTTTGAATGATTCTCTTGATGGAATCCGTTATCTCTGCTTTCCCGGAATAAGCCATCGCAAAATTAACCTTAAACTTGCCATTTTTCCTGGTTTTTTCCATTAGGCTGTGCATTTTTTCCTGTATGTCCTTTGGAAACATCCCAATCCTTCCTATAAAATTAACTTTAATCCCATTTTTCATCAGCCTTTCATCCTTTTCCAGATTCTCAAAATTCTTCTTGAACAGCTCGAATATTGCCATTTTTTCCTTTTCCGGCCTTTTGAAATTATCAACAGAGAAAGAGTACAAGGTAAGCTCCTTAATGCCTAAATCCCTGCACCACTCTAAAAGATCCTCAACCTTTTTGGCTCCAAAACTGTGGCCTTTCCACGCTTCCAGACCCTGTTTCCTAGCATACCTTCTGTTTCCATCTAAAATTATTGCTATATGCTCAGGATTATTGCCTTTATCCATATTTCCGGCTAATTCTGATTAATTTTTAATGGTTTTTGTTTATATTAGGTTTTTTCCTGATTATTGCTAAATTTTATATAGGCTGGTAATTAATATTTAATGATGGACAATAAAAACCACTGGTCTTCTTTGTGGCTCAGCCTGGCAATTTTTATAATATTCATATTTCAAGCACTAATGGTAAATTTAACAGATATATTCATTTTAGACACAAATGCCGTTTTGACAAGGCCATGGACATTATTGACGGCAATATTCATTCATAGCGGCTTAGTCCATTTATTGTATAACCTGTTCGGATTGGCATTATTCGGAATAATTTTAGAGAATATTATCGGAACCAGAAAATTCCTAAAATTGTTCTTCATTGCCGGCTTAGTGGCTTCTTTCGCAAGCTTGCCATTCTACAGCAGGGTTTTGGGGGCTTCTGGGGCTATTTTTGGCATTATGGGGATGCTAGCAATTTTAAGGCCCAAAATGGTGATATGGCTTTACGGCATGCCAATGCCCATGTTCATAGCTTTAATAGTCTGGGCATTAATAGACATTTTCGGAATCTTCTTTCCCCAAAACACAGCCAACATATCCCATCTAGCTGGTTTAGCGGTAGGGATTATTTTTGGGATAATTAATTATAAGCAATATAGAGAAAACAGGCCAAAAAAAGAAAACATATCTATTGACGAGAAGAAGGTTAAGGAATGGGAGAATAGGTTTTAATTAAGTGTTATATTTGAATTTCTTAAGCTAGTGGTTTCCCATACCTTTTATTAGGATCATAAAACATTTCTATAAATTCTCCGAAAACCGTTTCTATGATTGTTGGTAACCCATTTACCGGAAGGTCATACAATCTCCTCTTATGTCCGAATGATTTAGCATCATCTGCAAAAGATTCATAATCTAATACGATAAAAAATCCATAACTCATCCCTTCAAGGGTCCTAACAGTCAATTTCCCGGAATCCGACTCAAAACTGAGTATGCTATTATTAGACTTAAGCCAATTATCAGACTTAATCTTAGCGATTTCTTCTAAATCAAAGGCATCCATTGGGACTCCAAGTGTCTTACTGACTAGATCGGCTAAAGGTCGGAAATTAGAGACATCATTACTTGGTTTGCTTGATTCAAATTTTGGGTTTAGCATTGCCACTGGTAATTGTATGCATATTAAAAATATTATTATTTTACTAATAAGAAATTGTAATTTTTATTCGCTAAACAACCCCACAAAAACTTCCTTAGGCACCTCAATCCCAGCCTCAACAAAGCATTTTGCCAGGTAAAGGCTGTCCTCTTTCCTTAAGTTAAACAGTCTTCTCAGGGTATGATCATTAAGGAAGCCTTCATTGATTTTTATCGTAATGGTTTTGCTGTTTTTCGTGACCTTTTTGCTGCTGAAATCTATTGAAAAATTCTCAATGTTGTGCCTGTAAAGCTCCCATCTCACAAGGTCCTTGATCACTTCTTCCTGTGTGTTATTGACCAAATACTGCTCAGCATTGCTCATAACCTTGAAATCAAAGAATCCAACATCATTCACCTTATCAAAAGAATAAACTCTTCCAAGATACTTGGAAACTGTCTGCCTCGAACCCCTGCCCTTGCTCTTAAACCCTCTTTTGTACCACTTGTTCTCAACAAGATAAGCGTACTCTGCACCATTAATTCTCTTCACTCTGATAAAGCCCATAAGCAGTTTTAGGCACTATGATATTTATAATCTTTTCTGTTTAGAGAAGCTTTAAAACCCTAAAATTTTGGCTTTTCAGCCTTAAGAGTCATTACTTAATCTCTTTCTTAACTTCATCCTTAAGCTTATCGCTTGTTTTCTTTAGCCTTGAAATAGCGCTTGCCAAAGCAGCCTTCGGGCTTTCATCCCCATCAGTTTCTACAACCATCTTTGGCTTGCTTGTTATTGGGTGCCTTATGCTGTAAGTGGCAACCTTGATATGGGCATCATTCCAAAGCTCGCTCTTAAGGACATTTATGAAAGTATGCCCTGCGCCATCAATCTCAAAAATCAGCTTGTTTTTCTTATCCTCGAGAACTTTGATTTCCATGGAAGCAAGGAACTTTAAGTTGTTTAAAAATGTTGTGATTTGATTTTTTAATTATTTTATTGGGCTTCATTATAACTAATTTTATCCTAATGGCATTTTTCCAGACGGAAACAGCTTACTCTTATCCTTTTGATCCTCTTTGTATGGAATCCGTAAGTTGCCTTTAAAGGGAAATCAAAATCCCAGGCATCCGTAACCCTGAATCCATTCTCCGTCGAGAATTTATCAATAAATGCCTTTGATTCCGACTTATGGAAGCTGTAGACAATTCTTCCGACTTCAAACGCTTTCTTCAAAAACTCCCTGTCAGCATGCTCGTTTTTAACCCCAAACGGAGGATTCTCGACGACAAAATCGGTTTTTTCCTTAAAATCTTTTATATCCTGCCGCACAAAAACCAGTTCTCCAGGCAGTTTATACTCACTTTGCACTTTTTTCATATTTTTCTTGGTTATTTCCAAAGCCTCTTCATCTGAATCAACCATGTAAACTCTCACTTTACCCAATAGTGCCAGGCCAATGCCCAAAATACCAGTACCGCAGCCTAAGTCAGCATTCACTTTTCCTATGTCTCCCTTCATCTTTGCCTGCCATAGCACTCCAGCAGCTATCTCCGAATCTGTAGGATACTGCTCAATACTCACTTTTGGCTCTGTAAAGGCTTGTAGCTTGCTTAAAGCCACTGCCAATGCCCCTTTTGAGTTGATTTCTTTCATTTTAAGCCTCACATCCCCGCTATTCACTCTCTTTCTTGGCTATTTTCAATCAAATTTGCTCTCTTTAAACTCTCACTTTTTGACATTATATGCACCTTTTTAGCACTATTTAGCCCTTATCAGGCCTCACTTTTGCCTATTCTGGCTCAAAATAGCCCCTCCTAATACAACCCATGATCACTATGCATCCCACTTTTTTCCTCCTTACCTCGGGGTATTTTTGCATCATTTTAATTCTTGCTTTTTTGATCAAATTTTTGGAATTAATCTTTTGGTTTTTTATCGGTTTTTTTTATTTTCTGGTTCCTGTGTTTATTCCCATATCATTCCCACTATTTTTCCCGTCGCCATCGCTTGTCGTCGGTAAAATTCAGTCTCATTCCCAATATAGTCCCATTATATTCCCAATAAATTCCCATCTAAATCCCTAAATATTTAAATTTATCGTTATAAAACTATTCCCATTCAAGTCCCACAATAGTCCCAATATAGTCCCAGTATTTTCCCAGAAAACGAAATATTTAAATAAAAAAGGTAATATTTTATAGATTATGTTCTGGATCAAGAGTCAGGAAACCGAAAGAAGGCTTACCCAGATGAACCGCATTTTAGCAGCTTCTTTCGCAAACGTAAAGCAGGACACCCAAAAAATTTTTTCCTGGCTTAATTACCTGAACCAGCAAAACCAACAGCAGCAGCAAAAAATAAAGCAGCTGGAATTAGAGATTTCATACATCCCCAAAAGGCCCGAGGATATAAGAAAAATCATAGATAATTACTATTCTTTTGACAATATAATAGAAAGAATCAGGCTTTTAAATGAAAAGATAGATAATTTACACTTAAAAGACCAATCAAAAACATTAACAGCTCCAAAAGATGTTTATGATATAGAAAAACGCCTTTCCAGCTTAGAAGAACAAAGAAAAGCTACAATTAGGGAAAAAGTGGTACAAAGAGTATCTAAAAACTCAAAAGAGTATGTAAAAAGCCTTATTTTGTCATATATAAGGAAATACAGCCAGATTAGTGGCCTACAGCTAAAAGAAATGATAGTGCAGGACCAGGGCTTGTGCTCAAAAAGCTCATTCTACCGCTTATTGGATGAAATAGAGAAAATGGAAGAGATAGGCACAGCAAAAAGAGGCAAGCAGAAATACTACCTTTACAAGCAGGTTAAAGCGCATTAATTATTACAAAACCCATATTTTCAAAAACATAAATCTATTTAAATTTCCTCCTAACCCAAAATCGTGGGGTGGTAAAAATATTTGACGATTTTTTTAGAGAGAGGAAACGCTACTTCTCAAGAAAGCCTAAAAGCATTGATATTGACATTAAAGACGACTTAAACGGCATTAAAAATGAGTTAAATGGGTATTTAGAGGCCATAAACGAAAATACAAGCGAGATACAGGCCAGCTATGAGTCCATGAATGGATTGAATGACAAGATGGAAAAGCTTGCTGAGCGCATAGAAAGAATAGAGCTTTTCCTGCAGTCTAACAGCAATTTTATCGTCGAAGGAAAGAGTTTCGATATAAAGCCGTTGACAAAGACAGAGCAGCATGTTTTCCTGGTAATTTATGCCCTGGAGGATGAGAAAGGCCTTGTTTCCTACACTGATATAAGCCGCAAAACAGGTTTTCCGGGCTATGTTGTGAGCGAGTATATAGCACGTTTGGTGGAAAAAGGCATTCCGGTAATAAAGAAATACGTGAACAGCATGCCTTACATAAAGCTGAATCCGGACTTCAAGCGCCTGCAGGCCAAAGAAAACATCCTCATGATAGACACAGCGCAGAAAGAGCTGGTAAATTTCAACTAAAATTTTTAGTAAAAACCTAAAAGTTTTAATCTTATTTTTGATACTTCTTTTTAATTATTAATTAAATATTTTAATCATTTCAATAAATATATTTTCAGTATGGAAAATAATTTAGATTCATGGTTTTGATCTATATTTGAAATTATGATACCTCCCTTGAGGCAAAATCACACTCTCGCATAGTATTTCAACTTGCCTTCTAAATAACCAATCATGCTGATTTCTTCCTAAGTAATCATCTGCAACTTTTAATGCTTCATTTAAACCACTAAAATCATCAATTTCAAGCCTTAATCCTATATGGCTAATGATCCTTTCTTTAGGGATTTCTTGCGTTTTCATTTTTTATTGCTTATTCACAAATCATCCAAGGGGCTTCTTACTTTTCTTAATTGCTCCCTTGAAACTTTAGTATAGCGCTGCGTAGTTGATAAATTTGAATGCCCCAATAGCTCTTGAATAACCCTTATATCCGTCCCAGACTCAAGCAGATGCGTTGCAAAGCTGCTCCTTAATGCATGGCAGAAAACTCTTTTCCTGATTCCTGCTTTCTTGGCTGCATTAGTAACGGCCTTTTGGGCCTGCCTAATGCTTAAAGCCCTGCCTTTAACATCAAAAATATAGCCATTTTCCTTGTTTTTCCCGGTTTTCTCAAGGTAATCCTTAAGATCTGCTGCCAAAGACCCCGAAAGTATCATATTCCTGTCTTTTTTGCCTTTTCCTGCCCTTACAGTGCCAAATCTATCATCCAGATTAAGATCATCAATCCTTAAACTGACGCACTCAGAAACTCTTAAGCCCGAAGAATAAAGCATCTTTATGAGTAATTTGTGCTTTTCATTATCCGTTGCATCTATCATTTTCCTTATTTCATTTTTTGTAAGAACAATAGGCAGCTTTTTCTCCAGTTTTGGCATCTTTATATTTGCAAAAAGGCTTTTGCTCATCATCTCAGTATAAAGAAACTTCAAAGAGCTCATAGCCAGGCTTACAGAAGAAGGATTTAGCCTCTTTTCCGACATTAAGTAGGCCATATAACTTTTAACATCTTCCGCTCCTATATTTTCCGGCTCTTTTTTTATGAATTCAAGAAATTTCCTATTGTGAAAAGTATAAGAACTGATAGTCTGCTCTGAAAAACCACGAATTTTAAGTTCAGTTGCGAGTTTTTGGAGCATTTTTCATCTTTCTTAAGTTAACTACTATAAAAAAGTTCGCATAATATGCATTATATGCACTTTTCAAAACCGATTTATTAGAAAAGAAAGGGGGATTGAAATAATGTGCATTCCTCTATATGGCAATTCACACCAGAATTATAGATTACATAACCAGAATTATAGATTACATAATTAGTTCTCATTATGAATTTTGGAATTTTGTTAATATAGTCAAAAGGACATTAAGAGAAGATAAACTATGGCTGATAGCACTAATACCCCGACCACAGAATAAAAAATGACCTTCTTAACATCTACAAGTTTAGGTTCAGATACTTTAAGATGTTCTTCTTTAGGGTCGTTGCCATATACAATGGGTTCTTTCTTGCGGGCATTAGACATTAAAGTCTTATTCCTCCTTTCCCATTTCCTCCTACCCTTCAGGCTTGTGATATATGGCAATTTATTACAAGAGAAAGATGGGGGAGTATTTAATATTTCCCCATCTTTTTAATAAATCAATCCCCCTTTCTTTACTTAGAAACTGCGTATAAAATCGGTATTTTATACGCCCATTCTTTCAGAATGTCGTTTCTTTATTTTGGGTTTTGAAAAGTGTTAAACCCTTCGGGCATATAATGTCCGTAAAGCGTAACTTTTTGATTTCTTTTGTTTTTAATTTTGCAAAAAGTTCGCTTTACTTTTGGCATTAAACGAACATTTTAAGCCTCCATAGGCAAGAATTTAGTTATAAAGAATAGGCTTGGAAACAATAGGAATTATGTAAGCGCCACCAATCTTTCTTTTATCAACGTGCCCTAGCTTTTCTCTAAAGATCACTTCAGGTCTTTCCGGATACATATCTTCTGGTGTAAAAAGGTGAGGCGTTGAAATAACAACTCTTGATACAAACAGTGGATGGAGTTTAGCATCAACCTCCTCTGCAAATTCATCAGGCACAGTTGCAACGACTTTTATGCCAGCAGCTTTTTTGCCCTCAAGAAGCCTTCCCCTCATTAACTTGAACATTATTGTGGGGTTTAGCTGAAAATAACCATCCCTAAATGCTTCAAATTGTGTAACTGAGTAATCTAATTCACCATCCAATCCATAACAGGTCGCCCTCAAATACAGATTCGCAAGTGCATGTGCCAATGCTTCTGGCAAAGACTCTTTTAGGCTTTTTCCGCCTAAGTGGCCCCCAGTAGCAAGAGTCTTCCCTTCATGCTCAAATGCTATCCTTGCGCCTAAATGTGATTCGTTAGCTAACTCTTGGACTTTCTGCAGGCCATCCCTTAGTTTTTTATGCAATCTGTTAAAATATTCAGTTGTTTCACTAGTTAAATCCCAGTGCGGAAATGCCTTGACAAAGTCGTCTATCGTTGTTGTTACCATTTTACTTAATTTTATTAATGAAGGACAACAATCACCTTAATGCTTTTGAGGTCATTATCTTTCTTATTAAGACGTCTTTAGAAACAGTTTCCTGTTCTGGTGGCATCCTTTAGTAGTTAAAGAATACTATATGATAACGGGCTTTATTTAAAAACCTTTGCTTATTTTTCTTAAACCTATGTTAATTTAATATATCTTTTCCTATACTAGTATACAAAAACAAAAGATTTATATATTTAGAACATTACTAAAAAGGCTATGAATTACCAACCAAATTATTCAGGAAGTAAAGCTCTATTACCACCAGGAGTAGCCACACCTCCACCAATTTCTTATGGAGGAACAGCAGATAGGGTAGTCCCAGAAGAAAGAGCTATATTGCTAACGAAAAACCCTGCAGTTTATGGAGCTCCAAGAGGAACCTTAACCCCTATTCTTAGAACTGGTGGAAAAACTCCCATGCATCTGCATGGAAATAATGGAGAAGTTCCTGTATATGTGACAGATACGACAACTCATGTAAGACCTTCTGATCTAACACTAGTCGATTTGGCTAGTTTTCCTTTAGACACTCCGGAATTAGAGGCGCTAGTTGATGGCATTAGGGCTAAATCTAGTCCTGTTATTGGTGTTGGAAGAGCTGTAGTTTATTTTCCAGGTCATAACCAAGCTCTGTTTAATGGCTATAGCCGTATGGCATTTGGTCCTCTCCTAAGAAAAATAGAAAATAACCAAAAACCCACAATTAATTAATCTCTTAGAATTAATCATTCCTTAACACAAACACCCATCTCGTCGGCAATTTTTCCGGTTAACCTGCATTTATAGCCGGAAGGGCATCCAAACCCGGCTATGCCTCCGCACTCGCATTGTACCTGGCACATCTGGATGCAAACCTCAGCATCCGTACCGGCACAAGGGCTTCCGCACTCATTCCAATAGCCATTTGCAGCATCGCATTGCTCTTTTGTAAAGCCTCCAAAGCTCGTTTCCTTGCCGTTTTGGAGCTGATCTTCATTAGGCTTATCATCTACGCAGCTAGCTATAAGGTATAATCCAAGAACCAATAAGGCAAAAATTATCTTTTTCATATATAAAATTTGATTATTTTTAATGTTTTTAATGCTTTTCATCGGTCAATATCTATAGCGGCTAATTCAAATTTATGGCTATTATGTCCCCTATGCTGACGCTATTTTTAATTGTAAAATTGCCGTTTACCTCCAAGACATATTTTGCCGGCTTGACTGGCTTATAGCTGGTGCAGGGGTCTTCCGTGCAAGGCTCTGCATGCTTTATATCCGCTATTTCCCCATCTCCAGACACCCAGATTATATCCAAAGGAATTAAGGTGTTTTTCATCCAGAAGCTGTAATAATCTTCCCATTGATACACAAACAGCATGCCGGAATTCTCGTCGAGACTTTCCCTTGACATCAGTCCAGCAGCCCTTTCCTCAGATGTATCCGCAATCTCGACATTTACTTTTATCTTTTCATTTCCGTTATCTATCACAACAAACTCCTCGCTATTGCACGCATTAGCAGCAATCAAAGCCAGCAAAAAAGTGAGGATTAGCAATATTTTTTTCATTTTGTCAATGAAATTTTCTTGTGTTTTTTAATTTTTTCCATTGTCATTTTTTATTAATTTTGCTAAGATATTTTAATTATTAACTAATATTTTTAATAAAATCTAACAATAATTAATAATCAAATGTTTTAATATAACTATCAAAAAAATTATTATAAATTATATATTTTTAATAATAATTATAAATAAACTATCTTTATAATATATATTTTAAACTATATAATAGACACTTTCTACACTTTTCTATATTGAAAATTATTATTTATGATCTCAAAAAGTGAGAGTTAAATAGTGAGATTAAGCGAACAATAAAGAACAAAAAACAATGATTTTCATCAGCTATTTTGGAAACATGTAATTTGACCTGTAGAGCCGGTAAAAGTGAATGGGCCTAAGAGGCAAAATGAGCAAAAAAGCATCTGGAAGAACAGATTCCCATAATAAGCTATTTAGAAGCAAAATTAAAAGTGAGAGCTAAAGGCAAAAACATATTTAGGCACTATGAAATGAAGCATATATCTTTATCTTATAAGTCCTAAAACCACATAATTTTGCCATTTTAGCAATTACAG
Source organism: Candidatus Woesearchaeota archaeon (assembly GCA_016180235.1). GTDB lineage: Archaea > Nanobdellota > Nanobdellia > Woesearchaeales > GW2011-AR4 > JACPDF01. The sequence goes on along the minus strand of JACPBQ010000005.1, from coordinate 17,347 downwards.
ATTTTCATTTAGGTAAATATTAATATTCAATTGATATTGCTCATTCTTATGTATGGGAAATCTTATTTCATTGATGACCTTGTAAGGTACAATAGTGCCCCATCAAATACTAATGGCTTAAACTACTTTGTTTCTAAAAGTGAGAATTATCATGTTTCAGCAGAAAATATGCCAATAGAATACTCCGGGCAGCAGTCAAAACCAAAGATTTATTCCAATAGCAATTATGAATCTGACAAGCCAACAAAAACATATTACTTTACTCCCCGGATATTCCTGAAGCCGTCCCGTCGGGAAACTCCAATAATCCACGCAACAGAACAGGTTAAGGAATTGATAGAAGAAGCATTCCAATTAATGCTTGGAAAAAATTTGCCGGAAAATATAGTCATCAATATATGCAATGTTGGAGAATTAAGTCAGATTCATTCCAGGTTTGGCGAATGGTCGGAAGGCATACAGGGTTTTGCAGTCAATGGCAGGAAACTAAAAAAGATATTCGTCAAAAATAACCATTTAGATGAGCTAATGCTGACAATAGGTCATGAAATCGGGCACATTTATACTTCTTGCTTGTCTAATAACCACGACGAGGAAGCAAAAGCATTTTCCTTTGCGATTGAATGGGCGAAAACCATCAAGGCAAACAACATAGGCAATTTAGCCGAGAATATCAAGGATGATCTGGATTTTAACCCGGCAAGAAACGGCCTTCATGACTTGGCATTCTTTTTTGTCAAAAAGCTGATGAATAATGGATTAAAGCCGATGGAAATACACAACAATCTGGTCAAAAAATATATTTCTTTGTTTGGGTTTTATAATTAAATTTATAAATTGATTTAAAATCCTATAGTTGATTTAATGATGTTATATAACCCCACTAATTATAATATAGGAAACAGTGAAATTATAAAGCCGTTAAAAGGTTCTGGTTTGCAGGGCTTGGTTGATGTGTTATTACCTTCTTTAAAATCAGGGATATATTTAACACATGTCCATCAAGGATATGTCCCTAATTCATCGTATGCTGCTCCTCCAAAAATAATCGATGGAGTAGTGCCTGATGATGAACACGACCCAAAAAAAGATATACCCAGAGAAAAAAGGGATAGGCCAGATAAGAACAGGAGACCTGATGATGATGAAACACCAACAATAGACCCTTCGATAATTCCCCCAACTAGACCATATATTCCCCCACTTCACGCTTAACTGGCTTTCTTCCTATACAACCCATTCTCCGGCTCTAAGCTATAAGCACGTTCAAACTCTTTCTTTGCCAGCTCTTTCTGCCCCATAAAATCCAATAATATTCCTAAATTATAATGTGCATCTGCATAATCCCTATCAATTCTAATAGCTTCATTAAACTCCTGCAAAGCCAAATCAAACTTTCCCTGTTTTCCATATACTGTGCCTAAATCATTATGCGCTTTTGCATATCTTGTATTTGCCTCAATCGCTTTCTTGAAGCTTTCAACTGCATTGCCATAATCTTTGAGCTCGACGTAAACCAAGCCTAATTTATCGTATGTTTTGTAATATTCGCTTATTTTAATTGATTTTTTTAATACACTGATTGATTCATTATATCTTCCGAGCTTTGCATATATGACCCCCAAATTCGCCAAAGCCTTGTAATTGTCGGGCATCAGCATCACAGAAGCCTCAAACTCAGCAAGAGCTTTATTATTCTCCCCCATCTGCTCGTATGTAAATCCAAGATTGTCGTGCGCCCTGCTGTTCTCAGGATTAGCTGCAGCAGTCTTCTCCCACAGGGTTAAATTATCCTGCCAGTCCTTGTTTCTATCAATGGTTTTAACAACATACAATGCCAATAATAAAACAATAAAAACAATAATCGCATTTTTCAAAATTTTATTTTTCCGGATAGCTTTTAATTTCAAATTATATAATGAAAATAATGAATAAGACAATAATAGTGCAAAAGCTACAGACGGCAAATAAAGATACCTCTCAGCAATGAAATTCTGTATTGGAATCATGTTTGAGAAAGGAATCAAGGTGATAAAAAACCAGAAAATAGAGAAAAATAAAACCTTGTTTTTATAATATTTGATTGCAAGTAAGAATATTGCCAATATCAAAAATAATGACAAGAATGCTTTTGGATCAAAAACAGAAACTACTGGCTCGGTATTATGGTATAGGGTTAAATTTAGCGGAAAAACCAGCAGATAAATGTAATACACATAAGCCTTCAGCATTGTAATCTGTGTCAAAAAGAAACTTCCTGCCAAGTACTGCTCCTGCCTTCCTGCAATGCCCAAAACAGAAAATCTCAAAAAAACATAGAAAGCAGCAGCAGCAAAAAAGGGAATGCAGTTTTTAATCAATTTTTTATTGAATTTTTCCCTGTTGAAGCAAAATTCATACAATATTATTATCAATGGCAAAGTTATGGCTTCCTCAGACGCGAATAATGCCAATATGAACAAGATCAAGGAAGCGAAAAAATATTTTTTATCATTGTGGCTGCTTTTTGAATATTTAATGTACAGGAAAAATGACAGGAGCATGAAGAATATTCCCGATAAGTCAAAGCCCCCGGTAATATTTGTAACCCTCTCGGTGTGTATCGGATGCGCGGCAAAAATCAAAGCGCTTACCAAAGAAATATTTTTATTGCCGATAATTCCAAATATAATGAAGAAAATCAGGATGGATATTGCTGCATGGAAAAACAGGCTGTTGAAATGATATAAAAACTCGTTCTTTCCGGCAATTGAGTAAACAAGCGTGTAATGCAGGCTCCTTAACGGCCTGTACAGTCCTTCAGCATCCTGGGCAAAAAATAAAGGCAAATTGGAAAAAGACCTTATATCCTGGTTATCAAGGATAAAAAGATGGTCGTCCCAGACAAACTCATTGTCAAATATGTTATAGTAAGAAATCAGAGAAATTAATATTATCAATAGAACGGAAGTTATTGCTTTTTTATTCATGGAGGTTATTGGTTATATTGGTATTAAAAAACTTTGTCAAAAAAAACATAAATTCCCGCCAAGTGATGGAAGCGGGTTCTTAACTTGTTACTACAATGATGCGAGGCCGTAATGCACCGAGCCTAGATTTTGGAGAAATGATTATTTTTATTATAAAAATTGAGAACAAATCCTTTACCCTACATAACTCAATTTTTTCTTCTCGCTTAAATCCTGGGCTTTCTGGCTTTCTGACAGCAATCCCCTGAGCTTTTCCTCGAACTTTTCTGCCTGCTCCAGCAGCGGCTTATAGTCCACTTTAAGGCCCATATACTTGTCCAATACTTCGATAACCTTGGCTGCTGCCTTGCTGTCAGGCAGTGTGGTGTGCGTTTCAGCGAAAATGCAGCTCACAGGTGTTTTTTCCGCTCTTAGCAAAACAGCTCCGGTAACTCCTATGATGATCCCTTCCTTCAATGGGTCGACTTTTATCTTGTTGAATTTTTCCTTGTTTTTCTCGTTATTGGAATAAAAAAAGACCCTTGACGTGCTTGTTTCCTCGCTGCTTCCCACTCCCTCGAGGCATATTATCTCCTTTACGCTCAATTGCCTGCTTAAATCTACAACCATGTCGGAAAGCTTCCATTCCATGCCCGCAGACGCTGTTATCGCATGCAATAAGACAATGTTATATTTTTTGTTGTAGAAAATACCCAAAGGCTCGACAACCTTGCCTTCGTGTATCGCAACCATGGCAGGCATCTCGTCAAATATTATCTTCCCGATTTGCTCTGTCTGCAGATGCTCCAGCAGAAATTCACCGGCAATAGTCCCAACAAGCCCAAATCCCGGAAATCCCTCTATAAGGATGCAGTTCTTTGGTTTTTTAGAAAGCTTTATTTGCATTTTTAGGCTGTTTTATCTGGCCTGCCCTCTTTGTTTTTCTTGCTGCATCCTAGATATCATCTTTTGCCGCCATTGTTTATATGCTTCAAAATCCCCTGTCAGGCTTTTTTCAATTTTAGTTACTTCGCTGTAAGTGCCTCTTATCCATCGCGTCATCATATCTGCCTTTCTGCGTTCAATAGCCTGCTCTTGGTCCAGCACCAGCAATAAATCCTTTAATCTTTTGATTTTTTCCAATTCCTGCTGTTTTTCTTCTGGAGTTTTCTTTTGTTGAAATTGTTGCGCAATGCTTTGGCATATTTCATTAGAAATCATCCTGATAAATTTTGCTTTTGACTTCTGGTAAGCAGACTCTCCAAAACGAATTCCAGTGAAAACAGCCTTTAGAAAATTACCCCTATCATAAATTTTTTTACTCATAAATCTTTTAGAAGCCTTTACGAAGATTTTATAAACTCGTATTCCTGTACTGCGCAATTGCTCTGGGCTCTCAGCAGCAGCAATAGTATTTGGATTAATCATTAACCTTTCCTCCATTAGAATATATATAAATCTTTTGCTTATTATTTTTCGTTATCAATTATAAAAAAGTTTAAATACAGTCTAGGATAAAATTAACTAAAAAGAGGTATAGAATGAAAATAATGATTACAGTTCTCGGGATTCTTATAATTTTAGCTGGTTTATTGCCTTTGCTTGGAAATCTTGGCATAATGCCGAATTCTGCAATAACAAAGGCTCCCGGCTATCAGTTTGTTATAATAGCCATAGGTATAATAGCATTAATTTATGGGGCATTCAACAGCCTGTTGTTTGGTTTTGAGAAATTTGCGACTATAGCCATTGCCCTGCTGACAATACTTGGGGGCATTATACCTTTCCTGCAGAGCTTCATGCCAGCAATTATTTCCACATCAGGGCCATTATACCCCGTTATAATAATCATCATAGGAGTCATAGGGGTTATCTACGGCTTTGTGGCTTTGGGTTAATTTAAATAAAAAAGTTTAAATACTCCTTTCCGGATTAATTATTCTAAAATGATAAAAAGGTGATTTTATGGGAAGAATTCTTGATATGCTGGCAATGGGCAAAAAAACAATTTTGTCTAATCTCCCTTCTGACCTGAACAAAAGGATACAGCAGGAAATCTCCAGCGAGAAGCAGGCTGTTAGGGATCTGGAAGAGATGTGGAGGGAAGCAAGCGAGCAGAAAAAGGAGGTTATAAGGGCAGCCCAGGAAATAGACATTGAATTCAGCAAATTCAAGGTTGTTTGGGATGATACCCAGTCATTGGAGCGTGATGCTGCAATAATACTTGCCCACAAAAAGAAATATGACGAGATGGTTGCTTTGGTCAAAGGCAAGCTAAAAAGCCCGATAGCGGCTATTGGCGTAAACAGGCAAAGGAGGGAGCTGGACCAAACCCTGGAAAGATTTGAGATGCTCTTGGGCAGGGATGAAGATCAGATGCTGAAGGATCTGGAAAAGGCAGAGCAGGATATAAAGGATCTGGCACAATTGCAGAACAATATCACTAAAAGAGGCATCTCAAGGTCAAAGTTAGGCAGGGCAATATTAAAAATTATAGAGGATATGAACAAACGGATGAATGTTGCAAGGAGAGCCTGCGGAAAAGCAGAAAGGGATATAGCTGCCTTGTTGAAAAGAAAAAGCTGATGCTACTTTTCTTTGATTTTACAGTAAAAAAATAAATAAAGAATTCAAAATATCAAGAACGTATCTTATTTTGGCACGCAATCGCTACCCACAACTTCATAGCCTGTGATTGGGCTGACGTTATATTGCCCGCTTGCACCAATCTCAAATTTTAAAACTGGCTTTCCTTTGTTGTCATAAAGAATATTGCTATCTTTGCACCTTACTTCAAGTCCTCCTATTGTTTTAGTAGGCACATTTAATCTTGGTCCTACAGAAGTTGCGCCGCTTACACTACTGGCTAGTTCATTGGTAACAGAACCGGCTTTACTGACTAAATTCCAGTTATAGTCTGCTGCAATCGCAGCCGCGCCAATCGCTCCTGCAAAAACAATGCTTTTTACTACTCCCATTTAAATCACTTTTTTAAGAATGAGGGCTTATATTTAAATCTTTCTATTTTTATTCACTTCTAAGTGATAAATAGTTACGGAGTTTTCAGCAATATCGCATCTATATTCTTGATTCGGAGTGTAAGCTCCTTGAAGTCCTTCGTAAGAAGCCATTTGTTCTGGATGTCGGTCTTGTGCTTCTTAAGAGTATCAATCTTTTTTAAAGTGCTTTGCCTGACCTCCCTAATATCCTTTGCAAATGCCCTTATGTTCTGCATGCCAGACAATGCTTTAATCAGGGACATTACTCTGCCGTAACCGGCGCTCCTCCATCTTTCATATGCTGTTTTAAAGTCCCTGACCATGCCGGAAGCGGCATCAACAGCTTTCTTTATCTTGTTATAGTCATCTTGGTCCATTTTTTTTAAGTTATCTTGAACTTTTTGGTCATCCTTCAAAATCCGGTTAAAACCCCAAAGTTTTCTGATCATGCCTTTGTTGAGGGCTTTTATCGCAGCAATTTCATCATTTACCTCTGTTGTTTTTGCAGTTGTTATCTTTTTTTTCAGTCTCTCCTCCCCATGCACCTCTTTTAAGATTAATTTTACCTGGTTTAAGTCCAGTTTGCTAATCAGCCTCATATACCTTACTGCCTTTTTATAAGCTTCTCCTAAGGTCTCTTCATGCCTGTCAATTGTCAATTGGCTCGTAAGGTTTTGGACTAATTGGTTAAGCACATCATATAATTTTTGGATAAAGCTGTTGAATGTTGACAAGTGCTGCTCAATCTCTGGTATCATATCCTTGTAATGCTGGGGATAAGCCTGCATTTTGCCCAAGACGTTCCTGAGGGTCTCTAATGCGTTCCAGCTTCCGGCAAGAATATTATCGAGCTCATCCAAGACTTTTAACTGATTTTCATAACTGTGGAGTTTTGCGTAGTAATCCTGCTGCTCTATGGCTTCTATTCGCTGAAGCTTTTGCTCTATAACCTGCATCTGTGATGTTAGATTAGCGACATTTGCCTCTGCCTTTGCTTCCTCTTTTTTTAGCTTCTTTTCTTCTTTTGCTGATGAGACTGATTCTCCAGCTTCGCCTTTTTTGCCGAAAAGTCCTCCTCCCTCTCCGCTACCTTCACCACCTTTTCCTAAACCAAACCCAAACAAGAACCCCAAAATGCCCCAAATCAATGCCACTGCGCCAGTTGCGGTAGCCCATACTCCAAACTGCTCAAAAAGCTTGTTATCTCCAGTTAAATATGCCGCTGTGAAATAGCCTCCGGTTGTTATAAGAACCACGCCAACAATTAACATTATCCCATTTTTTAGCATGGGCAGATCATCCGGTATTTTGCTTCTGATGAATATGCCTATGAATATTGGGGCAAGGGCCAGAATTAAAGATGTAACTGCGCTGAACTCAGTGAATATGAACAGCAAAATCCCTTTTGGTATGAATATGACTGCAATAAGGGAAAATACTCCGGCTATTACTCCTGAAATCCTTCTTGAATCCGGAAATATCTTGTTTGCTCCGAAAAAAACAACCGGGAAAAGCAGCAGCCACAGAATCAGCTTAAACCAGTATACAAAAGCCTCGTTTCCGGATCTTGCCTGCTCTGGCAGGGTAAAGAAAAGCCATTTAAAAAAATCCTCAAGAATATCCGGCATATAATCGGTTGGAGCCGCTAAAACGATTGTGGAAACCAAACTAAAAATGAATAAAGAAACCGCTAACAAAATCACCTTTTTCCTGTTCATAATTGGCACCATAACTAGCTAATCCAATCTTCCTTAAACATGTTTATAAATTTTTCCATTCAAAAGAAGTAAAAACTAAAATACGGGGAAAATTTAAATTTATAGAAACAAACGAAAATTTGTTAAATTTTCTGGCTTCGAAAAACATATGTTTTTCGAAATGTTTATAAACAAAAATAATAATAAAAACAAAAAATGCTCAAGAGGTGCAAAACATGGATAAAAAAGGGTTCGTAAGCGTGCATGCAGGAATGTTTTTTGTAATTGGATTGATTCTTGGCGCAGCTTTGATGTATTATGCCGCAACGCAGGGATGGCTACCTTTCGGCAGCAAACCAACACCATAATTAAAGATGCTTAACAAGAAAGCTATTGTAACCAGCCCCGGTGATTTGACGAAGGGGTTTTTTGTGGGATTTATACTTGCAGCAATACTTATGTACCTGATCGCAAAAGGAATCATACCAATCTTCCAGGGGTTTTTTAAATAAAAAATGAATCTTCCCAAACCAGGCAGCAGCTTTGGAATTGGAAACATTTTAGGCCTGATTTTTGTTCTGGCCGGAATTCTATTGGTTTTGGCTTTAGTGGGCTATAAGCTGCCTGTGGACATTGGAAACGCTAAAACCGCTTTGGAGTACGGCGCAGCCTTGGGCAGCATCCTTGGAGGATTATCGATGCTTTTTAAGAAAAAAGAAACAGTCCCTCAGATTAGGATCAAATAATCACTGGATTTCTACTTTGGTGCTGAAGCTCTGCCCCGGCATCCCTTTCTCGAAAATAACCCTTATTGCGCCATTATTGCCATGAGCACTGGCAACTTTGCCCTTTATCTCTTTTCCCGCAGGGCTTTTCCAGACAACAGACTTTCCGACCAGCTCAGCGGCTTTTTCCCTATTGTTAACGCTGTTAATATGAATAATCAAATGGCTAGGTTTCTGCGTATTCCTTCCTCTCCTGAAATTAACTATCGTGCCTTGCATGGCATTCTGGAAACCTAAACAGTTTAAAAAGATTGTGGTCGAATACAGGAACAAATCAACAAAAAATAAAAACAAATATTAAGCAGCATTTAAAATAAAAATATAATGCCAATACTGTTATGAAACAAGTTTACAACTATTTGATTAGGTTGAAGATAATATATAACTTCATAATCAAAATTAATAATAAAATCATACCCGGGAATTATTATTAAAAATATTTTATTGCCATAATGATTTAAAGTGTGCATAAACTAATGACAAAACAAATAGCTGGAAATGGTGGGATAAAGGTAGATTTAATGGGAAGAAAACTGAACAAATAGTTGATTAAGCCAGGATATAAATAATAAATGTTTAAAAAACATCATTAAAAAATGAAAGAAAAAACCCTTCTAAAAATTGCGCTTATTGTTTCTTTGGCAGGCTTGTTGATTCTTTACATAATTTCAGATAATATTTCAATCCAGGAAAAAACCCTGGAGAAAATTACCCTGGAAAACAAGGACGAGATGGTGAAGGTAAGGGGCATAGTAAGCAGGCTGACAGACACTGAAAGAGTCACCATAATGGAAATTACGCAGCCAACGGAAGTGACAGTGGTCTTATTCAAGGGAAACAATGAATCAACTCCTATTAAGGAAGGCAATGAGGTTGAAATAATAGGGAAAGTGGATGAGTATGAGAAAAAGATGGAAATAATTGCCCAAAGGGCAAGAATTATAAGATAATTAAATCAAATAAAATGGCTTTTTTCGAATTTTTAGCGGCTTTATTGTTGGGGGTTCTTGCCGGAATTTTCACGGGCTTGACTCCCGGAATCCATGTAAATCTTGTAAGCCTGCTGGTTGTGAGCTCCTCTGCCTATCTGCTTGGGATATTTTCATTGCCCTCATTAGGGGTTTTTATCATTTCCATGGCAATAGCCCATACTTTCCTTGACATTCTGCCTGCAATCTTTTTAGGAGCTCCAAACGAAGCTACTGCATTGGGAGTTCTGCCCGGGCATAAATTATTGCTGCAGGGAATGGGTTATGAGGCAGTAAAGCTGACAGTGATTGGAAGCCTATCCAGCTTAATCCTGGCAATTCTATTATTTCCATTATTAATTATAATTTTCCCTTTAATCTATGACGATATAAGGCCGTATATTGGATTTATCCTGATTGCAGTTGTAATTTATATGATATTGATTGAGAAAGGCCTGGACAAAAAATTTTGGTCGTCGGTTGTTTTTTTGGTCTCAGGAATCCTTGGAATATTGGCTTTAACCATGCCGAATTTAAAGCAGCCATTATTTCCCTTGCTTTCCGGCCTGTTTGGCTTAAGCATGCTGATTGTGAGCTTATCGCAAAAAGTGCAAATCCCCAGGCAAAGGATAACGGAAAATATTGTCCTTTCAAAATTCCAAAGCGCAAAATCAATACTTGCAGGCACATTTTCCGGCAGCATAGTAAGTTTTTTTCCCGGCATGGGGCCTGCGCAGGCTGCTGTTATAGGCAGCAATATTTTTGGCTCGTTGGGAACTTACGCATTTTTGATTTTAATTGGCAGCATAGGGACTGTGGACATGGTAATAAGCATGGTGACCTTTTACACCCTTGACAGGGCAAGAAACGGCGCAATTTTTGCCATACAGGAGCTTTTGTCCAAAATTGACCTCAGCATGCTGATTCTGTTTATCGCCACAGCATTGATAGCCGCAGGCCTGGCCACATTTTTGGTGCTTTTCCTGGCAAGAGTCTTTGCAAGATTAATAGAAAAAGTGAATTATTCAGTCTTATGCTTCTCTATTATCATTTTTATAACTTTAATGGTATTTTATTTCTCTTCATGGGTCGGATTGCTGATATTGGCAGTCTCAACAGCTATTGGAATTATACCGAATGTTGTTGATGTCAAAAGAAGCCATTCAATGGGATGCCTGATGCTGCCCGTTATTTTGTTTTTTGTTCTTTGAGATGATGATATAATTTTCATTTGTTCTTTATATTGTGAATTTATTATAGGCTAGCCAAGCCCGCTGTAAACGAAAAAAAGCATAATAATGCATGTTAAAAAACCTAATCGTGCCAGCAAGGGGAAATTGCCGATGTTCACGGGCATTTTGACTGAACTTTATTGATTTATTTAGTATATTATGAATTTTATCAATTGTAAGGATTTATCAAAATTTGCTTCGCAAATTTTCCACAACCTTTTTAAATAAAAATATTATCCGCAAAATTATGGCAAAGATATCTAAAACTTACAAATCAACAGCTGAAATTGACGTTTCCAAGAACCTTATAGGCCAGATTGTTGGCCAGGAAAAAGCTGTTGAGATAATAAAAAAAGCTGCGGAGCAGAGAAGAAACGTTCTTTTAATAGGCGAGCCAGGCACAGGAAAAAGCATGCTGGGCCTTGCATTAGCCGAGCTATTGCCTAAAGAAAAGCTAGTTGATACTGTTTCTTTTCCAAATCCCAATGATGAAAACACTCCGCTGATAAGGACTCTTCCGGCAGGCCAGGGCCGCGACTTGGTTGCAAAATCAAGGATACAGAGCATGAACATGTTCAAGAACCAGAACATAATCCTTTTCATTCTTGTCCTTGTTGCCATGTTTGCGCCTTGGTTTATGTTTAATTATTATGGGAATAAGTATAATCCCACTGTTGGAGCAATTGTATTTGGAGCTTCTTTGATCGGCTCATTTCTTTTTTTAGCAGCCTTTGTCCTGTTCATAAACATGGGAAAGAGAATGGAAGGAAGGGCAAGAGTGCCTAAAGTCATTGTTGACAATTTCAAGAAGAAGCAGGCTCCGTTCAATGATGCAACAGGATCTCATGCAGGAGCATTGCTTGGAGACGTTCTTCACGACCCTTTCCAGAGCGGAGGATTAGGAACACCGGCACATGAGCGTGTAGTGGCAGGAATGATACACAAATCCCATATGGGCGTTTTATTCATAGACGAGATAGCAACTTTGGACCCGGCAACGCAGCAGGAGCTTCTTTCGGCAATGCAGGAAAGAAAGTTTGCAATTACAGGGCAGAGTGAAAGAAGTGCCGGAGCTATGGTAAGGACAGAGCCGGTGCCATGTGATTTTATCCTCATAGCAGCAGGAAACTATGAGACAGTTAAGCACATGCATCCTGCGTTAAGAAGCAGGATAAGGGGCTATGGCTATGAAGTTTACATGAAAGACACTTTTCCTGACACAGAGGAAAACAGGGACAAAATAATAGTTTTTGTTGCGCAGGAAGTTACAAAAGATGCAAAGATACCCCATTTTGCAAAAGAAGCAGTTGATGAGATAATAGAGGAAGCAAGAAGGCGCGCAGACAGGAAAGGGCACTTGACATTGAGATTAAGGGAACTTGGAGGCCTGATAAGGGCAGCAGGCGATTTGGCTAAAGAGCAAAACTCATCTTTGGTCATGAAAAAGCACGTAATTGAAGCGAAAAATATTGCCAGGACTTTGGAGCAGCAGATAGCAGACAAGTACATTGAGCAGAAAAAAGAATACGAAATCATAGTAACCGCAGGAAAAAGAGTCGGAAGAGTTAATGGCCTGGCAGTGATAGGGGTTACCCCTCCTTATTCCGGAATAATCCTGCCGATAGAAGCCGAAGTAACCCCCGGAGGCAAAGAGTCCGAGATAATAGCGACAGGAAAGCTTGGAGAGATAGCAAAAGAAGCCATAAAAAATGTATCTGCTATAATCAAGAAATACTTTGGCCAGGACATAAAGGAAACCTACGATATTTATGTGCAGTTCCTCCAGACTTATGAGGGAGTTGAAGGTGATTCAGCATCTATAGCTGTCGCTACCGCAATAATCTCCTCATTCAAGGAAATACCGGTAAAGCAGGATACTGCAATGACCGGTTCCTTATCGGTAAGAGGAGAAGTGCTTCCGGTAGGCGGAGTGGCATCCAAAGTTGAGGCAGCGATAGAAGCCGGGATGAAGCAGGTAATAGTGCCAAAAACCAATCTGAAAGACATAATCCTGCCCAAAGAAAAGCTTGAAAAGATAAAAATAATTCCTGTGGAGACTATTGAAGAGGTTTTAAAAGAAGCATTGGACTGGAAAGGAAAAGAAAAAATATTAAATATGATAGTCAAAAGCTCGAAATAAAAGATAAGTTTTAAAAGCTATTAAATAAGAATGCCAATACTGCTAAGAAACAAGTGCACAATAATTTGATTATGATTAGCATGATAAAAAACTTGAAATTAAGCATAATAAAAATCATAGCCGGCAGGTAATTATTCAAATTTTTTATTGCCCCAAAAGATAAAGGCCGCAGAAAATAATGACAAAACAAATAGTTGTTAATGATTGGATAAAGCAAATAATTATACGATAGTCAATAAATAGTTTTAAAATGGCTTTAAGAAAAGACGAATGCGCTGAATGCGGAAGCAATAATGTATACTATAACAAAAAAACACAGCAGATAATATGCAAGGACTGCGGCGCAGTATTTGAAGAATTGGCGCCGGAAGACGAGAAGAAGTTTGAAAAGGCGCATGGGCAGGGATAGCCTCTAATTCTATAAGCAGTTTTAGCAGCGTTTCTATAGAATAACTACTTTAAAGTGATTAAAATAGAAAGATTTATAAACTCCACCAATTATCACTTTAAGATAGTTAATCTATGTTTAAAATGGCAAATAGGAGGATTGTTGGCGGATCAGTTGCTGGAATAGGGGCAGCAGCAGCAATAGTATCCGGATTATATTTGTGGGGCGCAAACCAAAGGCAGCAGGACTTGCTGGATGCTATTGACGCTAAAAATACCGCACAGCAGGAATTATCAATGGCAGATGGAAGGATGACTGCTCTTGATAAGGCAATCAAGGGGGAAATTGATAATTTTAAAACTGCTTCTGATGAATTTGATTCTGCGAGTTCAAATCTGACTTCAGCGCAAAATGAAGAGAGCCAGGCAGCATCAGCTCAAAATGAGGCAAAAGCTCAATTTAACGCTCAGACATTAAGGGTAAAAGACGCTGAGACAAATTATATCTCCGCTGAGAATCAGATGAAAAAGCTGGAAGGTCTTGTTGCTGATTTCAGGGCAAAAAAGACTTCTGCAGAAGCAGACATGAAAAATGCTTTTGGTTCTTATCAGGTTACAGAGACCAATTACAAAAATCTCGATAAAACTGTCCTTGAGAAAAGAGCAGAGCTTAAGCAAGCAGTATCATTAAAGGATAAGCAGCAAGAAAAATACAATGCTGCAAATGAACATTTAGAGAGATTAACTAAACTTGTAAAGAGCACAGAATCCTCTCTTGATGATGCGATTAAAAATATGAACAATACTGGTGAGGATATATACTCCAAACTAAGCAGATTGAATGAACTTGAGAAATCCCAGCATAAAGGGGTTCAGAAAGGAGACTCATTATGGAGAATGGTGGGGAAAGCTTATGTCCTGGCTTATGGCGACGTCCCCTCAAACCAGCAGATAATGGACCTTGTAAATCTGGTAGCAAAAGCAAACAATATGATGACTCCTACGGAATTTGATAAATATGTAAAGGAGAAATACGCCCACATAAATCTGGATGGAATAAACTATTCAAGATTGCAGGAAGCAGGAAACCCTCATAGGATATTGCCTGGCCAAATACTAAATCTTTCAGTTATACTTAACGGTGCCATAAGCAATTCAGAGAAAATAGTGGCAGAAGCTGAAGAGGCACATGTGGCATCAATTGAGAAAGCAGGATCTCTTGAAAATCAGCTTGAAGGATTGGAAACTAAACTTGCGGGTGCTGAGAAAGCTTACAATTCACAGGACATTGCATACACAACTGCTGTAACAAGAGTTTCAGAAACTACTGCAAAATTGACCCAGCTTGAGACACAATTAAAAGATGCAAGGCAGATATATGATGCGGCAAAATCAGCCTATGAAGCTGCAAAATCAAAAGCGGAGGAAATGGCCGGGAAATATAAATCAGCACAGGCTGACAGTAATGCTTTCGAGCCAGAATATGAATCAGTTTTGAGTACTAAAGGAACTGCAGAAGCACAATTAGGGTTAAAAACCGATAATCTGGCTGCGGCAGATGACACTCTGAACAATGCAAGAGAAGCGCTTGCAAAAGCGCAATCCAGTTTTAAAGCTGAAAAGGCAGATTTGAAAAAAGCACAAGAAGAATTGAACGCGGCAAATGAAGCCATGGCCTCTTTTAAGCCCGAGTATAATCAAAAGTATAATGCTTCTACTGGAGCAATAAGGGCTTATCAGGATGCTGAAAGGAACGCTCCCAGCAAAGGGGGAGTTCTGGCTGGATATATGGGTTCTATTGGTGGTGGCATAGCTACACTGATTGGTGCCGTTTTGGCTTTGTATAGAAGAAGGAAGGAATCAAATCCTGATGGTACTCCAAATGGCAATGGCTCTTCAACACCAGAAGGTCCGGGAGAAGGAGACAAAGAATTGGGTGCTGTTGTTAATGAAGGATCTGTTGGTAACGGATCAACAAGCGGGCCAAGCGGCTACCTTGGAGCTAACGTTGTTGCAGTTGACTTTGGTCAAGGAAGCAGGTATGATAGATTGAAGGCCGATCATGAAATAGCAACAAGGTACAAGTCAGAGCACAAAAGGCCAAATACAAGATTCGCAAGCACCTTGCAGGATACTTTCAACCTGCTTTATGATAACGATGGAAAGATAACCATGAGCGCAAAAGATGCTGCAGATAAATTTGGAGTGAGCATTTCAACAATATACAGGCGTACAAGGCTGATTGCAAGCCTGCTTGAAGACAATACATTGACTTACGGAAATAATTTAAAGAATGTTTACTCTTCACTGGAAAAAGCGGCATCACCATCTCTAGCCGGACAGTTACCAATGGCAACCAGCCAAAAATTAGCAGCGTGAATTTTTCTATTTTTAGTTAATAATAACTACCAGTCAACTTTAACCTCATCAGTCCTTTCGTAAGGCCTAATATGCATTTTTTTATAGTTTTTCGTTGCTTGTTTTCTTTGCAAAATCCCAAGCCAACCTATCATAGCACCATTATCAATTAAAAACTGATTTTCCGGAACAAAGAATTTTGCATCTCTCTCCTTGCACATAACTTTGCACATCTCCTGCAGCCTTTTGTTGCACGCAACCCCCCCTCCCAAAACCAATTCCTTTTTGCCGCAATGAGCCATTGCCCTCTCCGCAACTTCAACCATCATCGCAAACACCGTTTCCTGCAATGAAAAGCAGATATCCTCTGTTTTATAATTTTTAGAATCAAATTTCCTCTTCAAATTTGTCAAAATCCCGGAAAATGAGACGTCCATGCCTTTTACAACATAAGGAATTTCAATATAGTTTTTCCCTTCCAACGCTAGCTTCTCAATCTTTGGACCGCCTGGAAACCCTAGTCCTATGTGCCGGGCAAACGCATCTATAAAATTGCCGATTCCCTGGTCAAGAGTCTCGCCGAAAATTCTGTACTTTCCGGCTTCGTAAGCAATCACCTGGGTATTTGCACCGCTTGTATACAATAAGACCGGGTCCTTAGCCTTTGTTTTCAATTTTCCAATCTCCAGATGGGCAATGCAGTGATTAACACCTACAATCGGTATGTTATTTTTTTTGGCAATCTCCACAGCTTTATGCAAGCCAACCCATAAGCACGGCCCAATTCCAGGACCTTGGGAAAAAGATACCAAATCAATATCCTTTAATCCTAATTTTGCAATATTCAATGCATCCTCAACAACTTTATCCTTTACATTATCATGATGTATTTTTGCATATTTTGGATTAATGCCTCCTTTTTCGGTAACATAAGCATCTTTAACGTTAGCCAAAACTGTTCCTTTATCATCAACGATGCCGCAACCGAAAGTATGCGCAGTTGATTCGATTCCGAGACATATCATTTTGCTCCAAACCTCGTAAAAAACTTCTTCTTGTTTTCAAACATTGATTCAATATTTTCCATAAACCCAAACAATTTGGCCATCAATTCATCCAATTTTCCAAAAATAGAATCATATTGGCTTTTAGTAATAAAGCCCAAATCTTTTGACATAGACAGCAAAACATCCAATTCTTTTGCAGAACCATACGCATAGCTTAGAAAATTTAAAAATTCACGTTGGGATTTTTTCACGCTGCCCTCAGCTATGTTTAAAGGTATTGAAGTTGCAGCCCTTCTCATCTGAGAAGTAATGTTCTCTTTTTGTTCTTCCGGAAACTTATCAAGCAGTTTGTGGATATCCAAAGCAAGCGAATAGCTTAACTGAAATATCTCCATATTCTTATAGAGTCGCGCCATAACCAGAAGCATCCAAATTTATTATTTAAAGGTATCTCTAAGTGAGCTGGGTTCAGAATAAATCAAAGCATATAGCTAAAGCTATCTGAAATGAAATATAAAAAAATAAAAGAAAAAAAAATGATGACCGTGCATAGACTAAATAATGAACTGTTGGAAACAGCGAGCTGAATACGTCGCCGAAGCTTCGTACTTACACCCCTGTCCCATCAAACTCGTGTTTTACGAGTGTTCTATGATGTCTCTTTTCAAGCAAGGCTTCATGCTTAGATGCTTTCAGCATTTATCCCTTAAGGCGTAGCTGCTCGGCATGCCTTGTCAGACAACCGATTGACCAGAGGCCTCTGGACTTCGTTCCTCTCGTACTAGAAGTCCATTTCTTTCAGACATCAGACATCTCCAGTAGATAT